>QBYC01000001.1 GCA_003283025.1 Pelagibacteraceae bacterium AG-325-C03
AGTTAACAAGGAAGCTACCCGTAGAATGCCCAACTTGTTGCATATTTCCTTGAAGTAAAGAGTTAGGGATTGATAAAAGAGTTGCTACATTAGATGTAAAATTACTTGTTCCATTTCTAATTGCTTCAGGAAGTTTATTATAACCTTTGGCTACTGGCTCTAAAATTACATCGTCGAAAGCCATATTAAACTTGAAAATCGACCTACTTACCCCTTCAAAACACTCTTCTGTCGCTACAGCTTTAGTTGCTGTAAAGAAAACAAGAAGAATAAGAGCAAATATAGTTCTTAAATTTTTAAAAAGATGCATAACCGCTATATATATATTTTTTAACTATATTCTATACAAAATTTAGCCTAAAATTGCCAATATTAGAGAAAATTGGCTTAATTTTAGAAATATGAAGATAATAACAAATTTTTCCCCTAATTTCTCAAAAAAAAAAAGAGAAAAAAATGAAATAAAATTTGTTATTATTCATTATACAGGGATGCAATCTGAAATTGAGTCTATTAAAAGGCTTAAAAATCCTAAATTCAAAGTTAGTTGTCATTACATAATCAATAGAAAAGGCATAATTGTTCAAATGGTAAAAGAGAAAAACATAGCTTGGCATGCAGGAAAATCAAAATGGCAGGCATTCAAAAATCTAAATAACCAATCTATAGGTATTGAGCTAGTGAATAAAGGCCATCAATTTGGATATCAAAATTTTAGTGTCAAGCAAATAAAAAGTCTAATTACTCTATGTAAAAATTTAAAAAAAAAATATTCAATAAAAAAAGAAAATTTTTTAGGTCACTCAGATATAGCACCGTTAAGAAAAATTGATCCAGGAGAAAAATTTCCTTGGAAAAAACTAAGTACAAATAACCTTGGTAGATGGTACAGATTTAATAAGAAAATTATTATAAAAAATAAAAAAAAAATAAGAAACATATTTTTTAGAAATCTACAAAAATTAGGATATAGATATTTCAAAATTCATAAAAGCAGCATTTACGATAAGAAAGTAATTAGATCTTTTCAGCAGCATTTTTTACCTAATAATGTGACCGGAATAGTGGATCAAAAAACCTATGAAATTAGCCATTTTTTAACTCATAAATTCTAATTCCTTGATTAATAGCAATTAATTAAATAAAAGTTTTTTGCTAGATAATTGGGTTGTCGCTGTTATTCACTTAACAGAGGAAAGTCCGGGCTCCGTAAAGACACAGTGCCAGTTAACGACTGGCGAAGGTGACTTCAGGGATAGTGCCACAGAAAATAAACCGCCTTATCAAGGCAAGGGTGAAACGGCGAGGTAAGAGCTCACCGGTTTTTTGGTAACAAAAAACGCATGGCAAACCCCACTGGGAGCAAGGTTAAATAGAGAAGGCATTGTGTATTGACACTAAAAACAGTCTTTAGTTAGTCTTCTGGGTTAACCGCTTGAGCTTAAGTGAAAACTTAAGCCTAGATAAATGACATCTTAAATGACAGAACCCGGCTTACAGATTATCTAGCAAAACTCTTTAAATTTTTGTTCATGTTTTGTACTTTTTAAATTTTTACAAACTTATTGACTAATTTATAAAAACCCATACTATCCCATCAAATCCCAATATGGAGGGTAGATTGTTAAATTTATTAATTAATAGGGCTTTAGTAAAAAATGTTTTTATCGAGTTTCGAAAACAAAATAGACAAGAAAGGACGTGTATCAGTGCCAGCAACATTTAGATCCTATCTAAACTCTAATGGCTATAATGGTTTTATTACTTATCCATCTTTTAACCATTCAGCCTTAGATGCTTGTTCTCAAGATAGAGTAGAAAAACTCTCTAATACAATTGACTCACTAAATCCTTTTGAGGAAAAAAGAGATTTTTTTGCTACTTCAATATTATCTGAGAGTGAAAATTTACAGTTTGATACAGAGGGAAGGGTGTCCTTATCTGATAAACTTCTCAATCATGCAAATATAAAAAATTGTGTTTTATTTGTAGGACTTGGAAAAACTTTCCAAATTTGGGAGCCAAAAAATTTTGAAAAATTTAAGATTGTTGCTAGAAAAAAAGCTTATCAAAATAGATCTAATCTAAAATGGGAATCAGAAAATAAAGGAAAACTTTTATGAGTATAAATATTGGTGGAGGAGAATTAAAAGAGTTAAAGCCTAGGATTTTAGTTTTAGGTGTTGGTGGTGCTGGAGGTAACGCAATAAATGCAATGATCAATTCTGGTATGGAAGGAGTTGAATTTGTTGCAGTAAATACTGATGCTCAAGATTTAAAAATGAGTAAAGCTCATGCAAAAATTCAAATAGGCATGAATTTAACTAAAGGTTTAGGTGCAGGAGCAAAACACGATATAGGTCAAGCTGCTGCCGACGAGTCATTAGACGAAATAATCAACTATATGCAAGGCGCAAATATGGTTTTTATCACTTCTGGAATGGGTGGTGGTACAGGAACAGGTGCATCTCATGTGATAGCAAAAGCAGCTAGAGAGTTAAATATTTTAACAGTTGGAGTAACCACTTTACCTTTTTCTTATGAAGGCCCTAAAAGAATGAGGAGAGCAGTTGATGGCTTAGAAGAATTTAAAAAACATTTAGATACAGTAATTGTTGTACCTAATCAAAATCTTTTTAAAATTGCTAGTGAGACAACAACTTTTGAAGAGTCATTTAACTTGTCAAATAATGTTTTAAAACATGGAGTACAAAGTGTTACAGATCTGATGGTAAGACCTGGAATGATAAATTTAGACTTTGCCGATGTTGAAACAGTAATGAGTTCTATGGGTAAAGCTATGATGGGAACAGGTGAAGCTGAAGGAGAAAATAGAGCTAAATCTGCTACCGAAATTGCCCTTAATAATCCATTAATTGACGAATATACTCTCCAAGGCGCAAAAGGCCTATTAATTAATATAACTGGTGGAAATGATCTTACATTATTTGAAGTCAGCCAATCGGTTAATACCATAAGAGCCGAAGTAGACTCAGATGCTGAAGTTATTTTTGGAGCAATAAAAGATGAAAATATGACTGGCAAGATAAGAGTATCTATAGTCGCAACAGCACTTGATGGTCATATTGCTGAAAACAAAACGGTTCTGAACATGTTTTCTCGTATTCAAAATAGAAATACAGGATATTCTGAAAATTTATTTTCTCAAAATTCTAGAGTTGAAAATAGCACTTTTAATTCTGTGGATGGTGCTAATGCTCTCAAACTTGATGAGAGTTACGAATTAAAAGAAGAAAGTGAAAAAAATTCTTTAAAAAATATCGAAAAAATTATAGAAAATGAAAATTCGGTGAATATTTCAAGCTTCAATGAAAAAACTTCAAGCAATTTCCCAACCGGAGTTTCAATTGAAAGTGCTTCTTATATAGAAAATAACAAGTTAGAAGATAATGAAATTTCCTCTGAAATGTCAGTGGACAATGAGGAGGAGCATATGCCTAGGTTATTTGCTGAAGATCAAAGTTATCAATCAGATGAAGAATTTGAAAAGAATAAAGCAGAACTTGGGGAAACAAAGGAACTTTTTGATCAAGACATAAATGAAGACGAGGACTTTGAAATTCCTGCATTTTTGAGAAAACAAAAGTTTTAATGATTGTATATTTGAATAATGACCAACCAAACCACATCACTGGAATTATCCCATTTTCCAGTGATGTTAAATGAGGTTTTAAAAATATCTTCACCCTCGGATGGAGGAAAATTTCTTGATTGCACTTTTGGCGGTGGAGGGTATTCCAAGGAAATATTAAAGTATCCTAATACCAGTCTGCAAGCGATCGATAGAGATAATAAAGTTATTTTAATAGCTAAAAACCTTGAGAAAAAGTTTCCCAAAAGATTTAAGTTTTATCCAATCAAATTTAGTCAATTAGATAATATTTTATGTGAAAGTGTTGACGTGGTTATTTTTGATTTAGGCTTATCGACTTTACAGCTAGACGATCTAGATAGAGGTTTTTCATTCAAATCAACAAAAACCTTAGATATGTCCATGGGTCTAAATCATATTTCAGCACTAGACGTTATTAATAATTTAAGTGAAATTGATTTGAAATTAGTAATCAAAATTCTAGGCGAGGAAAAGGAAGCATCTAAGATTGCAAAAAGTATCGTGAAACAGAGAAGAATAAAAAAAATCTCTAATACATCCGATTTAGTAGAAATAATAGAAAATAGTAAAAAAAAAAATTATTCAAATAAAATAAACCCGTGTACTAGAACTTTTCAAGCACTTAGAATTTTTGTTAATAAAGAAGTTACTGAATTAGTTAATGGTATAGTATATGCCACAAAAAAATTAAAACCAGGTGGTAAAATTTTAGTTGTTAGTTTTCATTCTATTGAAGATAGAATTATAAAATACTTTTTTTCAAATTTTTCGAAGAACAAGTCTAAACCATCAAGATATTTTCCAGAAAATTCAGATTTTGAACAACCTTTATTTAATGAATATAAAAATAAGGTTATTAGACCATCGAAAATAGAAATAAGTAAAAATAGTAGATCCCGTTCAGCAAAGCTAAGGTTTGCAATTAGAAGTAAAAATAAATTTCAATATCCAATGGATTTAGTGAAAAAATTTAAAAAATATTTAGATTTGGAAGCTATAAATGCTTAAAACAAAATTTATAATTTCAATATCATTATTTATTACCTTCTTAATTTTAACGTCTACTATTAAAAATAAAACTAGAGTAATAGAAAAAAAAATTTTGATTTTAAATACAAAAATTACATCACTAGAAAAAAATAAAAGTGAAGCTCAATTAGAATTTTATTATTTAACATCACCAGCTGAAATAGAAGAAAGGTTGAATATGATTGGATTTAATGATTATAGATCTATTGAATCCTCAAGACTATTCCTCAACATTACTGATTTTACGAATATGCAAAATAATTTGTCCAATCTTGAAAATCTAAATGAAAAAAAATTCAAAAAAAAATAAAAATATAAATCAAATAAGTTTTTATTTTGAAGATTACCTCGAAACAAATAAAAAAAATAAAATATTCAATAAATCAAGTCATTTACAAGATAGAATTTACATATTATTCTTTTTCTTTTTTTCTTTAATTTTAATTTTTTCAATAAAAATTATTTTTATATCTTTAAATAAAAAAGATTTTTTTAATTTACAAGAACAAAAAAAAACATTTTCTTTATTACGCAGGGATATAGTTGATAGAAATGATGTAATAATTTCAAGAAATATAAATACTTTTCATGCAGCTATCGATCCGAAGCAAGTAAAAGATAAAAAAAAATTTTTAATTAAATTACGTTTAGTCTTTCCAGAGTTACCTATTGAAGAAATTAAAAAAAAATTAAGTAAAGATAAGTACTTCCGTATAAAAAAAAGAATTAATCATGTTGAAAAAAATAAGCTTTGGTCTCTTGGTGAAAAAGCAATTAAGTTTGAACCATTTCAGGCAAGAATGTACACACATGGAAATTTATTTAGCCATGTTATTGGACAGGTTGATTATGATAATTATGGTATATCAGGTATTGAAAAATACTTTGATAAAGAATTAAAAGACCAGCTACTTCAAGACAAACCTTTAAAATTAACTTTAGATAGCAATATACAATACATAATTGATAAAGAATTAAATCATGGCATTGAAATGTTCAACGCAACTGGCGGTGGAGCATTGTTACTTGATGTCAATAACGGAGATATTATATCTTTAGTTTCATTACCTAATTTTAATATTAATCAAAGATTAGATATCAAAGACAAAAAATTTATAAATAAAATTACCAAAGGTGTTTACGAACTAGGGTCTATTTTTAAAACTTTTACAGTTGCGTTAGCCCTCGAACATAAACTAGTAAAAACAAAAACAATTATTAAAGATATACCCAAAAAAATTAAGTGCTCAATTCATGAAATTACTGATATGCAAGAACACCCTAAAGATTTAACTGTAGAGGAAATTTTAGTAAGGTCGTCTAATTTAGGTGCAGTTGTGTTATCTAAAAAAATTGGTGAAAGTAAATTTAAAGATTTCATAAATAAAACAAAATTGGTAGAAAGCCCCGATGTTGAATTGGAGGAAGTTGGAATACCTCACGAATTGAATTGGGATAAATGTAAATTAGAAACTATTTCATTTGGTCATGGTATTACAACAACACCTTTTCAAGCTACAGCATTGTATGCTTCAATGATTAATGGTGGAAAATTGATAACTCCAACTTTGATTAAAAAGACAAAAGATGCAGAGTCAAAAGTTATAATTTCTGCTAACACTAGTAATAAAATAACAAATATTTTGAGAAAAGTTGTTAGTAGCAAATATGGAACAGCTAGTTTAGCTGATAAAGATGGATACTACGTCGGCGGAAAAACAGGTACAGCAGAAAGTTATGGCGATAAAAAAAATAGAATTAACACTTTTATATCAATATTTCCTTCTTATAAACCCAAGTACACTTTGTTAGTAATGCTAGAAAACCCGCAATTAAATAGTGATTTAATTTACAACTATCGAGGTATTAAAACAAAAGCACCCTATAACACTTCTGGCTGGAATTCGGTTTATGTGACAGGCAAAATAATAGAAAAAATTGGGCCAATTTTAGCCATAAATAACAAAGAATTTATTCCGCAGAATGTTGTTGAAAAATTTAATTAATAAAATTCCTATTGAGAAAAAAAATATTATTATTGATGGCCTTGCCACTAATAGCAATGACGTTAGGAAAAATTTTATTTTTTTTGCTATAAAAGGAAGTAAGTCGAATGGAGAAAATTTTATTAAAGAAGCTATTTCCAAAGGATCTACGGTAGTTGTCTGTTCAAAAAATTTCAAGTTTAAATATAATAATATTTTTATAATTAGAACTAAAAATATTAGAACACTCTTAAGTGAAGTAGCTTCCAAGTTTTACAATTTAAAACCTAGAAATATAATTGCTGTTACTGGCACAAATGGTAAAACTTCTGTTGCAGATATTTTTTACCAAATAATGAGATTAAAAAAAATACCTGCTGCTTCTGTAGGAACTTTAGGAATTAAATATAATAATAAAGTTATTAAGACCAATCTCACATCTCCCGATACAATTTTTCTCCATAAATATTTAAATTTTTTAAAAGAAAAAAAAATTGATAATGTAATTATAGAGGCATCAAGCCATGGATTAGATCAAAAAAGACTACATAATATTAAATTCAAAGGAGCAATTTTTACTAATTTTAGCTTAGATCATTTAGATTATCATAAAACAATGCAGCGTTATCTAAATGCAAAATTGATATTATTTGAAGAAATTTTAAGTCAAAAATCAAAAATAATTTCTGATAAAGAAATTAATCCATTTAATCAATTAAAAAAAATAGCTCAAAAAAGAAATTTGAAAATTATTGAAATTCGCAGAGAGATAAAAAAAATTAAAAATATTTTATCAATACAAACAAGTGATTTTAAATTAAAGAATCTTGCTATGGCTATTTTAGCTACAAAGTTATGTGGTTTAAAAGATAAATCAGTCTATCAATTAATAAAAAAACTTAAGGAAGTAAGTGGAAGACTTGAATTAGTTAGAGAGTTCCCGAATAATATCAAAGTATTTGTTGATTATGCACATACTCCTGATGCGTTATTAGAAACATTAAGATTTTTAAAAAAAAAATATGGAGATAAAATATCTTTAGTATTTGGCTGTGGCGGCGATAGAGATAAAAAAAAAAGACCTTTTATGGCTAAGATAGCTAATAATTATTGTAAAACAGTGTATATAACCGATGATAATCCACGAAATGAAAACCCAAAAAAAATAAGAAAAGAACTTTCTAAATATATTTCTCAAAATAAAACATTTAATATTGGAAACCGACTTTCGGCAATTAAAATGGCAATTAAAAATGCAAGACCGCAAGAAATAATTCTTATAGCGGGTAAAGGTCATGAAGAAAAACAAGTTTATAAAAACAAAATCATTTATATATCGGATAAAAAAGTCGTTAAAAATCTCAAAATTAAAAAAGAATTATTTAAAAAAGCAAAACAAAATTCTCTTCAAAACGAATTAATTTTGAGAGAGATTTTAAAAAAAAAGAGATCTTTAAAGTTTAATGGCCTTTCTATCGATACCAGAACAATAAAAAAAAATGATTTATTTCTCGCAATTAAAGGAAATAAAACAGATGGAAATCAATTTATTAAAAAGGCACTTAAAAAAGGTGCAAGAGTTATTCTTACAAACTTATCTAAAACACATAACAAAAAAATTATAAAAATTAAAAACCCAATTATTGTTTTAAATCAATTTGCTAGGCTTAAAAGAAAATTATCCTTTTCAAAAATAATTGCAATCACTGGAAGTGCTGGTAAAACATCACTTAAAGATTTGACAAAAGGACTATTGCAAAAGTTCGGAAGCACTCACTCCTCACCAAAGTCTTTTAATAATAATTTAGGTGTTCCTATTAGTTTATCTAATTTGAGTTGTAATAACCGTTTCGGAGTTTTTGAAGTTGGAATGAGTAAAACTGGAGAAATAAGAAATTTAACTAAGCTTATCAAACCTCATGTTGGAATTATTACAAATGTAGGTGAGGCACATATTGAAAACTTTAAAAATACCCAAGGGATAGCTGAAGCTAAATCAGAAATTATAGAAAAAATTGAAACTGGAGGAACTATTATATTAAATAAAGACGATAGGTATTTTAGTTTTTTTTACAAAAAAGCAAAAAAATATGAATTAAAAATTTTGACTTTCGGAGTGCATAAAAAGGCAGATGTTTATCTTAAAAAAATTATTAAAAATAAAAACTCCTCAAAAATCATTGTAAATATTCAAAATAAGATATTAAAATTTCAAATCGGAGATTTAAATATTTATAACGTGCTTGCGTCAATAGCATTACTAAATGACTTAAAATTGGACTTAAACAAAATAAAATCAAATTTTAAAAATATTTATCCCTCAGATGGAAGAGGAAAAAAACATTTAATATCAAGATATAATAAAAAATTCAAATTAATTGATGAAAGTTATAATGCTAATCCATTATCAGTTAAGACCGCTATTAAAAAATTTGACTCTATCGAAAAAGAAAAATTCAAGAAATATTTGCTACTAGGGGACATGCTAGAATTAGGCTCAAAGTCAAAAAAATATCATATGGAACTATCTAAAGTTATTAACAACTCTGATATAGACAAAGTATTCGTTAAAGGAAAAAAAACAATTTTCACATATAAACACCTTATAAAAGAAAAAAGAGGAAATATTTTGCAAAATGATGAAGATATTGATTTTACCTTAGGTAGAGTAATATCACATAATGATATTTTGATGATTAAAGGATCAAACGCAACAGGTCTAAATAATTTTAGTAAAAAAATTATAAAAAAAGGTTTATAGATGTTATTTAATTTATTAACTTCACTAATTGAGCAGTTTACTTTTTTAAATGTTTTTAAATATCTTACTTTTAGAACTGGATTATCCGTAGTCACATCATTAGTTATAGTATTTATCATTGGCGGCCCTTTAATAAAGTTATTCTCAGAAAAAATGATTTCAGGACCAATAAGACAAGATGGACCAATAGATCATATAATAAAAAAATCTGGAACTCCGACAATGGGTGGGGTAATCATAATAATCGGAATAATTTTTAGCACACTTCTTTGGGCGGATTTAAAGAATGTTTATGTTTGGACTTTAATTTTTGTATCTTTATCCTTAGGAGCTCTAGGACTATTAGACGATATACTTAAAATTAAATTCAAAAATTCAAGAGGATTAAAATCAAAGTACAAATTTCTTGGTCAAATAATAATAGGCATAGTTACACTTACAATTTTAATAAAATACACTAGCCATGCGTATTTATACAATCTTTATTTTCCATTTTTTAAAAATTTAATATGGCATATGGGTCTATTTTTTATTCCATTTGGATTGTTTGTAATTATTGGATCATCTAATGCAGTTAATTTAACTGATGGTTTGGATGGTTTAGCTACTGTGCCAGTGATGTTAGTCGCGATCTCCTTTACTTTAATTTCATATGTTGTGGGAAATACAATTTTTTCTGAATATTTGCAGATTCAATATATTCCTGATGTGGGTGAGCTTTCTATCTTCTGTGGATCAATCGTAGGATCCTGCCTTGGATTTTTATGGTATAACGCGCCACCAGCAAAAATTTTTATGGGAGATACAGGGTCGCTTTCTTTAGGTGGCTCTTTAGCTGCCATAGCAATTATTGTTAAACATGAAATTGTTTTGGCAATTGTTGGAGGTTTATTTGTTCTAGAAACAATATCTGTTATCATCCAGGTGGTTTCATTCAAGCTTACTGGAAAACGAATTTTCAAAATGGCACCTATACACCATCATTTTGAAAAAAAGGGTTGGGCTGAGTCGACAATTGTAATTAGATTTTGGATAATTGCTATTATTTTAGCATTAATTGGGTTAGCAACATTAAAATTAAGATAATAATGTTCGTAAAACCAAAATTAAAAGAACTATCGTTTCTTGTATATGGATTGGGAATATCTGGACGTTCTGTAGTTTCGTTTTTTTTGAAAAATAAAATAAAAAATTTCAAGGTATGGGATGATAAAAAAAAAAATTTATTAAAAAAATACAGGTCAAGGAATTTAAAAAAAACCCTTTGCGAGGTTGATTATATTGTTTTAGCTCCAGGAATTACTTTACTTAAAAATAATAATCTCAAAAAATTCCAAAAAAAAATAATTACAGATATAGATTTATTTTACTTATCAGATTTCAAAGCTAAAACTATTGTAGTAACCGGTACAAATGGGAAATCTACAACTTGTAAATTACTTGAACACCTTCTTAAGAAAAATAAATTTAAGTGTTCAATAGGAGGCAATATTGGGAAACCTATTTTAAATTTAAAAAATTCTAAAAAAGATTTTATAATTATAGAGGCTTCATCATTTCAGCTTTCACATTCAAAATTTATTTGTCCGGATTATTCTTTCTTTTTAAATTTAACTAATGATCATTTAGATTGGCATGGTAACATGAAAAATTATTTAAATTCAAAATTAAAAATATTTAATCTACAAAGTAAAAACCATTTTGCAATTGTAAATAAACGTCTTAAAAAAAATTTCGATAAGAAAAATTTTTTAAGTAAACTGATAATTCCTCAAAGAAAAAAATATGAAAAGATAAAATTTAAAATCAATAATGATTATTTAAATTCAGATATAAATGATGAAAATATGAGCTTTATATATACTTTTTCAAAACTATTAAAAATTAAAGAAAAGTTTTTTATTAATACAATGAAATCGTTCAAGGGATTATCTCATAGATTTGAAATTTTTTTTAAAAAAAAAAATATTGTGTTTATAAACGACTCTAAAGCAACCACTTTTAAAGCTTCTCAACTTGCATTATCGAGTATTAAGAATATTTATTGGATATTAGGGGGGCTTCCAAAAAAAAGAGATGAATTAAATTTCACTCAATATAAAAAAAATATTACCAAATGTTATCTTATAGGCAAAAATATTAATTTTTTTAAGCGGCAGTTAAAAGGTAAATTAGTTTTTTCTATTACTAAAAATTTGAAAAACTCAATTATTCAAATTTTAAAAGATATTAAAACTCAAAAAGATAGTAAAAAATTTATTCTGTTAAGTCCAGCCGCAGCTTCATTTGATCAATTTCTAAATTTCGAAGAAAGAGGTGAAGAATTTAAAAAATTATGCAAAATATATGCAAGAAAATACATTTAAATTTTTATTTATAAATTATTGGCGAAGTATAGATAAAAAAATTTTATTTTGTTTTTTAACACTATTTTTTTTAGGTTTATTTTTTTCTTTTTCCTCAACATCTTCTCTTGCTGGCGAAAGACTTAACAAAGATTATTATTTTTTTTTTACGAAACATCTAATTTTTACATTTTTAGCTCTAGCAATTATGATAACAATCTCTTTTATAAAAACAAATTTATTGATTAAACTTGTATTACCTTTGTTTATTTTTTCATTTATCTTGTTAGCATTAGTACCAATTATTGGTGTAGAAGTTAAAGGGGCTAAACGGTGGTTAAGTCTATACTTTTTCAAATTACAGCCTATTGAAATATTAAAACCTTTTTTTATATTGATTACAGTAAAAATATTTACTTTTGAAAAATTTAATAATATACAATTAAAATATTTTTTAAGTTTTACGATTTTAACTTCAATTTTAATCTTATTAATTGACCAACCAGATTTAGGACAATCAATATTATTGATTGGAAGCTGGATTGCAGTTGTTTTCATTTCAGGAGTCAGCATATTACAATTATTTTTTTTATTTATAATTTTTCTTATATCAATAAGTTCTTTGCTATTTTTTTTTCCAGAAAAATTTGGATATATAATTAATCGTTTAATAACCTTTTTTGATCCAAGTCAGGGAGATAAATTTCAATCTTCTTCAGCTTTAGATGCTATAAAATTAGGAGGTCTAACAGGCCAGGGAATGGGAGAGGGTATTTTAAAAGAGAGTGTTCCCGAGGCTCATACGGATTATGTGATTGCTGTCATATCTGAAGAGTTTGGATCATTAGTTTCAATTATGATTTTAATAGTTTTTTTATATATTTCATTCAGAATTATCAAAAATTGTTTTAATCAAGACAATCAATTCTTGAAAATCTCTTTAATAGGATTAACAACTTTATTAATATTTCAAACTTTTATTCATGCTGGCGTGAATACTAATTTATTACCAACTACTGGTATGACACTACCATTTCTGAGTTATGGAGGCTCATCTCTTATTGGAAGTGCGATTTTAGCTGGATTAGTTTTAAATTATACTAAACATAAATCTTATTTATATGATTAAAAAAAAAATATTAATTACTACTGGAGGGACTGGCGGCCATATTTTTCCTGCTTACAGTTTAGCTAAATATTTAATTAACAAAAAATACAACGTGAATATAATAACTGATAAGAGAGGTCTTAAGTATCTTAAAAATTACAAAGAACTAAATTTAAAAGTAATGCCATCATCCCCTTTAGTAAAAGATAATATTTTTAAATTATTAATTTCTATTTCAATAGTTTTTTATGCATTAATAAAATCCTTTATTTTTTTAATTTTTAATAGACCCACAGTAATTTTTGGTATGGGAGGGTATTCTTCGTTTCCAATTTGTATCGCAGCTTCAATATTGAAAATTAAATTTATTATTTATGAAAATAATTTGATTATCGGTCAAGCAAACAAATATTTGCTACCCTATGCAAAAAAAATATTTGTCTCGTACAAAGAATTAGTAGGTATCTCTAATAAATATAATAATAAAATTTATGAAATTGGGAATATTGTTAGAGAAGAGATAATCAACTTAAAAATATTTAGCAATAACAATAATATTATTCATGGTATTAAAATATTAGTGCTTGGAGGAAGCCAAGCGGCTAAAATTTTCGCTGAACAATTACCAGAAATTTTTGTTAGACTTAAAAATATTAATATAAAAATTAAAGTTTATCAGCAATGCCAAAAAAATCAAAATGAGCAATTATCGGAATTTTATGAAAAAAATGGAATAAATTATAATATTTTTAATTTTACAAATAAAATTATAGATTATTACTCTAAAGTAAATTTAGTTATTACAAGGTCTGGTGCCTCAGCTTTGGGTGAATTAGTTAATGTAGGAATTCCTTTCATTTCTATTCCTTTACCGACATCAGCAGATAATCATCAATACAAAAACGCTGAGTTCTATCAAAATAAAGGCTGTGGGTTTTTATTAGAAGAAAAAGATATAAAATTTAAATTATATAATTTAATCAACTCAATTTATAATGATAAATCGTTAATCGAAAAAATTTTATCTAATCAAAAACAATATTCTGACAAAGAAATCTTTAAAAATTTGAGTAATCAAATAGAAAAAATTATAAATGATAAAAATTAATTTAGGCAATAAAGATATAATTCATTTTGTTGGAATTGGCGGCATTGGGATGAGTGGACTTGCTCAAATTATGAAAAATATGGGTTTTAGAGTTCAAGGCAGCGATTTAAATAAAAATAAAAATACTGCTAGCTGTTTAAAATTAGGAATAAAAATATTTATTGGTCATTCTTCGAATAATTTAAAAAAAGTAACTATTTTAGTAAAATCTTCAGCTATCAAAAATAATAATACTGAATTAAAATATGCAAAAAAAAATAAAATTCCAATTTACTCAAGAGCAGAAGTTTTAGCGGATATTGTATCTTTGAAAAAAAATATCATAATTACAGGATCTCATGGTAAGACCACAACAACTTCTTTAGTTTCAAAAATTTTATCTGATCAAAATTTAGACCCAACTATTATCAATGGAGGTGTGATTAATTCTTTTAAAAGTAATGCTAAACTCGGAAAAGGCGATTGGGCAATACTAGAAGCAGATGAGTCAGACGGAAGTTTTTTAAAATTACCAATAAATTACTCGATAGTAACTAATATTGACTATGAGCATTTAGACTTCTATAAAAATTATAAAAATTTAGAAAATTCATTTATAGAATTTATTAATAAAACTCCACCTACAGGAAAGTCAATAATTTGTCTAGATAGTATCAATATTAGAAAAATTCTTAATAAAATCAAAAATAAAAATATATTAACTTACGGTGAAAATAAAAATGCTAAATATAAATTAAAAAAAATAAAATATAATCTTGATAGTACTTCTTTTAATTTAAGTTTTAAGGATAAAGATAATAAGCAAAAAAATATAAAAAACATTAATGTAAGATTACTTGGTAAGCACAACGCCCTGAATGCCGCCGCAGCTTTTATATTGTGCCACAATTTAGGTGCAAATTTAAATATAGCAAAAAAATCATTAAAAAACTTTTCAGGTGTTCAAAGAAGAATGACAAAAATTTTTACAAAAAATGAAAACGATTTCTATGATGACTATGCCCATCACCCAACTGAAATAAGCTCAATTTTAGATGGAGTTTATAATGTAAATCCCAAAAGAAAGATTGTTAGTATTTTTGAACCTCATAGATATTCCAGAGTTACATCTTTAAAAAAAGAGTTTTCAAAATGTTTCAGCAAGTCAAGTTTGGTAATCATATGTCCATTATATGCAGCTGGAGAAAAGAAAAATTTAAATTATGATCATTATAAATTTGCAAAATCAATTTCCAAAAATTCAAACACACAAGTAATTATTGCTAAGAACGAAATAGAGTTATGCAAATACTTGAAGAAAAATTTAATTAATGATGAAATAATTATAGGTATGGGTGCAGGTTTAATTTCTAAATGGATAGGAGAACTAAAATTTTCATTATGAATACTACTATAGATTTTCTAGAAAAATTTAAAGACAATCTAACTAAAAATGTTGATCTTTCAAATTACAGTTGGTTTAATCTAGGCGGAAAAGCAGATTTCTTTTATAAAGCTAAAGATAAAAATCAATTAATCGAATTTCTTTATGAAACAAAAAAAAAAAAATTAAAAACTACAATTTTAGGCGCAGGTTCTAATATTCTTTTTAGAGATAACGGTGTTAGAGGAGCAGTTATAAAATTAGGAAAAAGTTTTTCTTATACAAAATTAATAGGAGATAAGATTTTGGAGGTTGGTGCATCTACTCTTGATCGTAAAGTGGCTAACTTCGCTAAGGACAAAAATATTAGCAATTTTGAATTCTTATCTTGTATACCAGGATCAATTGGGGGCGCTATTGTAATGAACAGTGGATGTTATGATAATGATATTTCAAAAATTTTATTATCAATCAGTGCAATTGATATAAACACTCTCACTGAAATTAAAGTTAAAAAAAAGGATATAAATTTTTTTTACAGAGGAACTAATTTACCAAATAATTTGATTATTACATCAGCTGAATTTCAAGGCTCAATAAGTGAAAAAAATGAAATAGAGAAAAAACAAAATAATTTTATTGAAAGAAAAAAATTATCGCAACCAAGTCAAATAAAGACTTGTGGAAGTACATTTAAAAATATTAGCAAAACGCGAAAAGCTTGGATGTTGATCAAAGAAGCAGGTTGCGAAAATCTTAGTGAGGGTGAAGCAAGTATTTCAAATAAACATTGTAATTTTTTTGTAAATAATGGTGACGCTAAATCTTCAGATATTGAAAATTTAATCAAAAAAGTAAAAAATAAGGTTTTGCAAAAAACTGGAGTAAATTTAGAACTAGAGGTTAAAATTATTGGTGAATAAAAAAAAATTTAAAAATGTTTTAGTAGTTTTAGGTGGAACGTCAGGAGAAAGAACCGTTAGTTTAGAGAGCGGAAGGGCTTGTATAAAAGCTCTTAAAAAAAAAAAATATAAAGTTTCATCATTTGATCCTAAATTTAAAAGTTTCAATTTTATTGATAAAAAAAAAATAGATGTAATTTTTAATGCATTACATGGAAGAGATGGAGAGGATGGAATCGCTCAGAGTTATTTTGAATATTTGCAGATTCCTTACACTCACTCTGGAGTAGTTAGTTCTTTTAATGCAATGAATAAAGCCTATTCAAAAAAAGTATTCATTAAAAATAATATTAAAACTCCAAAATTTATTTTAGTAAATAAATCTCTTTATAAAAAAAAAAAAATAGAAAATTTAATTAAAAATAAAAAAATTAATTTACCTATTGTAGCAAAACCTAACAATGAAGGATCTAGTTTAGGTGTAGAGATTTGTAAGAATAAAGCTAAATTATTTAAATCAATTAAACGTCTTTTAAAACAATACGAAGAAATATTATTAGAGGAATACATTGCCGGGCAAGAGGTTCAGGTTGCAGTTATAAATGGAAAATCACTTGGTGCAATTGAACTTATTCCAAAAAGATTATTTTATGATTATAAAGCTAAATATACAAAAAAGGCAAAGACCAAACATGTGATGCCAGCTAAATTATCAAAAAATAAATATAACGAAGTTTTAAAAATTGCAAAAAAAACACATAAAGCCCTTCACTGTAGAGGAGTTACTAGATCAGATTTTAAATTTTATGAAAATACGTTTTATCTACTCGAAATTAATACACAACCAGGTATGACAAGCTTATCTTTAGTCCCTGAAATTGCAAAATATATGGGTTTGAGCTTTGAAAATTTAGTCGAAAAAATTCTATTAGACGCAAGTGTTAATAGATGAAAAAAAAAGTATTGATATCATTAATACTATTAGTATTATTGACAACAATTACCTCGCAACAAAAAGTTGTCATTTCAAAATTTAACTTAAGTAAAATAAAAATTGAAAATAATTTTTTAGTGAGTGAGGAAGATATTAAGAAGTCACTATCTTCAATTTATAATAAAAATCTTTTTTTTTTAGACCATAAAAAAATCGAAAAAGTGTTAACAAATAATAGTTTTATAGAAGGCTTTAAAATAAAAAAAATATATCCAAATACTTTAAAAATCGAAATTTTTGAAAAAAAACCTATCGCAATTATATTTGATAAAAAAAAAAAATATTATCTAAGTGACAAAATTGATTTAATTGAATTTGTCTCCATACAAGATTATGATAATTTACCATTAGTACTTGGGAGCAAGGATAAATTTAGAGATTTTTATAACGATCTTAGAAAAATAAACTTTCCTATAAATTTAATTGAAAAGTATATTTTTTATGAATCAAATAGGTGGGATATTGAAATCAATAATAAAAAATTGATAAAACTACCTATTAAGAATTACTTAAAAAGTTTGGAAAACTATTTAGATTTAATTAATAATCATAATTTTAATAAATATAAAATTTTTGATTATAGAATAGAAAATCAAATAGTAATAAAATAATTATGGAAAATTTTTCCCCAGTTCTTTATTTAGTGTTAAGTAAATCAAATATTATTTTTGTTGCAGCAGAACGTAATGAACAAAATAATTTAAAAATTATTTATAAATTTAAAGAACTAATTAATTGCATTGATAATAATAGAATTTCAGATTTTAATAAATTTTTTAATTCAATTAAAAAAAATGTTTATCATATTGAACAAAAACTAAATTTTACATTTAAAGAATTAACACTAATTATAGATAACCTTGACTCCACAAATATTAATTTATCTGGGTATAAAAAATTAAATGGATCTCAGATATTGAGAGAAAATATTACTTATATTATAAATTCATTGAAGGCTTATGTAGATAATACTGAAAAGAAAAAAACAATAATTCATATATTTAATTCAAAATATATTTTAGATTATAAAAAACTCGATAATTTACCAATAGGGTTGTTCGGAGATTTTTATTCTCATGAGTTATCCTTTTCACTCATAAATACAAGTGATTACAAAAATTTAAAAAATGCTTTTGCTAATTGTAATTTAAAATTAAAAAAAATCTTGTTAAAAAACTTTGTTATTGGAGCCTATATAAGCAATGAGCACAAAAATTTAGAAACATTTTTTCAAATCAGAATCAATAAAAAAGACTCTCAAATTTTTTTTTTTGAAAACGCTTCTCTTAAACATGAACAAAATTTTAAATTTGGATCTGAAATAATACTTAAAGACATATCAAAAATTACATCTCTTAAAATTAATACTATAAAAAAAATTTTAAATAAAACTCAATTTAATAATTTATCCAGTGAGGAGTTAATTGAAAAAGATTTCTTTGAAGAGACTAATTATATAAAGATTAAAAAAAAACTAATTTATGAAATCATCTTGGCCAGGATTGAAGAAATTTCTGAGATAATAATCTTTAAAAATATTAATTTTAGATATTATGACAATAAAATAAAATTCCTTTTTTTAGATATTAACGATGAATTTGATAATGAATGTTTGAAAGATACTTTCAAAAAGATTTTTTCATTTAATAATAGAATAAAAGTTACACTCTCAAACAATTTATCTAGTGAAAATTTGATTAAAACCGCAGATAGACTTGTTCACTTTGGTTGGAAAAAAGAAGCAATTCCTGTAACTAAATCTAAAAAATCCCTGGTAGCTCGATTTTTTGAGAGTTTATTTGGTTAATACCTGTTATTTTTAGTAATAATAGTTGTCTTAAGATCTAATCACATTTTCACTATAAAAATAGTTCATGAAAGAAATTTATCAAAAAACAGTAGCTAAACCAATCATATTTGTTGGTAAAGGATTGCATTCGGGTAAAATTTCAAAAATCACAATTTTACCAGGTGAAGAAGACCAAGGAGTGATTTTTAAAAGAGTTGATTTAAAAGATAATAATTTGATCAAAGCAAATTACAAAAATGTTTCTTCAGCCGTATTGTGCACGACTTTAGAAAATAAACATGGTGTCAAAGTATCAACAGTAGAGCATTTATTAGCAGCATTTTATATATCTGGAATTGATAATGCTTTAGTAGAAATAAATTCTCAAGAAATTCCAATAATGGATGGATCTTCTAAAGAATTTTTAAAAGTAATAAATAAAACAAAAATTAAAAAACAAAATAGCAAGAGAAAATACCTGAGAATTTTGAAAAAAATAAAATTAATAGACGGAGAAAGAGAAATATCTTTGGAACCAAATAAAACATCTCTAGAAGTAGATTTTCAACTTGATTATAATAATAAAATTATCGGAAACCAAAGAAATATAATTAACTTTCAAACAGATAATTTAGATGAAATTATAGAAGCAAGAACTTTCTGCTTATTCGAAGATATAGAAAAAATAAAAAAAAATGGATTAGCAAAAGGAGGCTCCTTAGATAACGCAGTTGTAGTTGCTAAAGATAAAATTTTAAATGTAAACGGATTAAGAAATAACAAAGAATTTGTGAATCATAAAATTTTAGATTTAGCAGGTGATTTTTTTCTTTCTGGATTCAGGGTTGAAGGAAGTGTAAAATGTTATCAAGGTGGACATAAGCTAACAAACATGTTTCTTAGAAAATTATTAAGCTCCAATTTTATAAAATTATATTCTAAAAATAATGAAGATGCTATTTCAAAAAAAAATTTAAGTAATTATACAAAATTAGCAGTTAACGCTTAACTTAAAATAAAATATATTAATTTTATTTGTTATGATATTAATAAGATTATGCGTAATTTTTTAATCTTATTACTCACATTATCAATCCTTATTCAGTCTTGTGGAAAAAAGGATCTTGATTATAAACCAACAGTGAAGATCGATGCTTATAACACTTACAAAGAGGCTTTAGAGGCATTTGATAGAAGAGATTATTTTTTCGCTAGTAAAAAATTTTCAGAAGCTGAATTAAATTTTACTAATATTGATTTGGCTGCAAAATCGGCAATTATGTCTAGCTTTTCTTTGTACGGGATTAACTTTTACACAGAAGCTTTAGAAAATTTAGAAAGATATTTAAAAACCTATCCATCAGATAAAAATGTAATATATGCATATTATCTTATATCGATTATTCATTTTGAACAAATTGATGATGAAAAAAAAGATTTAAAACCTCTGTTAGAAGCACAAAAAAATATTAATTTTTTTTTAGAAAAATTTCCAAATTCTGATTATGCAATTGATTTAAAATTTAAAAAGGATTTAATTATAAATCAATTAGCTGCTAAAGAAATGTATATAGCGAAACATTACATTGCTACTCAAAAATGGATACCTGCTATTAATAGATTAAAGTTAATTATAAAAAAATATGAAAGGACTATTTTTATAGAAGAAGCTTTACATAGATTAGTAGAAATTCACTATCATTTGGGCATGGTAAGCGAAGCCAAAAAATATGCAAAAATATTAGGTTATAATTATAACTCAGGTGAATGGTTTGAACAGTCATATAAAGTATTTGATAAAAATTATGAAAAAAATAAAAAGAATTTAAAAGAAATTAAAAAAGATAAAAACAATTTATTTAAAAAAATAATCAAGATGATCAAAAATTGATTATGGTTGATAAAACAAAGATATTAAGTGTTTATAAGAAAAAAATACAAAATCTAATAAAACATAATAAACTTTATTTTAATGATGATTTACCGATAATTTCAGATTCAGAATTTGATAAATTAAAAAATGAAATTTTTGAACTAGAAAAAAAAAATCCTTTTCTTAAAAAAGACTCAACATTAAATTTAGTAGGAGCTTCACCATCGAATAAATTTAAAAAAATTAACCATCTAATCCCTATGCTTTCATTATCAAACGCGTTTGATAAAAATGACATGGAAGACTTTGTAAAAAAAGTAAATAACTTCTTAAATTTAAAAAATGAAAACTTAGAATTATTTACAGAGCCTAAAATAGATGGAATTTCAGCAACATTAATTTATGAAGAAGGTAAACTTATAAGAGGTCTATCTAGAGGAGATGGAGTTGTTGGAGAGGATATTTTAGAAAATCTTAAAACTATTTCTTCCATACCCAAAAAAATTAATGCTAAAGATACACCAAGTTTACTAGAAATAAGATGTGAAATATATATTGGAAAAAAGGATTTTCTAAAAATAAAAGAAAATTTTGCTAACCCGCGTAATGCTGCCGGAGGTTCATTGAGGCAAAAAAAATCAACTGAAACATCAAAAATACCACTAAAATATTTTGCTTATGGATTTGGAGCAGTCAGACCAATGATATTTAAAACTCAATCTGAATTTTTGAAGAGAATTAAGGCTTGGAATTTTTTAACGAATCCTTTATCAGAAATTGTAATTGGTTTAGATGAAATTGAAAATAAACATAAAAAAATTGATTATATAAGGTCATCTCTTGACTATGATATTGATGGTTTAGTTTATAAAGTTAATGATCTAAATTTACAAAAAAGATTGGGAAATACTTCTAATTCTCCTCGCTGGGCTATTGCTTATAAATTTTCAGCTGAAAAAGCCCACACAAAAATAAATGACATCATCATACAAGTTGGTCGAACAGGAGCCATCACCCCGGTAGCAAAAGTAGAACCTGTTACTGTCGGAGGCGTTGTTGTGTCTAATGCTACTCTGCATAATGAAGACGAAATTGAGAGAAAAGATATTCGAATTGGGGATATAATTACTATTCAAAGAGCTGGTGACGTAATTCCACAAGTTTTATCAGTCGATATTTCTAAACGGAAAAAAAACTCAAAAAAATATTTATTTCCAAAAAATTGTCTTTGTGGAGACTCAACAAAAAAAGAGTTGAGTAAAAGCACAAAAAAACATGACGCAGTAAGAAGATGTATAAAGGGATATGATTGTAAATTTATAGCAAAAGAAAAGCTTAAACACATAGTTTCAAAAGAAGCTTTTAATATAGACGGACTTGGTAAAAAGGTTATAGAACAATTTTGGGATTTAAATTTCATAAAGGAGCCATCAGATATTTTCAAATTAGATTATAATAAAATTAAAACTCTCGATGGATGGGGAGAGCTTTCTATTACAAACTTAAAAAGAGCTATAAATAAATCGCAAACTATATCTTTAGAAAAGTTTATTTTTTCAATAGGCATTAGGCATATTGGTCAAGAAAATGCTAAAATATTAGCTGGATTTTTTGTTTCAATTAAAGAATTTTCAAAGTTATTAGATCTTAAAAAAAGAAAAAAACTATTGTTAAATTTAGTTGATTTAGACGGAATAGGTCAAACTCAGGTAGAGTCATTACACAATTTTTTTTTAAATGATACTAATACAAGAATTACAAAAGACTTAAGAGATAAATTAAATATAAAAAATTTTTCTACTCAAAATGTAGCGGGGAAATTTTCAAATAAAAAAATAATGTTTACAGGTGGATTTCAAAATATGAGCAGGTCAGAGGCAAAAGCAGTTGCTGAAAATAATGGAGGAAAAGTTTTAGGATCTATTTCCTCTAAACTTGACTTTTTAGTAGTAGGAAGTTCTAAGCCAACCAAAAAAAAAATTGATCAAGCAAAAAAATTAAATATAAAAATAATTTTAGAAAGGGAATGGATCAAAATTTTAGATAGCTGAACAAGCTTTTTTAAGTTCTATTATTTCTGTTTTATTCATTGTATTTTTTATATTATAGAAAACCTTTTTGTGGTAATTGTTAAGCCATTTTTTTTCGTTCTTACTTAGAGATTCATGATCAATTAAATCTTTGTCGATTGGTGCCATTGTTAAATTTTCAAAATACTTTTTATTTTTTACTTTTTTTACATAAATTAGATTTTCAATTCTTATACCAAATTTATCTTTTTCATAATAACCAGGCTCATTTGAAACTATCATACCTTCTTGAAATTTTATTTTGTTATTTTTTGAAATTGCATGAGGGCCTTCGTGAACATTTAAAAAATACCCAACACCATGTCCAGTACCATGAGCATAATCTAAACCGATTTGTTTTAAATATTTTCTTGCCGAAATATCAATTTTGGACCCAGATGTTTTATCTTTTAATTTAAAGTCTGCAACCGCAATATGCCCTTTTAAAACTCTTGTAAAAATATTTTTTATTCTTTCGTCATTATTTCCTAAAGAAATAGTTCGAGTTACGTCCGTGGTTCCGAATTCATATTGTGCTCCAGAGTCTACTAAATATATGTCACCTCTTTGTAATTTTCTATTAGTTTTTTTTGTTGCTTTATAATGAATTATTGCACCGTTAGGACCAGATCCTGAAATTGTAGGAAAACTTAAAAATTTAAATCTTTTATTTTTCTTTCTGAGTCGATGAAGTTTTTCTGAAGCACTTATTTCTGTTATTGTTTTTTTATAAAAATTTTTTTTAAGCCAAAACAGGCATTTTGTTACAGCTGAACCATCATAGATATGAGCAGTTTTCATGTTCTGAATCTCGTTTTTACTTTTAATTGCTTTTAAAGAATGAATTGGGTCTTGGAAGTTCAATATCTTATTACCTTTTAGAATTATGTTTTCAAAATAATAAGAACAAGTATTTTTATCAATAATAAATCTTTTATTATTTATGTGAGATAGAAATAGTTCAGTTGAAGTTATTTCTAAAAATTGAATTTTATTAAGTTTTTTTTTTAAAGATCGAGATACTTTATTTAAATCACAAAAAAATTTTATATTTTTATTTTTATCAATTAAAATATAACTGTTCGGCACCGGAGTATATTCAGTATCTTGGCCTCTAATATTCAGCAGCCAAGCATTATTTTCACCCGCAGATATAAATAAATAATCAGCTTTTCTTTTTTTAAGAAAAGTTGCAATTTTTTTAATCTTAGTTTTGTAATTATCCCCTACAGAATGACAAGGCATAGCAAAAAATTTATTAATATTTTTTTTTGTTTTTCTTTTCCAAATTTCATCTATTAAATTATCTTTAAGAGGTTTAAATTGACAATTTTTATTTTTAAAAAAAATTTCAAGGATATTTTTTGTAAATAATTTTGGATCGAAACCAATTAACAATCTATCGTTTTTTAAAACATCTTTGGGCATTTTTTTTGGAAAAGTTATAATCTTAAAATATTTTCCACTCTGATAGCTAGCCTGTAATGTGTATCTACCATCCACAAATAAATAATTTTTTCTTTTTAGTATTAAAGAAAAACCATATGAACCTGTAAAGTTAGAAATAAATTTTAATCTATCATTATAATCAGGCACATATTCTCTAAAGAATTGATCATTTTTAGGAACTAAATAACCATCAATTTTCTCTCTTTTAAGTAAAAATCTTAGTTTTTTTATTTTTTCCATTTCAGCATTTTATTCTTTTTATATCTATCCCACCCAGGACTTCTATACTCCTCATCAAACTCAATCGAATTATCTTGATTGAAATCAAAGTCATCTACCTCATTAATACCTGTCTCGTTTTTTTCCACACTTTCATCTGGTATTTCATTAATAAATCTTGATGGTAAGGCGTCCATCCAATCTCCATGAAAAGCTCTTTTCATTGCAAAAGATAAATAAGCCTCTTTTTTTGCTCTTGTTATACCTACGTATGCTAATCTTCTTTCTTCCTCCAAAGCAAAGTCTCCTTTTTCTTCCAAAGATTTTTGATGAGGAAATAAACCCTCTTCCCAACCTGGAAGAAAAACTACATCAAACTCTAATCCTTTTGCAGCATGCATAGTCATAAGATTTATTTTTGCACCTTCCCACTCCTGATCTATTGAAGTTGCTAAGGCCACATGTTCTAAAAAATTTTGTAAATTATCATAGTCTTGCATTGCTCTAAGCAATTCTTTTAAATTTTCTAATCGATTTTCATTTTCTAGATTTTTTTTATCCTTTAACATTAAAGAATATCCTGACTCATCTAATATTATCTTTAATAAATCAAAATGTTTTATATTTTGTTTATCTTTACGCCACTTATGAATCATATCAATGAGTTGCTGAAGCGCTGTTTTTATTTTAGGTTTAAACTCTCCCTTTTCTATAATTTTGATAATAGAGTCTTCTAGACATAATTTATTTTCTTTACCAAATGTATAAATTTGATTAAGAGTGCTTTCACCTACACCTCTTTTAGGAACACCTATAACTCTCTCCAAAGCTAAATCATCATATTTCTGATTAATAATTCTTAAATAAGATATGGCATCTTTAATTTCTGCTCTTTCATAAAATTTAATACCTCCTAGGACTCTATATCCAATACCTACTTGAAGAAATCTTTCTTCAAATTCTCTAGTTTGATAAATCGCCCTTACAAGTATCGAGACGTTATTAAAAGAATATTTTTTTTTTATTTTTTGTTCAATAATATCGCTTACACCTTGTGCTTCTTCTTTTCCTGTTCTGTAACAATTTAGTTTTACCAACTCACCCTGACTTGCCGAAGACCATAATTTTTTACCTACTCTATTTGAATTATTAGAGATTAAATTGGAAGCTGTTTTCAAAATATTTTTCGTTGATCTATAGTTTTGCTCAAGTTTGAAAACTTTACAATTTTTATATATTTTATCAAATGTAAGGAAATTCTTAATTTCAGCCCCTCTCCAACTGTAAATTGATTGATCATCATCACCCACACAACAAATGTTTTCTCTTTCGTTAACTAAAAAATTTAACCATTTGTTTTGAATAAAATTAGTATCTTGAAATTCATCTACTAGAATATACTTAAAGTTTTTTTGATATATCTCTTTTATATCTTTATGTTCCTCAAAAAGCTTCACGCTAAATAAAATCAAATCACCAAAATCAAATGCATTTAAATCTTTAGTTTTGTTTTGATATGTTTCATAAACTTTTAATATTGATTTAATTATCGAATTTGTTTTTTTTAATTTCACATCTTTAGGTAATAGACCTTTGTTTTTCCAATGATCAATATGATACATTATTAATTGAGGAGAAAATTTTTTAGCATCTAAATTTTCGCCTTTTACTATATTTCTTATCAGTTTTTTTTGATCGTCAGTATCTAGGATTGTAAAATTACTTTTATAATCTAGTGCTTCAGCATGTCTTCTTAAAATTTTTACACTTATAGAATGAAAAGTTCCAAGCCAAGGAACAGCATTGGAACTTCCTTTCAAATAATGCAAAACTCTATTTTGCATTTCCTTCGCAGCCTTATTTGTAAAAGTCACACACAATATTTGATTAGGCCATGCTTTTTTTTGGTTTATAATATGAATTAGTCTAGTGGTTAAAACCCTAGTTTTTCCAGAACCAGCTCCAGCCACAATTAGGTTGGGTCCCTCTGTGCTTAAAACAGCTTCTTTTTGCTCTTTGTTAAGGTTTTCAATTAAAGTATCTATGTTATTCATAAGAGGAATTTCATTTATATACTAATTATAAAAATAAAAAAAATGTTAAATAAATTTTTCAAAATAATTTATAATAAGAGTTATAGTTTTTTTAGGTTTATTTTTTTTTTAAGATTTTTATTCACGGTATTTTTTGTTTCTTTCCTATTATTTTTAATTATTCCTAATTTTTTTAATTATGAAAAAAAAGCAAGTGTTATTTTAGATAAGTTAAATCAAAATTATAATTTAAAAATAGATAAATATGAAACAATTAAGTTTAAATCTTTTCCAACACCAAGATTTGAACTTAAAAATGTTTCAGCATATATAAACAAATCCGACATAAAAATTGACACAAAAAATTTAAAGATATTTCCAAATTTCTTAACTATTTATAATTTTGACAAATTTCAAATTAAAAAAATAATTTTAAAAAAAAATAATGTTGCTTTAGAGACTTCAAATTTAAATTATTTTATTAATGAATTATTGAAAAAAAAAAATAAACTATCTGTAGAAAATTTAGATATTGAAATTAAAAAAAAAAAAAAACTAATAGTTAAACTAGAAAATATAAAATTTACAAATTATGGATCAAAGCTTAATATAATCGAAGGAAAAATCTTTAAAAAAAAATTTAAAGTAAAACTAAAAGATAACTTTAAAAATTTAAAATTTACTCTAATTAACTCTGGAATGGATGTTGATATTAATCTTGATGAAAATAAAAACTCAAACTTAATAAGCGGTATATTTAAAACAAAAATACTTAATACAAATATAAAATTTAATTTTGATTATAATCAAAAAGTATTAAACATTGATAACACTGTTTTTAGAAGTAAATATTTATCATTTAAAAATAATAATGTAATTTTTTTAGAACCATTTTTAGACATGAGATCCAGTTTTGATATTAATCAAATTGATTTTCAAATGTTAAAAAAAATAAACTTTAAAAAAATTTTAGAAAAAAGAAATATTATTAAAAAAATTAATAGCAAAAATGAAATTAAATTTAAATCAGAAAAATTTAGCCGCGATCTAATTGATGAACTTAGCCTAAAAATTAGCTTAGCTTATGGACGAATGAGTTATGTAAAAAAAATCTTAATATCTGAAAACCTTATTCAATGTAAAGGCGATACTAATCTGCTGGATGAGTACCCATTAATCTTTTTTAATTGCTCATTGATTTCAGAAAATAAACAAAAGCTTTTAAAAGAATTTAATATTAAATCTAAAAATAAAGATAAAAATTTAGAAATAAGTATTAAGGGCAATCTCAATATTCTAAATAAAAAAATTAACTTTAAAAAAATCGAAATTAATCAAAATTACAAAGCGTCAAAAGAAGATCTTATTTATTTTAAGAATGCTTTTGAAAACATACTTTTCAATGAAACTTTTATCCAAATTTTTAATTTAAAAAAAATAAAAAAATTTATTTTAGAAATATCGTAGTTATTTAGGTTTTGTCATCATTAAAGGATTCATAATTTTATCGTATTCTTTTTCCTTTACTAATCCTGATTTTATAACTTCTTGTTTTAAAGTTGTTCCATTTTTGTAAGCCGTTTTTGCTATATGAGCTGCTTTGTCATAACCAATCTTTGGTGCAAGAGATGTAACTAACATTAGAGAATTATCTAACAATTGTTTTATTCTTTTTTTATTTGCTTTAATTCCTTTTACACAATACATCGCAAAAGTTTTTGATGAGTCGCTCATTATTTCAATCGACTGCAAAATATTATGAATTATTAACGGTTTAAAAACATTTAACTCAAAATGTCCGTGAGAACCTGCCATTGTAATTCCATTATGATTTCCAATTACTTTTACACAAACCATAGTAACCGCCTCAGATTGTGTTGGATTAACTTTACCTGGCATTATAGACGAACCTGGTTCATTTGATGGAAGAATGAGCTCACCATAACCAGCTCTAGGACCAGAGCCTAAAAATCTAATATCGTTTGCAATTTTCATTAAACAAACTGCTGTAGTATTTAATGTTCCGGAAAAATTTACGATTTCATCATGGGCTGCTAAAGCTGCAAATTTATTTACAGCTGTTTTAAATGGAATTTTTGTAATTTTACTTATTTCTTTAATAATGTTTTTGTCAAAATTTCTTCTAGTGTTAAGACCAGTTCCAACTGCAGTTCCTCCTTGAGCTAATTGATAAATTTCTTTCAAAGCATTTTCTATTCTAACAATGGATTTTTTTAGTTGAGAATGGTAGCCTGAAAATTCTTGACCTAATGTTAAAGGAGTTGCATCTTGTAGATGCGTCCTTCCAACTTTGACTATGCTTTTAAATTCTTTAGATTTTTTTTTTAATTCTTTTTCTAGAAGTTTTAATGATGGCAAAAGTTTTTCCTTTGCCTTTATAGCTATAGCAATGTGCATAGCTGTTGGAAATACATCATTAGTAGACTGAGATTTATTTACATGATCATTTGGATGAACTGGTTTCTTTGATCCTAACTCGCCTCCCATCATTTCGATTGCTCTGTTAGCTATCACCTCATTAACATTCATGTTAGTTTGTGTACCAGAGCCGGTCTGCCATACTTTAAGCGGAAAATGAGTATCGTGTTTACCTTTAATTACTTCATCTGCAGCTTTAATTATGAATTTACTTATTTTTGGGTCTAAATCTTTATTTTTAGTATTCACTATTGCAGCAGCCTTTTTAATGACTGCTATAGAGTGAATTACCAAAGGTCTCACTAAAAAATCACCTATGTTGAAATACTTATTAGATCTTTCTGTGGAAGCGCCCCAATACTTATCACCAGGAACTTTAATTTTACCAATACTATCGAATTCTGTTCTATATTTCATAATTGATTCATTGATATAATACACCTTTATTAAATAATTATAAAATATAAAGGATAAAAAATGTCTAACTTTGAAAGTGTAAAAAAATTTATGAAAACATTTGGTCAAGAAATTAGAGAAAAAGCAAGTTTTCCTAATGAAAAGATAATTACACTTAGGTATGATTTGATTATGGAGGAACTTGAAGAATTGAAAGAAGCAATAGACAACAAAGATTTAAAAGAAGTAGCGGATGCTCTGACAGATATCCTTTATGTTACATATGGGGCAGGTCATGCGTTTGGTATTAATTTAGATAAATGTTTTGAAGAGGTTCAAAATTCAAATATGAGCAAACTTGGTACTGACGGTAAACCAATTTATAATGATAAAGGGAAAGTAATGAAGGGACCTAATTACTTTAAACCTGATTTAAGAAAATTTCTATCATGATGAAAGATAATTACTATTGGATATTATTAGGAGTAGCTGTTGGAATATTAATTTATTTAAGCGATAAATATATTTTTTAATAAAAATAAGCATTGGTATCTTAGGCGATTCCTTAATTGTACCCACTAATAAAACTGAATATGATAAAAATCATGAAAGAGTTAAATAAAAAAGAATTAGATAGATATGCAAAAAAGATTTTAGAGGATTACGATAGTAATAATCCAAGCTCAATTTTCAAAACTAAATTACAAATAAGCAATGACGATGCATTACTCTTGCAAGCAAAAGTCTCAAAATTCAGAGTCAATAGAGGTGAGGAAATTTTAGGTTATAAAATCGGATGTATTGATAAAGAAACTCAAAAAAAAATGGGTTTTGATCAACCTGCCTGGGGAACACTCTGGAAAAGTGAATTACATCAAAGCGGCGTTGAACTAAAAAAAAAAAATTATTCTAATCCCGCAATGGAAGCAGAATTTGGAATTAAGTTGAGTCGGGATATTGATCCAAAACTAGTTTCTTTTGAATATATTATAGAGTCTATAGAGTCAATTTATCCTCTAATAGAAATTCATAATTTAATTTTTAATGGAGTCGAGCCACACGGAGCAGAACTTCTTGCGAATAATGCTTTGCATGCTGGAATTGTTTTAGGACCTGAAACTAAGATTTCTAAAGATAAAGAAACAACCGATCTTAAACTAATCTATGATAGAGAAACAGTTGATATTTGGACAGAAAAAAGATGGCCTTTTGATATTTTGTCTAAAGTTGAATGGTTAATTAAAGAGCAAGCGAAAATAAAAAATATATTAAAAAAAAATGATTTTATTCTAACTGGCGCATACGGATTTCCAGTTCCTATTAATAATAAAAAACTTGTCGAAGTTAAATCATCTTTATTTGGCGAAGTAAAAGCAACATTCAATTAAATGTATGCATTGTTTGCAAATCTAACTTTAATCACACATTTTATTTTTATTTTATTTGTGATTTTTGGCGGGCTACTTTTTTTTATTTTTTCAAAAATTATTTATATTCATCTTCCAGCATTAATTTGGGGGATTTATATTGAACTAACTAGCTCCATTTGCCCATTAACTTACCTAGAAAATTGGTTCTTATATAGAGGCGGTCTAACAACCTATTCCGGCAATTTTTTAAATAAATATCTTTATACAATAATTTATCCCGAGTACCTAAATACTGATATTCAAATATATCTCAGCATAACACTTATAGTCTTCAATATCTTTATATATGGATTGATTTTAAAAAATTTGAATAGAAAATAAGGGGACGTTGCAAGTTGCAGTTAGCGTTTAAGTTTTATTGGTTTACCGTATTTATTTTTCTTTTTCTCACCTTCTGTGCACCAAACAACAATTAAAATTATTGAAGCTATAATCCCAACATAAGGAATATAAGCTGTTAGCTGCCACCATCCAGATTTACCCGTATCATGTAATCGTCTAGCTGTTACTGCTAATGCAGGAATAAAAACTACAAAACCAAAAATAATAAGAATTGCGAAAAAAAACGGCGCTTGCACAGCTATAAACATTCCAAGAAAATATACTATTATCCCAAATAAATAAAAATACCAGAACTCAGATCTTGATGCCCTTCCATTGAAATCAGAAAACTTTTTAAAACAAGTTTTGATTGAGTTTTGAAAATTCATATTTAATTATTTAAACTAAAAAATTTAAAATTAAAAGGGGCGTTCTATCACCAGGTGCTCATTAATCTAGCAGCCTTTTTTTTCTTTCAATTTGTTTAAATGCAACGCCCTTTCTCTTGCGGCTTTTGTGGCTTCTTCAATGTTTTTTAATGTAACTCCATAACCTGGTAAAAAGAAAAGTATTGCTCCGATGTTGTGAGGTGTGCCTGTTTTTTTTGCTTGTTGAGCTTCATCTGCATATTGATTTGCTTTTAAAATTTCAGCACTTAATTCTTTACAATTCATTTCACTATCGTTTGCTCCGATTACGTTAACTACAGTTGGAGTTGCGCATGATGCACTAAATAAAAATAAAGTTAAAAGTGTTAAGATTTTTTTCATAAATTTATTCATTATTAAGGGGCGCTATCTTGCCAGGTGCCGTGAACCTTGTAACATTTTTCCTTATTATACGCTATTTGCAATTATTAAAAATCTAAAATTTTGATGATAATTGCGTCACATACACGTCTCAACTTATGCTAGGATCTTGGTTATGAAAAAAATTTTTGAATATAAATAAGGAGGTTAATATGGGAATACTAGTCAAAGGTGAAATTACAATCTCTAAAGGATTTAAAACCTGGAAAGAGATGGTTTATGCTCAGGACGAAAAATTAAAAGAACATGGAATAAAATTTATTTTTGCAGGCACACAAAAAGATGATCCATCAAAACTACATACAGTAATGCAATTTCCAAACATGGAAGCACTCCAAGCTTTTAAGGATGATAAGCAACTTACTGAAAAAAGAAGGGCAGCTGGAGCTGTTATAGAAACTGCTGTAATGACACCAATTTCAGATGAGTATATTACTAACTATCCAGATGCATATACTAATCACTAAGGGTTTAGGTTCTAATAAATTTAAATGAAAAAACATTTAGTAATCCTAATTCTTTTTTTAAATTTTAGTACTCAAGCTTTATCAAGGGAGCTTTCTTGTAAAGATAATCCTAAATGTAAAAATTTTCCAAAAGTTACAAAAATACAAGGTATTAAATATCCTTTAACTATGGTTCAGAAACAAAAAAGTGAAAAACCAACTGGAGATGATTATTATATTTTTCATTTTAAACCATTAGATAAAAAACCGTCTCCTTATGTAGTTATCATACCAACGAGTGGAGGTATTGGTGAGGCTGCTGCCGTTACAAAAGAAAGATATACAAAAAAATTACTTCAAAAAGGATTTGGTGTAATTATTTTAGACATATTTTACAATACTGGTATAACAAAGGGCACGATTACGAGGGGTCCAGCCTCTAGCATGGGAGCTTTAAGTTCAATAGAATACTTAAAATCTGAATTTCCCAATCTTACAAATAATAAGTTTGGTATCGTTGGTGGTAGCAGAGGAGGTATGACTGTTTTATCTTTAGCTGGAGAACTTATAAGAGAAAATTATCTTTATAAAAATGTTAAACACTGGTTTGATGCAGGCGTTGCTTTTTATCCGTCGTGTGGAAAACAAAAACTTTTAATGCCAGTAGTTGTTTTTATTGGGGAGCTAGATGAATGGGTTTCATCCACTAATTGTAAAATGTGGAAAAATAGTGACCCAGAACAAATAGCATCAGGAATGTTGCAAATTTTTATTTATAATAATGCACATCATGGTTTTAATAGAGAACTGCATAAAAAACTTGTCAGATCTACGGAACAAAACCATGATTATGTCGGTAGAGCCAGTCAATATAATGAAAAAGCAGATAAAGATTCAGAAATTAAGATGATAGAATTCTTTGAAAAAAAACTAAGATTTCATTGAAAATTCGACAGAGCATCGGCATGCTAGGTTGAATTACTTAAACTAGAAATATTAATTAAGGAAAGTTGTAAAGTTGTAAGGGGCGTTCTGTTTTACCCCTTAAACCAGTATATAACAGAAAATAAGACTTTTTGGAACGACTTCATTGAGAGTTTTAACTTTTGTCCTAAACCTTGTTTTGAAACTTCATTGAAATCGGGGGCAATTATTCTCTTATCGTACCCTAAAACCATAAATTGCCTTTACATTTGATATTTCAATTTTTTAAAACAAATAAATATATTTATTTGTTTTAAAAATATTTCTATAATTATTTAGTATGAGAAAAATTTTATGGATTATAATTTTAATATTTCCTTTTTTTACATCGCATTCGTTTTCAGAAAAATACTCAATTACAAATCCTGAAAAATTCCAAGATGAAAAACAAAAAAGTTATCATTGTAACTTAAGCAACGATATAAATAAAAAAAGTTGTAGTGGTTGCGAAAATTATTCAACACGGACTATCTGTTGCTATGATGAGGATGGAAAAGAAATATGGAAAGATCCGCAATATAGTAATTCAAGAGTAAAATATTTTGGTGAGGTCAATAAAAACGAAAATATTGATACAGATTGGTATCTATTTGATGCTTGGGGAATTAAACATAAAAGAGGAATAGAAAAAAAATATAAACATGGCAAAAGTTTAGGGGTTTGTATAAAGCAAGATGGGACTGGTTTTTATTATACCGCCGTAAAATCATATTCAGCAAGAGCAGGAAAAAAACAATCTTGGGTAAATATCACTTCTCTTATTGGTAAAAGGGCATGGACAGGAAGTTCTGGAAATCGTTATGGAGAATCAAATAAAGATTTTCCTATATCCGTCGGAGAAATTAAGAAATTCCAACTTGCCTACGATTATAATTTTAAATCTAAAGGAACCTATAACAACAATATAACTTTTTTTTTGAGACATCCTGATGATGTTAAACCTTTTATTGAAATTATGTTAAAATTTGATGCTACAGCAAGAAAACATAAAAAAATAAGATTTAAAAATCTTAAAACTAATAATTATGAATTTATAGTTTGGTCGAATAAAGGACAAGAATCAAAAAGAAAAATTGAAGGTTTAGAATATTTCTTTTCTATAGACTCTTTTGAAAGAAATACAAAAATTAATAAAGATGGAAACTATTCTATAGATATCAATCTAAAACAGGTTTTTGATTATTTAGTAGAGAGAAAATTAGTTAAAAATACTGATATCGTGCCAGGAATAGAGGTTACTACCGAAATATGGGATGGTATTGGAGAAATGAAAATCAAAAAATTGAAATATCAGATTGTTAAGGAATGAAAAAATTATCTCTATATTTTTTTCTAGTTTTAATGTTTTCTCTTTTTAATTCACATTCGTTTGCTGAGACTAAGATTAAATATAAGACTTATAAGAAATTACCATGTAAATTTAATGGAGCAAGAGTAACTGCCACAGCGAGTCCAAATGAATATAAACCCATGGGTAGAGCAGTATGTTTAAAAAACAAGAAAGCAGGTTACTCTGGAAAAATGGGAACCAGTATAGAAATTCGAAGAGGAACTCCCGTATTCGCTATAAAAGATATGGAATTGATGTTTGCAACTGATTACAGTTCTGAATTCTCTTGTAAAATTAATAATTTATCTCAAGTTAGACACAAAGGAGAAAAAAACAAAATTCTTAGTCATCCAATTACAGGAGAAAAAATTAGATGTAGATACCCATTTGATGGAGTAAGTTTACAATTTAAAACTTGGGATAACGATATTGTATTATTTTATCATCTAATGCCCAACACACCCTTAGTTCCAGGATTTGGCAAAGGCAAATGTAAAATAAGAAAATTTTATCAAATAGAAATTCCTAACCAAAGATCAAAAATAAAAGTTTATGATAGTGATTGTGGTGGGATTAAGAAAAAATTTATAAAGAAAGGTGAAATTATAGGTTATGTAGGTCACGCAACCAATGATCATGTATCTTTTAATATAAGTCCAAAACAAAAAGGTTTCTTAAACTCCCCTGAAAAAAAAGAACATGGTTTATTATGGGAAAATTATCCTAAAAATCCAAACGCATTTTTATTACCAATCATGTCCAAAAAATATCTTAAAGAAATTGGGTATATCGATTAGTAATTTGAAGGGGCGTTCTGTTGCCAGGTGCCCCAGACCCCAATCAAATCATTTAATTAACTTTTAAAAAGATCAAGAGCTTTTTTTAAAAGTTCATCTGATTTTTTATGATTTCCATCAGAATGAGCTTTTACACCAGCATCATGAAGTTTTTGAGCTTGTTCAATTTTTGATTTAACTTTTCCAGACATCATTGGACAAGATCCAGCGAAAGCAGAAGTTGAAAAAAGTATCAAAGTTAAAGTTAATAAAATTTTTTTCATAATTTTCCTTTCTTTAAAATCCCATATTTGACCAATTATCATTTTCTTCAAACTTTTTAAGTTCTTTCTTTGAAGTTGGTCTAAAAAGAATGTATGCTATTAAAATGGCCAAAATTATGAGAATTAATGTTTCCATCTGAAATAATTAGCTTGTTAAATAAAAATTTCACTGCGACTTAACAACACCAATTAAAAAATTTTATTTGTCTTTTATTTTGTCCCATTCAGCTATTCCACCAGAAATATTTTTAACGTTTTGAACTCCCATATCCTTCATAGTTTTGGTTGCTAAAGTTCCTTGCCCACCCAATCCACAGAATACAATATATTCTTTATCTGGATTCTTCTTAAAGGTATCATTTTCCAAAGGACTACCATCTGCTAGATAAAACTCAAGCAAACCTCTTTCTAAATTGATGGCATTACCAATTGTACTTTTTGAAAAACTTTCTTTGTCTCTAACATCTATAAATTGAACATTTGGGTCATTCAGTTTTTTTTTAGCATCTGATGCACTAATATTTTCAATTTCATTACTTACACTCATTAAATCATTAAATTTTTTCATTTTAATCCTTTCTTTATTTTGAATAAGGGCGTTCTGTTGCCAGGTACCGTGAACCTTTTAACGTTATACAACAATTTTATAGCATAAACATCAATTTAATTACTTGTTGTGATCTTATTGTGCTCGTCAGTGAGTCTAGGTATAATATCTTTTATGTCTAAAAAATTATCTCTCCTTGGATATTTAATTTTATTTACATTTATATTTTTTTTAATTTCAAGTTTCTTTAAGGATCAGTTAATTTATATTGAAGCGGGTCCGAAAGGTGGTTTTTTTGACACTTCAGCCAATGTCCTAAAAAAAAGATTAAAAGATTATAATATTAACGCAGAAGTAATTAATCGTGAAGATACGGTTAAAATAGTAGATGATATTAACGATAACAATAAAAACATACATGTAGGTTTTGTAGCTCAAGATTTAAAAAATGCTAAATTCAAAAATGTAGAAGCCCTTGGTTCTTTGATATTAGAACCTCTATTTATTTTTTATCGTAAAGATTTAGAATTGAATTCTTTAGCTGATTTTAAAGGATTAAAGGTTGGTATTGGTCCAGAAAACTCTGGAACTAGATTATTAGCAGAAACAATATTAAATCTTTATGGAGTGAATGATGAAAATACTACATTTATTGACCAAACACATTCTATTCACTTTGATATGATGGAAAAAGGCGAATTAGATGTAGGTTTTTTTTTATTGCCAGCAAACAATCAATTCGTTTTTAAACTAGGTACAAATCCTAATTTAAAGATCTTTTCACTTAAAAATTCAAAAGCAATTTCGAGAAGATTCGACTATTTGTATCCAGAAATAGTACAAGCAGGTGGATTTGATTTAAGAAATAATATTCCTAAAGAAGATATACAAGTTGTATCATTACCAGTTGATTTGGTGGCGAAAAAAAATTTGGATCCGTCAATTGTAGTTGCAATTTCTTTAATATTAAAAGAAGAATTTAAAAAACCTAATATAATTTCTGATGCATCATCGTTTCCATCAATGGAGTACATAAAAAATCTTGAAGTAAACAAAAGAGCAAAAGAAATTATTGAGATGCCTTTTGGATCATTACCTTTTTTGTATAAATATTTACCTTTTAAATTTGCAGCTTTTATTGATAAATTTGGAGTTAATTTATCCTACATTTTCACAATTGTAATCATATTTAGATATATAGGATTTCCTACACCATTTAAATATTATCAAAAGCTAATGGCACATATTTACTTCAAAAAAATTGAAAATATATATAATAAATCATTAAATAGTAAACTATCAGAACAAGACATTAAAACTCTGAAAGAAACTGAAAAACGTTTTGAGGAATTTATCGAAAACGAACAAGCGTCTAAGATAATCAGAGAAATTAAAAAAAAAATTTAATTTATTTAATCTTATTATAAAGGTATTTTACGCTTTCCCCCTTTTTCAATATTACATAACAACTTTTTCCTTTCTAATTCCGTCTCAGCTCCGTCCTGACGGATTGTTTCGTGTTAGAAGTGTTGTAGTTATTATGAAATCAAGAATTACGAGGAGGCGTTCTGTTGCCAGGTGCTCTCAACCTTTTAACGTTATACAACAATTCTAGATTATAAAAAACGGCTATTTCTTTGCTAGGTTTGATCATATTGTGATCGCAAGTGTGATCCAATAGATTGAAAATTAAAAATAACGAAGGTATGATACTAACTATGAAATCGATATTCAAAACTCTACAACTTATTTTATTTTTAGGATTATTAACTTCTTGTGCAAGCTATAAACCAATAGTTGATACAGCAGGTAGATCCGGTACATTTGATGAAGATAAAGCAAAAGAAATAAGCAACGATCTTCAACATTGCAAACAATTAGCTAAAGATAATACAAGTGTTATGAGCAATATTAGTTTCTGGTTTCTTTCACCAACTGCTCAAACTCAATACGAAGATATTTATAGAAAATGCATGATTAATCGAGGGCATAGCGTTCTAAATTAAATTTGATACTAGGTGCCCTTAACCTTTTAACGTTATACAACAATTCTAGATCATAAAAAACGGCTATTTCTTTGCTGGGTGTGATCGTATTGTGATCGCCAGTGAGTCCGGATATGATGAGTCCGATGGTTAAAGATATTAAAGAGGAGCTTGAGAAAGGAAAACGTTATCACGCTGCTAGCAAAGAAGAAAAGAAGATCCTCGACAATAAATTATTTAAAGAAAATAAACCGACAGACAATTCATCAAAAGATTTTATTGATGATTTTGTTGAAAGCTTAGGAGAAATTCTTAAAAGCATCAAAAAAAGTATTAGTAGTTCGCAAAGAAATTTAATTAAAAAAACTAATAAAGAAACTATCAAAAAAAAACAAATTTCTGATATGTCCCGAGAAGAACTTATTAATGAAATTGCTGAAACAAAATATAAGTCTATTTCTCCAAAACAATTAATTGGTGGATGCATTGGTATTATTGCATATATAATTGTTAAAGAGTTCGGTGGATGGGGCTGGCACTATGGAGATATAATTGGTTTAGTGTTGTTGGCATTTCTCCCTGGCGCAATATTCATTGGTGGTATTTTAGAGGACAGAGTATGAAAAAACTTTTAGCGATCGTGGTTCTGGGTTTGTTAACTAATTTGCAAGCTGTAGCAAAAATTTCTGTAGGCTCAGAAAAGTTATCGATCACATCTTTTCCATCAGAGGCAAATTGCGTACTCAAAAATGATAAAGGTACTTGGAATATAGTTACTCCAGCTACAATCAAAATTAAACGTTCAAAAAAACCTTTAGAAGTTAGTTGTATTAAAAATGATTTTAAAAAGGTAGAAATTTTTGATTTTAAAACTTCGAAAATTATAGATAGTAGAGTTAAAGATAACGCAATTGATACTGGTATTAACGCTATTATAAACAATCCTATAGGTGCCGTGGTTGAAGGTGCTGAAGGTGCATTTAAAGCTGCAAGAAATAGTTTTGGATCTTACGGTACTACGCGCAATGCTGATGGTATTGCAGCAATTCACTTAATACTTAAATCAAAATAATTCCCCCGCTGAAGTTATTTATTTCTTCAGTGTGATCCAATTGTGATCTAATTAAAAAAAGTTGTGAATTAATAAGTGTTAACGCCAATACGCAGGGGCGTTCTGTTGCCCGGCATTAGAATAGAAAGTAGCATATTTGCTCACTTTATCAAACTGCTTCATTGCAAACTTCATTGTCAGAAAGACTTATTTTCTTTTTAGTTGGTTTTTTGATCTATTACTTCGTTGTAAGATTGGTTAATCTTATTTCATGAAAAGATTATCTCTATACGTTTTTCTATTTTTGATGTTTTCTATTTTTACTTCGCATTCGTTTGCAGCAAAAAAACATAAAATTTATAAAAATTTACCGTGCAGTTTTAATGGAGTGAAAGTTGGACCATCTGCTACTCCTTATGAGGATAAAAAAATTAGAAGACACAGGTGTTCTCCTGGAAGTTCTGGATATGTAGGAAAAAAAGGAACGTCAATTGAGGCAAGTTCAAATAAGTATAACCCTAAATCAAGTGGAATCCCTGTGGTAGCAATTACAAATATGACTTTGTATTCTGCAAAGAATTGGGGAGTTGAATATGGTTGCGCAAGCGGTTCGCGGATGGGCGGGGGAAAAGGACAATGGGGGAATGTAAACATCTTAAATCCTGAAACTGGAAAAAAAGAGCGTTGTAGCAATCCATTTGATGGCGTTTCACTTTGGTTTACTGATGACAAATATGGAAATACTATAAGATACTATCACTTAAAGTCTACAACACTAGTACCAGGTTTTAACAAAGGTAAATGTAAAAAACCTAAATTTGGAAACTTTGAAGAAATGCAAAGCAAAAATTTTTTTGATACATCTCAACCAGAAAATTGCGGAGGAATAAAATTTTATAAAGTTAAAAAAGGAGAAGTAATAGGAAAAATGGGTTATGCTGGTAATTCACACTTTTCATTAGGCATTGGTTCAAGAAACTCTTCATCTAATGAAAATAATGAAATTAAAGACACAGATGACTGCAAAGGAATTTACAAAAGTGCCCATTGCTACAATGTAGGTCCAATGTATTTAATTGCACCCGAAGATCGTTTTAAGTGGGAAAACCTTCCAACGGACTCGGATGCCTATCTTTTTCCTGTAATGTCTAAAAAATATTTAAAAGAAATTGGGTATTACGATTAGAAAGGGGCGTTCTGTTGCCAGGTGCCCCTTAAATAATTAATAAACCCCTAATAACAGTTTTCCTAAGTTGTTAATCAACCATACGACTGCCAATACTTTTGCCAGGATTGCCCAAACCTTTAAACCTTTATAGTTGTCTGCTGAAGACCATATACCTATCAAAGCATAAATATTCCATGGCAAAGCAACTAATCGTGCCATTCCCATATTTTTAAAAATTAAAAGACCAATAAGAGCAACTAACGCGGTGCCTATGAAACCAAATACAAAAAAAGATAAAGGCAAAGAAAGTTTGCCATGATAAAATCTACTGAATATTTTTTTGAAAGAAAAATTAAATTTAAGATCACTTTTTTTAATTTTGATAATATTAATTTTGTTACCCGAAGACCAATTTAACAAAAAGTAGATTAAAAAAGCTGCTATTGGAACAACCAAAGCCCAAACCCAAAAACTATTCCAATCAGATGAAGACATTGATCTTCCGAAAGGTTTAAAAACTAGAACGAAAGTTATTAAAGTTATTTCATATATAGCTAAACCAGCAACAATTTTTCTATCTTTTATTCGCATATAATACTAATAACAAAATTTATCTTTCTTAAAGGGGCGTTCTGTTGCCAGGTGCCGTTAACCTTTTAACGTTATACAACAATTCTAGATCATAAAAAACGACTATTTCTTTGCTGGGTGTGATCATATTGTGATCGCCAGTGAGTCCGGATATGATGTGTTCAATGAAGAAAAAAAAATTCGATAAAGAGGCATACTTTAAAAAAGTAGTTGCTAAAGAGAATCAAAAAACGGGAACAGCAATAGTTTTTTGGATAATTTTATTTTTAGTTATCTGGTTTATAGTCGGGCCGATCAGTCTCTCTGTTCAAAAAAAAGGTTTTAATTTTATAAAAGGTACAATTGGCAGTTCAGAGGCAGAAGATTATTGTGCAGACTCGTGGAAAGTTAAATCTGCGAAAACTGATTTTGCAGCTAAGAAGGCTTTTGATTCTTGTGTGAAAAATTATTAATTTAAATGAAAAAAATTTTAGCGATCGTGGTTCTGGGTTTGTTGTATTCTTGTTCAAATGCTGAAAACAATAGAATGAAAATGATTGAAAAATGCGCAGATAAAGAAATGGATTATGAAAGTGTTAAATTATCAATTAAAGAAAAAATACAAGAATATGAATATAGAGAAGCCTTTGGAGGTTGTGAAAATTTTCTAAAAAAAAACCCAGAAACTTTTAAAGCTTATTATATTTTAAAAAAATAATTTCCCCCGCGTACTAAATTTGTCTTTCTTCAGTGTGCCCTATGTGTGCCCAAAATAAAAAAAGTTGTGAATTAATAAGTGTTAACGCCAATACGCAGGGGCGTTCTGTTGCCAGGTGCCCCGGACCCCGTTACTTAATTAACAAAGTTAATTAAGCTGCAAGTGCGTAACTTTCGTTAGCATTTGTATATTGGCCCGTTACGTCGGAACCATCTCGTACGAAAGAATATCTTTTAAACATCCGTCGATCCTAATTCACCCCCGCAAGCAATAATGGTGGAGGTGGTGGGTACTGCCCCCACGTCCGTAATGTGTATTACGAAATTCGTTTATCGTCATAGTTGGTAAACAACAGAACTATTATATGTTAAAACTTGGGTTTTGAAAATTGTTTTATAAAATTTCGTATAAACAAAAACCCTTCTCACAGTCACCAAAAATTAATTTTAAAGAATTTGACTTTAAGGTGATACTTGAAATGATAAATTTAGCGCCTAACTTTTTTGCTACAATATAATTTAATTTATATTTTTCTGGATTCGCCGGTCTATATAGAGAAGTGTAAACTCTACTACCCCAATCATCAAAGTATTTTTTATAATTTGAATTTGAATTTAATTCTGGTTCAATAATTTTTCTGAATTTTTTTTTATAATGCAAAGGATAAACACTATGATAACCATCCATTACATAAATTTCATGAATTACAGCAACCATTGGATCTAAGCCCACTGAAAGTGTTCTTTCATTTTTAACTAGCTCTTTTATTTTTTTATAATTATGAAAGTTATAATAACCTTCGAAAGTATAAAGGTTTTGATAATTTTCTATCCTTTTAATTTTTTCTTTATAAAAAGGAACTATAGCAGCGTCAATTTGGAAAACAAATAAACTTGTTGTAATAAAGAATAATAAAACTTTCAGAAAAAATTTTATTTTATTTCTTAAAATATAAATAATCATCAGACAATAAAGTAGATAATATGATCTACTTACATAACCCCATGATATTTTATTTAATAAAACAATTTCATTAACAAAGTCACTTATATAAGTATTTTTTAAAAAGACAGTAAAAAGAATAGTACAAAGTAAAACTATCAAAATTTTTCTAACATTTTTATCATTAGAAAAAAAAGAACAAATGATAGTTGGAACAATAAATAAAGTGTAAGGTAATGTTTGAATGAAAGAGTAATTGATTTTCTTAAAATTTGGAAATGGAAAAAGGGTATTTAAAAATAATTTAAAGCTTTGATTTACTGAGTAAGACTCCCGTAAAAATTCGTCTCTATGAAATTCAAAACTACTAAAAGCTATCAAAATAAGATTAAAATTAGCCAAAAACATTGGAGCCAAAAAAGCAGTAAGTATTTTAAAAAGTTTTTTATAATTCACATTTTTTTCTATTAAAACAATAAAAAAAATTAAGCTTGGTAACGCAAACCCACCGAAAAGAATTTCAGTATTAAGACCAAAAAAAATTAAAATTATATAGTGTTTAATTTTAAGCTGTTCTTTAAAAATTATTAAGTAAATTAAATAAGGAAAAAAAGCTAATCCAAAACCTTCATGTGAAGGGTAATTTGAAGAAGCATAAAGACAAGAAACCAAGCTGCAAAAAAAAATATTTTTATTTATTTTTTTTGCAAAAATGTAAAAACAGAAATATGAAGTTAATTTAACTAAAATATCTATAAACCAATATGCCTTTTCAATTGAAAATAATGAATAAGAGATTGAGAAAGGTTGAAAAATTCTTCTTAAATACAGAGGTGCTATTTCTCCGTTGAGAAACAATTTTATTGCGTTAGCATCACCTTTTAATAGTTTACCGATAATAGAGTTATAAACAATTTCAGAGTCAAGTGTATCGACATAAAACAGTGTCGGTTGACCAAATAATAATAATGGAATCAAATAGTTAAGTGAGAGAATAAACAAGAAAATGAAGTGAAGGTTATTATTAGATATCAATTTTTTATTTATTAACATTTTAAATTTTTTAGTTAACTAATTGTATTCATTTTTATAACGTTCGACTATATAAATATATTTTTTACAAAATACTGAAAAATATTAATGAAATTAACCAAAGAGCAAAAACAAGAAATTTCTGATCAACAAGCTCAAAATAATCAAACGAAAAGAGTTACCTCACCTCAATTAGAAAAAATTCTTTATGAGGCGTTACCAGTTTTAGATCATGGATTTATTCGTGTAGTTGACTATATGGGGGACGATAGTTCTATTGTTCAATCCGCTAGAGTTTCTTATGGCAAGGGTACAAAAAAAGTTTCTACAGACGAAGGATTAATCAAGTATTTAATGAGACATTGGCATTCTACACCTTTTGAAATGTGTGAAATTAAATACCATGTAAAACTACCTATTTTTATTGCCCGACAATGGATTAGACATAGAACAGCGAATGTAAATGAATATTCGGCTAGATATTCAATATTAGATAAAGAGTTTTATATTCCTACTAAGGATCAGTTATCAGCTCAATCAACTTCCAACAGACAAGGTAGAGGAAATTTGATCAAAGGAGAACAAGCTGATGAAGTTTTAAAAATTTTAAAAAATGATGCTACAAGAACTTACGATAATTACGAAAAAATGCTTAACGAAAGATTCGATGGGACTATTATAGATGATAATAAAGCTGGTCTAGCAAGAGAATTAGCTAGAATGAATTTGACTCTTAACTCCTATACTCAATGGTACTGGAAGACAGATCTTTTAAATTTATTAAATTTTTTGTTTTTAAGAGTTGATAGTCACGCTCAGTACGAAATAAGAGTTTATGCAGAAACTATGTTAGATACTGTCAAAAAATGGGTACCCATAACGCATGCTGCATTTTTAGATTACAGAGTTGGCGCTGTTCACGTTTCAGCTAAAGGAAAAAAAGTTATTCAAAAGATGTCCAAAGGAGAAAAAGTTAGCTACGAAAATTCTGGTCTTTCAAAAAGAGAATGGAATGAATTGATGATCTCTTTTGATTTTAAAGAAAAGATTGTTTAATTTTTCCTGCGATGTTTTTAAATAGTTTTGATACCTCATGATCAGGATCAGAATGAGTTAGAGGGTCACCTCTATCAGCTGAACTTCTTAAATCTTGATGAATAGGCAAGTGTCCTAAGAACTCTTTGTTAAATTCTTTTGCAGTTCTTTCTACTCCACTTTCTCCAAAAATTTTATATTCTTTTCCATCATCACCTTTAAAAAAACTCATATTATCAATTAATCCTATAATTCTTACTCCTGTTTTATCAAACATTTGTATTCCTCTTTTAACGTCAAGTAGAGCTAAGTCTTGAGGAGTAGAAACAATTATTGCTCCATCAACTTTTACTTCTTGAGCAAATGTTAATTGTGTATCACCAGTTCCAGGAGGCATATCAATTATAATAATATCACGATCTTTCCATAGAACTTTTTGTGTCATTGTTTTTAAAGCACTTATAACCATTGGACCCCTCCAAATCATTGGAGTTTGATCATCAACTAAAAATCCCATAGACATGCACTGTACCTTATATTTTTCTAGGGGAATAATTGCTTTACCATCCTTACTTTTTGGTTTTTCTTTTAAATCAATTAGTTTAGGAAGTGAGGGTCCATAAACGTCGGCATCTAGAATACCAATTTTTAATCCTAAATTTTGTAATGCGAATGCAAGATTAATAGCTACAGTAGATTTCCCGACCCCACCTTTGGCACTTGAAACTAATATCGTATTTTTAGTCCCGTTTATTGGTGTTTTAGTAAACTGCTTAGGAGCTGGCTTTTCTTTCATAATTTAGTTAATCTCTACTTTTTTTTAGACATAATATCGCTGTTACTTAACTTGTTTTTGTAGCAAAAGTCACTATATAAAGTCCCATGAGTTTTAAAGACAAGATTTTTAAAAATCAAACACCTTGGGGATCTCCTCCTCCCGGAGGAGGAGGACGTTCGCCCGGTGGAAATGGATCTGGCTCAAGACAAGATCCACCAAATCTTGATGATATAATTAAAAATTTTCAGAAAACAATTAACAAATTTTCAGGCGGTAAATCAGGAGGCTCGAAGCCTATAATTATAGGTTTATTAATAATTTTAGGGCTTTACATTGCAAGTGGACTTTACAGAGTACTACCAGATGAACAAGGTGTAGTTTTAAGATTTGGAAAATTTGTAAATACAACTCAACCTGGATTGCATTATCACTTACCTACGCCAATTGAAAGAGCGCTAACACCCAAAGTTACTAAGGTCAACAGAGTAGATGTTGGTTTTAGACCTGCGAGTGATAGCGGAAGATCTTCTGGAGTTGGAAACGTTCCTGAGGAAAGCCTAATGCTTACCGGAGATGAAAACATAGTTGACATTAACTACTCAGTATTCTGGGTTATAAAAGATGCTGGTAAGTTTTTATTCAACATCCAAAGTCCAGTAGAGACTGTTAAAGCAACTTCTGAGACGGCGATGAGAGAAGTTATTGCAAAAAATAATATCCAAACAATTTTAACTGAAGGAAGAGCAAATATTGAGATTGAGGTGCAAGAAATTACTCAAATGATTTTAGATGAATACGAATCAGGTATTCAAATTACACAAGTTCAAACTCAACAAGCCGATCCACCCGAGCAAGTTATTGATGCGTTTAGAGATGTACAGGCTGCTCGAGCAGACAGAGAAAGATCGAAAAATGAAGCTGAAGCTTATGCAAATGATGTAATTCCAAGAGCGCGAGGTGAAGCAGAACAAGTTTTACAACAAGCTGAGGCTTATAAAAAAGAAGTTGTTGCAAAAGCTGAGGGTGAAGCCAGTAGATTTACCGCAATTTATAATGAATATAAAGATGCTAAACAAGTTACTCAAGAAAGAATGTATTTAGAAACAATGGAAAAGGTTTTGGCTGATATTGATAAAGTAATTATTGATAAAGACTCAGGTTCAGGTGTTGTTCCTTATTTACCGTTACCAGAATTAAAAAAATCTGGGGGAAATAATTAATGAAGGGCTTTAAACTCATAGTACCTGCAATAATATTGATCGTTGTAGTATTATTTCAGTCTTTATTTATTGTTCAGGAAATTAGTCAAGCTATAGTTCTGCAATTTGGTGATCCCAAAAAAATAGTCACTAAAGCAGGTTTAAACTTTAAATTACCTTTTATTCAAAATGTAGTTTTCTTAGATAAGCGGATTTTAAATTTAGATAACGCTCCGGAAGAGGTAATTGCAGCTGATCAAAAACGTTTAATCGTTGATGCCATAGCTAGATTTAAAATTGTAGATCCACTTAAATTCTATATTTCAGTTGGAAATGAAAGAGTTGCAAGATCGAGACTATCTACGATTATAAATTCAAGAATAAGAGGTGTTTTAGGTACTCAGGAATTAGCAACACTATTATCTACTGATAGAACGAAACAAATGTCGATTATACAAAACGATGTAAATACAGAGGCTAAAAACTTTGGAATTGAAATTGTTGATGTAAGAATTAAAAGAGCAGACTTACCTCCAGCAAACAGTGATGCCATTTATAAAAGAATGCAAACTGAAAGAGAAAGAGAAGCAAAAGAATTTAGAGCACAAGGAGCAGAGATTGCGCAAAAAATTAGATCTACAGCCGATAAAGATGTTACAGTAATTTTAGCTGAGGCAAATAAAAAATCAGAAATTATGAAAGGTGAAGGTGATGGTTTAAGAAACAAAATCTTTGCTGATGCTTTTGGACAAGATCCTCAATTTTTTGCATTCTATCGAGCAATGCAAGCTTACGAAAAAGCTTTAATTGGAGGAGAAACTTCACTAGTATTATCTCCCGATAGTGAATTCTTCAAATTTTTTGGAAAGTCTAGTCCGGTTATAAAAAAATAAATTTCAATTATACTGTGAACGAGCTTATTATTGCCTTCGGATTGCTTTTTTTCATTGAAGGTTTATTTTTTGCCATTTTCCCGTCAAGAATCAAAAATATATTAGAGATTATCAAGAATACACCAGAACATAAATTGAGATTGTTTGGTTTGGTTTTTTTGATTATAGGCTTTTTAATAATTTGGTATGTTAAAAATTAAATGAATTTTTTCAGAAAGATATTTTTCTTAATAGTTATTTTCAATTTTTCAACTAAAGCAGTTAAGGCTGTTCCAGAGTCTTTTGCAGATCTTGCAGAAAAATTAATGCCCTCAGTTGTTAATATTTCAACTACTCAAACTGTTAGAACAACCACTAATCAATTTCCTTTTCAATTTCCTCCAGGATCACCTTTTGGTGAAATGTTTAAAGATTTTGAAAGACCAACTGAAAGAAAAGCATCCTCCTTAGGATCTGGCTTTATTGTAAGAGAAGATGGCACTGTAATCACAAATAATCATGTGATTGCTAATGCAGAAGATATCTTGATAAAAGTTGGTGATAAAGAATTTAATGCAGACGTAATTGGTGCTGATCCATACATGGATCTTGCTGTTTTAAAAATAAAATCTCAAGATAAGTTTACACCTGTAAGTTTTGGCGACTCAAACAAAGCAAGAGTAGGAGATTGGGTTGTAGCTATAGGAAATCCTTTTGGCTTAGGTGGAACAGTAACCTCAGGAATTATTTCGGCAAGAAATAGACAAATTGGTTTAACGAGATACGAGGATTTTATTCAAACTGATGCATCAATAAACCAGGGAAATTCTGGCGGACCATTGTTTAATCTTAAAGGCGAAGTAATCGGAGTTAACACTGCAATTATAGCCCCAGGTCAATCAGGTTCGATTGGAATAGGATTTGCTATACCATCCAATGCTGCATCTAATGTCATTGATCAATTAATAAAATTTGGAGAGACAAAAAGAGGATGGTTAGGAGTTAGAATTCAAGAAGTTACAAAGGAAATAGCTGATGTTGAAAAACTAAAAAAACCTGAAGGGGCATTAGTGGCAAGTGTAGGACAAAATAGTCCTGCAGATAAGGCAGGGATTAAAGCCGGTGACATAATATTAGAATTTGATGGAAAAAAAATTAACACAATGAAAAAATTACCAAACGTAGTTGCAAACACTAGAGTAGGTAAAAGTGTTGAACTTAAGATCTGGAGAAATAAGAAATTAATCTCAAAAAGACTAACTCTAGGAAGACTTGAAACATCTGAAGAGTTTAAAGAAACAAAACCAAAAATTGTTAAAAAGGATGAAGAAATTGAGAAGCTTAAAATAGTAGTAAGAGAAATTAACGATAAAGATATATCTTCGAGAAATTTAGAAAAAAAATTAACAGGAGTTATCATCACAGAAATTTTAAATCGAAGCCCACTTGATAACCTCTTGAATATAAATGATATTATTATTGAAGTCCAAAAGACACCTATAAAATCTACATCTGATTTAAAAAAAATAGTAAAAAGTATTTTTAAAAAAGGTGAGAAAACTCTATTATTAACTATAATTAATACAAATAATCGAAGACGATATCTAGGCGTCAAAATAAATTAATTTTGTTAAAAAAAATTGTTCTCTTGGCAGGGCCAACAGCATCAGGAAAATCAAAATTAGCTTTTTATTTAGCAAAAAAAATAAAGGGAGAAATCATAAATGCAGATAGTATGCAAATTTATAGAGAATTTTCCATTTTATCTTCAAGACCCTCTAAAATAGAAACAAGAAAAATTAAACATCATCTTTACGGAATAATCTCAGGTAAAAAATATTTTTCTGCGGGCGATTGGTTAAAAAAAGTTAAAGAAAAGATTAATTTATGCATAAAAAATAAAAAAGTTCCAATTATAGTAGGCGGAACAGGATTATATTTTAATACCATAACAAAAGGAATAAGCAAAATACCTGATGTAGATACAAAGACTAGGAAAAAAGTAAGAGACTTATTTAATAAATTAGGATCTAAAAAGTTTTATGAAAAACTTTTAGAGTTAGATCCTAAAGTTAAAGACAAAATATTAGCTACAGACTCTCAAAGATTACAAAGGGCTTATGAGGTAAAACTTAAAACTAGAAGATCCATATTCGATTGGATTATTAAAACACGCTCAGATTTTTTAAACTTTGATTTAAAAAAAATTTTCATAAATATTCCAAGAGAGGAATTACTTAAAAAGATATCCAAAAGAACAGACCTTATGTTTAAAGATAATTGTGTAGAAGAAGTTAAAAGGTTTAATATATTAAAGCTTAAGAAGAGCCAGTCTGTAAATAAACTTATAGGTGTTCAAGAGATTAATCGGTATTTAAAAAAAATGATCTCATTAAATGAGTGCAAAGATCTAGTGAATATTAGGACGAGGCAGTATGCTAAGAGACAAAATACATGGGCTAGAGGTCATATGAAGAACTGGAACAAGCTTTACTCTAAAAATCTCTCTATTCTTCTAAAAAAAACATTAAAAGTCGTAAGCTAAAACTTGACGGTTCTCATTTCTAGGCTAGATTGTATGAATGCCAAAATTATTGAGCGGAGCAGAAATAGTTTTTAAATCTTTAGAGGATCAAAAAGTGGAATATATTTTTGGTTATCCTGGAGGAGCTGTTCTTCCAATTTATGATGAGTTAAAAAATCATAAATCTATTAAACATATTCTAGCAAGACACGAGCAAGGTGCAGGTCATGCCGCAGAAGGTTATGCTAGATCAAGTGGTAAGCCAGGAGTTTTATTAGTTACCTCAGGTCCTGGTGCTACAAATGCTGTCACTGCATTGACAGACGCTTATATGGATTCAATACCCATAGTTTGTATTTCAGGACAAGTGCCAACGCATTTAATTGGAACAGATGCATTTCAAGAATGTGACACAACGGGAATAACAAGACCTTGTACTAAACATAATTGGTTGGTGAAAGATGTAAATGATTTAGCAGATATCATGAACCAAGCTTTTAAAATTGCAACTACGGGTCGACCGGGACCAGTTTTAGTAGATATTCCTAAAGATATTCAATTTGATAAAGGTGCTTATAAAATTAGTAAAAATAAATTAGAAAAAAAATTAAATGGTACGCTAAGCAACAAAATAAATTTAAAAGAAGTAGATAAGTTTATAGAGATGATAAAAAAATCATCTAAACCTATTTTTTATACAGGTGGCGGGGTAATAAATTCAGGTCCAAAAGCGAGTCAACTTCTTAAAGAAATTGTTTTACTTACTGGTTTTCCAATTACCTCTACTTTACAAGGATTAGGAGCTTATCCTGGAGATGATCCTCAATTTTTGGGAATGCTTGGTATGCATGGAACTTATGAAGCTAATAATGCTATGCACGATTGTGACTTGATGATCAATATCGGCGCAAGGTTTGATGATAGAATAACTGGAAAAATAGATGAGTTTTCTCCAAAATCAAAAAAAATTCATATTGATATCGATCCATCTTCTATTGGAAAAAATGTAAAAGTTGATTTAGCTATTACAAGCGACGTAACAGAATTGTTAAAAGCAGTTTTAAAAAGTTTTAAAGAAAAAAATAAAAACTTTATAAATTCGAATAAGCAAAAAACTGCAAATTGGTGGAGTCAAATTGACAAGTGGAGAGAAAAAAAATCTTTAAATTTTAAAAATAGTAAAGAGACAATTAAACCTCAACATGCAGTGCAAAGACTCTATGAGTTAACTAAAGATCAAGATACCTTTATCACAACAGAAGTTGGACAACACCAAATGTGGGCTGCTCAACATTATAAGTTTAATAAGCCAAATAGATGGATGACTTCTGGAGGCCTTGGAACTATGGGTTATGGCTTACCTGCAGCAATAGGTGTACAAATAGCTCATCCGAAAAAACTAGTAATTGATATTGCTGGAGAGGCATCAATTTTGATGAACATTCAAGAAATGTCGACTGCTATTCAATATAGATTGCCAATAAAAATATTTATTTTAAATAATGAGTACATGGGAATGGTACGGCAATGGCAAGAACTACTACATGATAAAAATTATTCTGAGAGTTATACCGAGGCTTTACCAGATTTTGTTAAATTAGCCGAGGCATATGGTGCAGTAGGTATAAGAGCAAAAACTCCAAATGAATTAGATGAAAAGATAAAAGAAATGATCAATTTGGATAAACCTGTAATTTTTGATTGTGTAGTTGATAAAGTAGAAAATTGTTATCCTATGATACCATCTGGCAAACCTCATAACCAAATGCTCCTAGGGCCTGAAGATGAAAAAGAAGAAGTTTCAGATGAAGGAAAAACTTTAGTTTAATGTCAAATCCAAAATCAGCTTATAGTCAACCAACTAAATTTGGAAAAGAAAATCATCATATTATCGTCGTCTGGGTAGACAATGAAGCTGGTGTTTTAGCTAGAGTTATTGGTTTGTTTTCGGGAAGAGGATATAACATTGAGTCTTTGGCAGTTGCTGAAATTGATAAGAAAAAACATCTCTCAAGGATTACTATTGTAACTAAAGGAACACCTGAAGTTATTCAACAAATTAAATTACAACTTGGAAAATTAATTCCAGTACACAAAGTGGCTGATTTTTCTAGGGATGATCCAAAAATTTTATTTAGAGAGTTAGCTTTATTTAAAGTAGTAGGAGCAATAAAAAAACTGGATAAAGCAAAAAAATTATGTAAGAAGCATAATGCAATTATTTTAGATAAAACAAAAAAGTCTTTTGTTGTTCAAGTAACTGCTTTAAGAAGAGAAATTGATAAATTAACAATAGCATTAAAACCTTTAGGTTTAATAAGTGCCTCTAGAACAGGTGCTATTGCAATGACAAAAGGAAAAGAAATTTTTATTAAAAACTAGGAGAAAATAATGAAAACATTTTATGAAAAAGATGCAGACGTTAAATTAATTAAAAATAAAAAAATTGCAATTTTTGGATATGGGAGCCAGGGGCATGCACATGCATTAAACCTTAAAGATAGCGGAGTAAAAGAAGTTGTAGTTGCATTAAGAGAGGGATCTTCAAGTATTAAAAAAGCTAAGAGTGAAGGTTTAAAAGTTATGTCACTATCAGATGCTGCTGCATGGGCAGATGTTGTTATGATGTTAACACCGGATGAACTTCAATCTGAGATTTATAAAAATCACATTGAACAAAGAATGAAAGAAGGAACAAGTTTAGCTTTTGCTCACGGTTTAAATATTCATTTTGATTTAATTAATGCTAGAAAAGATCTAGATGTTTTTATGGTTGCGCCTAAAGGTCCAGGTCACACAGTAAGGAGCGAGTATCAAAAAGGTGGAGGCGTTCCTTGTTTAATGGCAGTTCATAAAGATAGTTCAGGTAAAGCACGAGACTTAGCTTTATCATATGCATCCGCAATTGGAGGAGGTAAATCTGGAATAATAGAAACTACTTTTAAAGATGAATGTGAAACAGATTTATTCGGAGAGCAAACAGTTTTATGCGGTGGTTTAGTAGAATTAATTAAAAATGGTTTTGAAACTTTAACAGAAGCTGGTTATCCACCAGAGATGGCCTATTTTGAAACATTACATGAGGTAAAATTAATAGTCGATTTAATATATGAAGGTGGAATTGCAAATATGAATTATTCTATTTCAAATACTGCTGAATACGGTGAGTACGTTTCAGGTAAGAGAATTGTGGATAGTAAAACAAAAGAGAAAATGAAAGAAGTACTTAAAGATATTCAATCTGGCAAGTTTACGAAGCAATGGATGGATGAACATAAATCAGGTCAGAAAAACTTCACTAGAATGAGGGAAGATTTAGCTAAACATCCTATTGAAAAAGTAGGGAAAGAGCTTCGTGCAATGATGCCGTGGATTGGTAAAAATAAATTAGTAGATAAAGACAAGAATTAAGCCAATCTGAGTCCATTATAGCTCTTATTGATTACATAATAATTTGCAAATTCTATCTTTGATTGTATTATGAGAAAATCTTGAATTAACAAAAGTTTTAATTATGAATGATAAAAATAGAATTATAATTTTTGATACGACTATGCGTGACGGTGAACAATCACCTGGCGCATCAATGAGTTTAGAAGAGAAACTACAAATCTCAAGAGTTTTTGATGAACTAGGTGTTGATGTAATTGAAGCAGGTTTTCCAATAGCTTCACCGGGAGATTTTGAAGCTGTAACTGAAATAAGTAAATCATTAAAAAAGTCCATTCCTGCAGGATTGGCTCGGGCTACTAAAAAAGATATTGATGCTTGTCATGAGTCTTTAAAGCACGCAAAAAATTTTAGAATTCATACTTTTATTTCCACAAGTCCATTACACATGAAGCACAAGTTAAATAAATCTCCTGAAGATGTTTTAGGATCAATTAAAGATAGCGTCACTTACGCTAGAAAGCTTACTGATGATGTTGAATGGTCTTGTGAAGATGGAACACGAACAGATATGGATTACATGTGTAAGACAGTTGAACTTGCAATTAAATGTGGAGCCAAAACTATTAATATACCAGACACAGTTGGATATACTGTTCCGTCAGAATTTAAAAAAATTATTGAGACGTTATTAAATAAAGTACCAAATATTGATAAAGCAGTTCTATCTACACATTGTCATAACGATCTAGGTTTAGCAGTTGCTAACTCTTTAGCCGGTGTTATGGCCGGTGCGAGACAAATTGAATGTACAATTAATGGAATTGGGGAGAGAGCAGGTAATGCTGCACTTGAAGAAGTTGTTATGGCTATGAGAACAAGACATGATCTAATGCCTTACACTACAAACATCAATACAAAACTTTTAAGCAAAGCATCAAAAGTTGTTTCAAATGCTACAGGTTTTCCCGTCCAATTTAATAAAGCAATTGTGGGTAAAAATGCCTTTGCTCATGAGTCAGGCATTCACCAAGATGGAATGTTAAAAAATAGAAACACTTATGAAATTATGACTCCAGAGAGTGTAGGAGTTAAAAAAACTTCATTGGTAATGGGAAAACATTCTGGACGACATGCGTTTAGAGACAAATTATCCGACATGGGTTACGTAGATATTACAGATGATATTATTGATAAAGCTTTTGGAAAATTTAAAATTTTAGCAGACAAAAAGAAACACGTTTATGATGAAGATATAGCAGCCATAATTGATGACAGCTTAGTTACAGAGGATAATGTAATTAAATTAAAATCTTTAAAAGTATTTGCCGGAACTGGTGAACCTCAAAAGGCAGAGATGACATTAGAAGTTTATGGTGAAGTTAAAAGCGCAATAGAAACTGGAGATGGTCCAGTAGATGCCATTTTCAAATGTATAAAAAATCTTTATCCACATGAAGTAAACTTACTATTATACAATGTACATGCAGTTACTGAAGGAACAGATGCTCAAGCCACAGTAAGTGTTAGAATTGAAGAACAAGGTAAAACTACAGTCGGACAAGCTGCAGATACTGATACGTTAGTCGCATCTGCTAATGCATACTTGAATGCATTAAATAAATTAATTATTAAAAGAACAAAAACGGCGCCTGACCAAACGTTAAGCGCTCAAAACTAGAAAGGGAAATATGTTTAAAGGTTTATCAGGTTTATCATCAATGTGGTCACAAGATATGGCTATCGATTTAGGAACAGCAAATACTCTTGTAGTATTAAAAGAGCAAGGCGTAGTTTTAAATGAACCTTCAGTTGTAGCCGTTATTGAAGACGGAGGAAGAAAATCTGTTTTAGCCGTAGGTGATGAAGCAAAAACAATGTTAGGGAGAACACCTGGTAACATTTCAGCTATTAGACCATTAAAAGATGGAGTTATCGCTGACTTTGTTGTGACAGAAGAAATGATTAAGCATTTCATAAAAAAAGTTCATAAGAAAAAAGCTTTTGCAAATCCTAGAATATTAATTTGTGTGCCAACAGGATCCACTCCAGTTGAACGAAAAGCAATTCAAGACTCTGCCCTTGCTGCAGGAGCAAGAAAAGTACAATTAATTGAAGAACCTATAGCTGCAGCGATTGGTGCTGGGCTACCAATATCTGAAGCAACAGGATCTATGGTTGTTGATATTGGAGGCGGAACTACAGAAATAGCGGTTATGTCTCTAGGAGGCGTAGTATATTCTAAATCTTTAAGAGTTGCAGGTGACGCTTTAGATGGATCAATAATTGCTTATATGAGAAAAAAAATGAATTTGCTGATAGGGGACTCGACAGCAGAAAAAATTAAAAAAGAGATTGGTACAGCTATACCTTCTTCTAATAATACTTTTTTAATGAAAGGTAGGGATATAAGATCTGGAACACCTAAAGAAATTGAATTAACAGAAACAGATGCTTGTGATGCAATTATGCCAATTTTAAATCAGATTTTAGGAGGTATTAAAGAAGCATTGGAAAATACACCACCTGAATTATCAGCTGATTTAATTGATATGGGTTTAGTACTTACAGGCGGTGGAGCATTATTAAAAAATATTGATAAGTTAATTTCTCAGGATACTGGTTTGCCTGTAACTATAGCTGATGATCCTTTATCATGCGTAGCCATCGGCACAGGAAGAGCTTTAGAAAATGAAGAGTTATTTTCTACAATGCTATCTGAATATTAATTTATTTTAATGAATTCATGTCAGTCAGTAGAGAAGATTTTAGTATAGCGTTTCGATCTGCTCTTTTACAAAGAGGAGCATCACAGAAATTTTCAATATTATCTCTTATTATCGTAGCATTAGTAGTTTTCTTTTTAGACGTTTATGGTTTTGCAGTAGTAAAAACAACAAGAAGTTTCATTAATGACTTAGTCTATAGAGTGACTTATTTAACCTCTGTCCCAACAAGATTATTCCCGGGCATTAATAAAGGAATAGCAAATCATTTTAATTTAAAAAATGAAAATGAAGAATTAAGAAAGGTTATAGAGCGTTACAAAGCACTCGATTTAAATTTAGAATATATCTCAAACGAAAATAAAAATTTGAAAAAAGTTTTAGATACAGAAAACGTAGAAAGTGTAACAAATATAGTCTTAGCTAAAGTTTTAGTAGATCGTAATAGCCCATTTTTAAAATCGATAATTATTAACAAAGGTAGTAAAGAAGGAATTATCAAAGGAATGCCTGTTACTCAAAATAAATATTTGGTTGGACGTATAGTCGAGACAAATTTTTTATCATCAAGAGTACTATTACTAAATGATTTGAATAGTAGAATCCCAGTAACTTTTGACGAAAAAAGTACCCAAGCAATATTAACTGGCGGAGGAACACGTAAACCAACATTAGCATATTTGCCTGAAGATTATGAATTTAAGGAAAATATAACTGTTTTTGCCTCTGGTAAAGATGGAATTTTTAATGCTGGAACCCCTATAGGAAAAACAAGAAATAATGGCGAGGTAGAATTATTCGTAGACCCTAATCAACTATCTTTTGTAACAGTAAATTTAATTAAACCTACAAAAGAAATTTTTTAATGGCTAAAAAAAATATAATAAATAAACTATTTGCGGCTGGTCCTCTGATTTTATTATATTATTTATCTATAAGTGAAGTTGACACAAATCTAGAAAAATTATTTGACATTTTTTCTATAAATTTACAAATAATAATAATTTATTTTTGGATAATAAAACGTCCTAGTTTAATGGGAACAGGACATATTTTTTTTGCAGGACTTATAAATGACGTAGTCATGGGTTTTCCTCTAGGTATAAGTTCATTGTCCTATTTAGTAGTTTGTTTTGTTGGTAACTATGTAAGAAACAAAAGTGTAAATACAACTATAGCATCTGATTGGTTCACTTTTTTTATAGCTTTATTATTTGCTAATTTATTATTTGTTTATTTATTGAATAATTTTTCAGAAGTTATAATTTCTTATGCTAAAATTGGTTATAATACTTTTTTCACTTTATTTTTGTTTCCAGTTTTCTGGTTTTTATTTCATCTTTATCAAATTAGTTTTATAGGATCTCAAGATGCTTAATCTAGGCTCAGGAAATACTGTTATAAAATCAAAACTTATAGGCAGAAGAATGTTTTTAATTACCGCAGCAAAGGCTATAGTAATGGTTGGGCTTGTTGGAAGACTAATATCTCTTCAAATAAATCAATCTACAAAATATAAGTCTTTATCTGATAAAAATAGGTTTCGAGAATGGAAGCTTGCACCTGAAAGAGGTGTAATTAAGGATTTTTTTAATATAGAAATTGCATCTAGCGAACCACTTTATCAATTACACTTAGTTCCAGAAAACTCCAAAGACTTAGATAATTTATTCGTAAGATTAAAAGCAATTTTAAATATTACAGATAAAAAGGTTTTCTATTTAAAAAAAGTTATAAAAAAACAAAAACCATGGGAACCAGTAATAATTTCTGAAAACTTAGACTGGTCTGAATTTTCAAGAATAAATCTATTTTTACATGAACTCGAAGGAGTAGAACCCATTGTATCGGTTGCTAGAACTTATCCTGATAATTCTTCAGCGCATATTCTAGGCTATGTTTCTCAAATAAGTTCAAAAGATTTACAGACAAAAAAATATCTTCAAGATTTAGCTGTACCAGGTATGGCAATTGGAAAAACAGGTTTAGAAAGAAAACTCGATGAACAGATAATTGGAAAACGTGGTTATCAACGTTATGAAGTTAATGCCTATGGAAAAAGAATTAGAGAAATTAAAATTGATGAAGGTCAGGCAGGTAAAAGCTTTAAAACAACTTTAGATTATGAAGTTCAAAAATTTACTAATGAATTATTAAAAGAAAAAGCAGCCGCTGTATGTGTAATGGATGTTTACAACGGAGACATTGTCTCTTTAGTTTCTTCTCCGACTTTTGAACCTAATGAATTTGTTCATGGATTAGATAAAACTTATTGGAATAGTTTAATTAAAGACGAAAAGAAACCATTAGCTAACAAAGCATTATCAGGGTTATACCCCCCAGGGTCTACGATCAAGACTTTAGTGGCTTTGAGTGCTTTAGAAAATAAAATTATCAAGCCGTTAGATACCTTTAGATGTGAAGGAAAAATAGAGTTATACGGTGAAAAATTTCACTGTTGGGAGAAAGATGGACACGGTATTGTAAACCTTAGAAAAGGTATACAAAGATCTTGCGATGTTTATTTTTATGAAATTGCCAGAAAACTTGGTGTTGATCGATTATCAGAAACTGCAAAACGATTTGGTCTAGGGAAAAAGGTTTTAAATGATTTCTTTGAAGAAAAGTCAGGAGTAGTGCCAAACACAAAATGGAAAAAAAAATTTGTTGGACAAAATTGGTACTTAGGCGAAACTCTTCATTCAGGAATTGGCCAAGGATACTTTCAAAGTACGCCACTACAATTATGTTTAATGACCGCTCAAATCGCTAACGGTGGATTTAAAATAAATCCTAGAATAATATTTGATGAAAAAAATGATAACTTAAGAAATTATTTAAAATATAAGAACAAAAACCCAAATGAACCACTTCCAAATGACCTGATAGTATCAAATTTTGATTTACAACCATTATTTAAAAACCAGGAACATATAAACTTAATCAAAGATGCGATGTATTCATCATCTAATGAGCCCGGAGGAACTTCTTATAGTCACAGATTAGAAAATCCAAAATATACTTTTGCAGGAAAAACTGGATCATCACAAATTAAAAGATTTACAGATGAACAGCGTGAGGCTGAAGTAAAACAAATAAGCTTACCTTACAAAGACAGGGACCATGCATTATTTGTAGCTTTCGCACCTTACAAAAATCCGCAATATGCAATTAGTGTTTTAGTTGAGCACGGTGGCTCCGGTGGAAAAACTGCGGCGCCAATAGCAAAGAAAGTAATCAAAAAGGTTCTTGAGAGACATGAATTAAGAAGAAATACTAATAGTCAAATCGGAGAAAATGTATAATGTTACAACAAAGGTCCATTCATTCTTCTTTAGGTATTAGAGATAAAATACTGTCTCTAGATTTTATTTTAGTTTTTTCAATTTTAGTTTTAGGAGTTATTAGCATGTTTGCAATGTATTCAACAGATGGTGGAGAGTTTAAATATCATACCAACAGTCATATCTTAAGATTTTTTGTTTTTTTCGGTATGTTCTTTATTGTTTCATTTATTTCAATAAGATTTTGGCATGAAACAAGCTATTTAATTTATATTGGAATTTTTATTTTGTTACTTTTGGTTAAGTATTTTGGACTTACTTCATCTGGATCAAAAAGATGGTTAGATCTTTATTTTATGAATTTACAACCATCAGAGCTTATGAAAATTGGATTAATACTATTTTTAGCTAAGTATTATCATAGAATATCAATTGAAAGCATAAATAGCTTAAAACATTTAATTTTACCTATTACAGTTTTAATAGCACCCATTATTTTAGTTGCTTCTCAACCTGACCTTGGGACATCTATTTTAATCGCTTCAGGAGGAGTAATTGTAGCATGGTTAGCTGGAGTAAAAGCAAAGTTTTTTGTAATATCTGGAGTATCTATGTTAGCGTTATTGCCAATAGCTATTTCATTTCTAAAACCCTATCAAAAATCAAGAATTTTAACATTTTTAAATCCAGAAAGTGATCCATTAGGAGCCGGTTATCAAATCATCCAATCTAAAATTGCAATTGGTTCCGGAGGTTTGTTTGGGAAAGGTTTTTTAAACGGTTCACAAAGTTATCTTGATTATTTACCTGAAAAACATACAGATTTTATTTTTACTCTTTTTTCAGAAGAGTTTGGTTTTTTTGGATCATTATTTATCTTACTTCTCTACGCGTTAATTATCTCTCGAATTATAAATATAGGAAATACAACCCGAAGTAATTTTGGTAAATTATACTGTTACAGCTTTGCCACTGCTTTCTTCATTTATGTTGTGGTAAACATGATGATGGTCTTAGGTTTACTACCTATAGTAGGATCTCCCTTGCCTATCATGTCATATGGTGGTTCTTCCATGATGGCAATCATGTTTGGTCTTGGAATAGTCATGTCATGCAAAATTTACAAGGATGTGCCGGTAAATTAGCATAAACCCAAACTGAACAATCTGATAAAAGTATTGCAAAAAGTATAAATTAAGAGTTGTATAGAACTCAAAATCATGATTAAAATTGTACAAATGTTTGGAGATAGCAAAACAAAAATTAAAGATTCAGAAAGATCACTTATTAGTGAAACAGTGAGTATCGAGGGGACTATAAATAGTTCTGGAGCTATAGATGTAGCAGGATTAATAAAAGGACCAGTTTTTGTTAAAGAGTTAATTATAAGAGATACTGGATCAATTACGGGTTCAATTGAAGCTGATAACGTTGAAATTCACGGTCATTTGGATGGCAAAGTTGCAGCACAAAACATTGTGATTGGAGCTACTGGAACAGTTAAAGGTGACGTTGAGTTTGGTCAAAATTTAAAAACTGATAACGGTGCTGATATTGACGGCTACATTAAAAAAACAAGTAGTTCAAAATCTAAAATAACTAGTGATTTCTTATTCAAGAAAAAAGATAAAAAAGACGATACTCAATCTGAAGACAGAGCAGATATAGTAAACAAAGAAGTTACTGCCTAATCTACCGCACTACTAATTTTAAAACATTACAATATAATTCTCTAATGAGGAATTATAAGTGTAAATCAGTCGGTATAATTGGCTCAGGTATACAAGGAGTTTGTACTGGTCTTCAATTAATTAAAAAAGGAATTCCTGTTACTATCTTTGATAGGCATGACCCACTGTCTAGTGAATTCATAGCTGCCTCTTATGGGAACGCAGGTCATTTTTCTCCTTATGCTGTATTACAATTTAATCGCCCAGATGTTATTTACGATTTACCAAAGATGTTACTAAGTTCTAACGGGCCACTCGCATTAAAATGGAATTATATCCCTAAAATGTTTAACTGGTTTTTACACTATTTTAAACATTGTAATCAAAAATCAATGATGCATACAGCAAAGTACATGCATCAGATTTTAAGTTTATCAAATGATGCATATGGAGAAATTTTTCAAGAAATAGACACGAAAGGCTTAGTTGAAAAAAAAGGTATTATTTACGTTTGGACTAACAAAAATCTTAAAAGCAGGAATCTAGAGATAAAAGTTCGAAAAGAATTGGGTATCGAACAAAAACTTTTGACACAACAAGAAGTTTTAGACTTAGAGCCAAACTTACAACCAGTTTTTGATGCAGGTGTAATTTATGAAAGCGCTATGCACGCTAGAGATCCACATGGCATTCTTAAAAAAATATTTAAACTATTTTTAAATGGAGGAGGCAAATTTATTCAAAGTAATGTAAAAAATTTAAAACAAATTAACATAAACGAAACAGCTATAAGAACTGAAAAAGAAGAATATAAATTTGAAAAAACAGTAATTGCATCTGGAGCATTTTCCAAATCTTTAACCGATCAACTAGGAGAAAATATTCCACTTGATACAGAAAGAGGTTATCATGTGCATTTTAAAGACAAGGATCATCTTATAAGTCGACCAGTAATTTTCTTAGACAGAGGTTTTGGAATGACCCCCATGAATAAAGGACTAAGAGCTGTGGGAACAGTTGAATTAGGAGGATTAAAAAATCCACCATCAAAAAAAAGGATTGATTATGTTATTAGATGTGCAAAAGAACTCCTCCCTGAGCTAGACCATCATGAGGACGAGTGGTTAGGTTTTAGGCCTACTTTACCTGATTTTCTTCCAATATTAGGTCCCTCTTTAAAAAATAAAAATATAATTTATGCCTTTGGCCATCAACATTTAGGCTGGACTTTAGGAGCTATAACAGGCAAGATTATTTCTGGAATTGTATTGGAAGAAAAAACTAATTTAGATTTGGCTCCTTACAGTTCCAAAAGATTTTATTAGGATATTTCTGTCAAAAAACTATATAGCTTATACTTTTCTTATTTTTGCAACTTTCTTTTGGTCTGGAAATTTTATAGTTGGAAAATTTGCTACGCTATTTGAAGTTCCACCATTAACTTTAAATTTTTTAAGATGGGTCATGGTTTGGTTAATTTTAATACCATTTACTTATAAAGAAATTATAAAAAAAAAAGACTACATAAAAACAAATTGGTTAATCATTAGTTTTATGGGCATAATCACCATAAGCACTTTTAATTCTGTGGTGTATTTTGCTTTAAACTATACCCAAGTCGTAAATGCAGTATTGATGTTAGCAGCTATACCTGCGGTCGTAATAATTTTATCTTCAATGATGAAAATAGAAAAAACAAATTTATTTCAATTGATTGGGTTAATTTTATCTATTCTTGGTGTTGGAACCATTATTTCGAATGCCGATATTAATAAAATAAGTTCTCTAAATTTTAATAAAGGTGACTTATGGATGATAGTTTGTGTGTTGAGTTGGTCTCTTTATTCAACTCTTCTAAAGAAAAAAAAATTTGAACTTTCACAATTCACATTTATCCAACTTATGACCACTGTTGGAGTGATATTCTTAGTCCCACAATATTTTTACGAACAATCTATAGGGCTAGAATTAAATATAAATAAAGCTTTCATTATAATCCTGCTTTATGTGGTAATTTTTCCTGCAATAGGAGCTTATTATTGTTGGCAAAAAGCTATTGAGATAATTGGACCAAACAGATCAGCTATGTTTATACAGTTAATGCCTTTATTTAGTGCGGTCATGGCTATAATAATTTTTAATGAAAAATTTGAACTGTACCATTTTGCTGGAGCGGTTTTTATAGTATCAGGTATTTATTTATCAAATAGGAAAACTCAATGACTAAAGTAGCTATTTTAGACGATTATCAAAATGCCTTTCAACAAATTATTTCTGTTGAAAATTATAAAGATAAATTCGAATTTAAAACATTTACTAATCCTTTTGTTGATGAAAAAGAAGCTGCAGTTGAATTAGAAGATTTTGAGGCTTTATTTATTATGAGGGAGAGAACCCCAATGACTAAGACTTTGATAGAAAGCTTACCAAATTTAAAATATATTTTTACCTCAGGTATGCGAAATAAATCAATTGATGTAGAAGCCGCTAAGAAAAAGAAAATTATTGTTTGCGGTACAGAAATAAATCAAAATCCTGCAGCTGAACTAACATGGGCATTAATTCTAGGACTTTGTCGAAATATTAAACAAGAGATCGATAATATGTTTCAAGGTTATTGGCAGACCACTATTGGAATGGAATTAAAAGGTAAAATGCTAGGTTTAATTGGACTCGGTAAAATTGGAACTCAAGTTGCAAAAATCGCTAAAGCTTTTGGAATGGAGGTTTGTGCATGGAGTGAAAATTTAAATTTATCAAAAGCAAATGAATCTGGCATTCTTCCTATGAGCAAAGAAGATTTGCTCAAAAATTCTGATATTATTTCTGTTCATTTAGTAATGGGTGATAGATATAGAAATCTTATTACAAAAAAAGAATTCACAATGATGAAAAAAACAGCTTTTTTGATTAACACTTCGAGGGGCCCAATCATTAACGAAAATGATTTAATTGAAGTTTTAAAAGATGAAAAAATAGCTGGTGCTGGTCTAGATGTTTATGATAAAGAGCCGCTTCCACAAGATCATAAGCTTAGATTTCTTCCTAATGCGCTATTATTACCACACATAGGTTATGTTACAGCAGAAAATTACTCGAAATTTTACTCGCAAATGCTTGAAAACTTAATATCTTGTGTAAAAGGCAAACCGTTAAGAGTTATTAATAAATAATACATTAGTAAGTTAAAATTGCTGATAGAATCGCGAATATTAAGTTATTTGCCTTTACTTAAAAAAATGTTAGAGAGTTTTGGCTATGAAAAAAAAAATAAGAAATATAACAATTTTAATAGCACTCACATCTTTGCTTAACGGATGTATAGAGTCTATGGCTCTTTTAGGTCCTGCAACTTCAGGTGCTGGAAGCAGTAGAATTGCACAATCTAGTATTTCTTCAGTTTTAAGTATTGGAATAAAAAAACAAACAGGCAAGACACCCTCAGGACATGCATTAGCGTATGTGAAAAAACATAATCCAGAAAACAAAAAAGAAAATTGTGTTGGAATAAAATCTACAAATTCAAAAGCTTGTGCTATTGCAAATAAAAAAGTTGAACTTGCAAAATTAAAAATAAAAGAAACGCTAACTGATAAAGCAATAAATTTTAAAAGCCAGTTTGCAAAAGCTAGAAAAGCTGGAAAAGATTATTTTGTTTATAATAATAAAATTTACAATACGTCATTTAAAGAACCAAATAATTCAAAAAAAGTTGATAAGGTAAAAAATAATATTTTGGTTAAGTCTAAAATTGAGGACTTAGCAAAAAAATCAAATATTATCCAAAGGTAGTCCTAAGTTTTTCCAACCAGGATCTTGACCATTTCCACTAAACCCGTCAGAAATATTATGAGCAATATACCCTTCTTTTTGAAGCAAATTAGCAGCGATGATAGATCTACCCCCAGCAGCGCACATTACCAATATTTGATTTTCTTTACTAATTTTTTTTTTTACTTTTTCAATAAAACTTTGGTCTTGAGATATTGTAATGAAGTGAGATTTTATACCAAGACCTTTTGTGTTTGGTTTTCCTACAGTTTTCCACTCATCATCAGTTCTAACATCTAGCAGAATAGTATTATTATTGTTCTTTACAAAACTTTTAATTTCTGAAGATTTAATTTGTTTTATCATTAAGTGGCCCCAATATAAATAATCAGGACCACTAATTCAATTGTTAAGCGGCCAAAGCTTGCTTTATATCAGTAACAATATCATCTGGATGTTCGATACCGATTGATAATCTTACGTAACCCGGAGTTACACCAGCAGCTAATAATTCTTCATCATTTAATTGACTGTGAGTTGTTGTAGCCGGATGAATAGCTAAACTTCTAGCGTCACCAATATTTGCAACGTGATATAGCATCTTTAAGTTATCGATGAACTTAGCACCTGCTTCTTTTGTACCAACGTCCATACCAACTAAAGAACCATAACCACCTTTCATATATCTTTTAGCTCTATCTTTAATTTCACCTTGGTGATTTGTAGGATAGATAACATTTTTTACTTTCTTTTGTGTTTCTAAGAAAGACACAACTTTTTCTGCATTACTACAGTGTTGTTTCATTCTAAGAGCTACTGTCTCCAAACCTTGAATAATCTGGAAAGCATTAAATGGAGCTAAAGGAGCACCTAAGTCTCTCAATAAAACTACTCTTGCTCTAATCACAAAAGGTATGTTGGCTCCTGTTAATTGAGGAACTGCATCAGCCCATATTGCACCACCATAACTTTGGTCTGGTTCATTTAGTAAAGGTTGTCTTTTTCTGTCTTTTATCCAGTCAAAGTTTCCACCATCAACAATTATACCGCCAATCGAAGTTCCGTGACCACCAATATACTTTGTCAAAGAGTGCATAACTATAGCAGCTCCATGTGCCAAAGGTTTACAAATTACTGGTGAAGCAGTGTTGTCAATAATTAGCGGAATACCTTTCGTTCTTCCTATATCGGCAACTTCTTTAATTGGGAAAACTCGAAGATAAGGATTAGGACAAGACTCACCGTAGTAAGCTCTTGTTTTATCATCAGTTAACTTTACAAAGTTTTTAGGGTCTGCTGGATCTGCAAATCTAACTTCAATACCTTGTTGTCTTAATGTATTTTTAAATAAGTTTACTGTACCTCCGTATAAATCAGTTGAAGCAACTATATTATCACCAGCTTGTGCTAAGTTTTGAATACACATCGCTGACGCTGCTTGACCTGACCCTACGGCACATGCCGCTACACCACCTTCAAGTGCTGCAACTCTTTTTTCAAGCACATCAACTGTTGGGTTCATGATTCGTGTATAAATATTACCAAACTCTTTTAATCCAAATAAATTCGCTGCAGTTTCAGCGTTTTTAAATTGGTAAGATGTTGTTTGATAAATTGGAACTGCTACTGACGTAGTGGTTGGATCACTCCTGTAGTCTCCACCATGTAAGCCAATAGTTTCCGGATGTTTAAAATCAGCCATTGATTTTCCCCCTTACTGTTTCTTTTATTTTTTCGTTCATTTTTTCTCCATTTTTCAAGAGAAGAATGAACCAAGCTAAATTTTGTTCATCTTCTCCTTTTTAGTACTTCGGCATCTGCCAGGTGTACAATATGGTTCAAATACCTGGTTTAATTTTTGAGTATTACAAAAAAAAACCACCGGCTAAAGCGGTGGTCATAAGACTTATGCGCTTTAGCAGGATTTATTAAGCGCCCGCAAGTTGCCTTAACTCAGCGCTAGGTGAATTATAACAAAAAACCCAGGATTTTGTCAATAATCAATTAAATATTATTCCAAAACAATTTTGCCAGGTTTATACCCGATAAATCTTTATATACTGCAAGTCCAGTAGGACTAGTTACATTAATATCACCTATCAATTTTTCCTGTACAAAATCAATACCTGCAAAATAAATATTGTTTTTTAATAATAATTTTCCAATTGCTTTACTTGCTGTAATTTCTTTATAAGAGAGTTTTGTTAGTTTGGCTTTAGCTCCTTTACTCATGTTAGATAGAATACTACCTTTCCTAGGCACTCTAGATATGGCACCTACGACCTTACCTTTTATAATAAATACTCTTTTATCACCTTGAAAAACACCAGGTAGAAACTTTTGAAAAAATAGATGGTTATATTTTTTTAGTAATTTTTTAATTTTATTATTATTAAAAGACCTCAATAAAATCACATTATTGCCACTAAAACCATTAATAGGTTTAACCACTACTGATTTATATTTACTTAAAAAATTTTTGATTTCATAAATATTTTCACTAATTAAAGTAGGCGGCATATATTTCATAAAATTAATAGAAAATAGCTTTTCAGAGACATTTCTGACTGCAAATGGGTCATTTATTATTTTAACTTTTTTAGAAATATGATTAAGCAAATATGTTGTATACAAATAACGATAATTAAAAGGAGGGTCATTCCTAATCAGAATAATTTTAGATTTTACTAGTTCAAAATTAATAGTTTTTAATAGTGAATAGAATTTCTTTTTACCATAGTGAATTTTAATATGGTTACTTAAAGCAATGACTTTGCCATTTAAAAAGCTAATATTTTCAGGTTCAAAATAATATATTTTATATCCTCTTTTTTGTGCTTCAGCAGCTAGAAGTATTGTTGTGTCAGTTTTGATATTAACCTTATCTAGACTAGAACCCTGAACAGCTAAAATTTTCGTCATGATTTATCAAAAAGTTTAAGTTTTTTTTCGTATTGAATTGTTCAATCAACATCTCTGCTCTAGTTTTTTTATTCCGAATTATTTCTTCTAAATGTTTTAAATATATTATCTCATTTTGCCCATTTGTATTGAGCTCATTTCTTTTATTTAAACCTTTTTTTGCTAGATCTAAAAATATTTTTGCCCAATCAATTAGTTTTTTTTTGTTTAGTAAAGTATTTAATCCTTGTTTAGGTGCTTTAAAGTAAGCCTCCATCACATCTTCTTTACTCCAATTTTTTACTATCTCATATGTTTCATCTAATGTGCCGTAAATTAATCCTGTAAAAAAAGAGGGGCCGTTACAAATACAATTAAAATTACATGTATCCAAAGATCTAAATTCTATAACTTTTTTTAATCTTACCTCTGTAAAAATCGTGCTCAAGTGACTCTCAAAATCTTCTAAAGTTGGTTTTTCTCCTTTTAAAAAAATTAAATTACCATTTAAATAATCTTTAAAAGTTTGACCATTAGGCGAGTAATATTTTCCATTTTTTTTTAGAAATAAAATTGGATAATTGATTGCATAATCTATATATTTTTCGAAATTTATTTTCTCAAAAGTAATTGGCATAATTCCACCTCTATTTGTCTCCTGCCAAACTTTTCCTCTATAAGATAAAAAACCTGAAAGTTTGTTTTCATTAAAAGGAGAGTTTGCAAATAAGGCAATTGTTAATGGAGCTAAATAGTTTCCTATTTTAAATTTTTTTTCAAAATCTTCTTCGGATGTAAAATCATAATTTATTTGAATACCCGCGGTTTTGTACATCATATCTAGACTTAGTTTTCCACCTTTAGGCATTTCAGATGTCATAATTTTATAACGTTCTTTAGGACTTTTGGGTATATCAATTAATTTATTAAAAGGATCATATGCTATAGAGGATGAAGTAACAGAAGTTGAGCTAAAAACTTCTTTTAGTTCATCTAAGTGTGTACTATTCTCTAAACAAACCGAATGAATATTTTTAAAAGGTGCTCCTGATAACTCATATTGAAATCCAGGCTCCGTAGTAATTTTTTGATTTTCTCTTTTTAAACCAATTACTTTCCCTTTTTCGTATTGAAGAACCCAACCTCTCGTTTTCAGGATTTCAAATATTTTTTTTATTTGACTATAATCAATTCTTTTAAAATCATCTTTGTTGAAAAGAAATTTTTCATGTTCAACACCAATTCTTAACTGACTTTCTTTTTTAAACCCATCAGTGAAATATTGGATTAAATTTTTTTTGCTTTCAATAGACTTAGATAATTTATTGATCAAAAGTTTTCAACTCTAATACATTTCCGTTTGGATCTTCAATAAAAAATGTATTTTGCTCAAATTCTGTGCCTTTAAATCTTTTGTAAGGCTTATCTATGTAATTAATTTTACCAAGCTCAATGTTAGCTTTAATTTTATCAAAAACCTCTTTTTTTAAATGTACTCCAAAGTGAGGGATAGGTACCTCACCCATATCTACTTCATGTCTTTCTCTAGGAAGCCTCATTGATGTTTGATGTAAAGTTAGTTCGTTTCCCCAAAAATCAATATCCACCCATTTCCCTTTTTCTCGATTACTAGTTTTACAGCCTAATATTTTTGTATAAAAATCTTCGGCTTTATCTAAATCTCCTGCAGGAATTGCTAAATGAAATGAGTTACTCATGTAAACTTATATATAATCTTCTTTAAATTTTGCAAGTAGTCACTATATACATATAAAATGAATGAATATTTAAATTCCATAAAAGCCAGAGATCCTGCAGCAAAATCTATTTTGAGCGTCATTTTAACCTATCCAGGAGTTAAAGCAGTTTTTTTTCATAGAGTTGCTAATTTTTTTCACGTCGCTGGTTTTCATCTTATTGCAAGAATAATATCTCAAACTGTAAGATTTTTTACAGGAGTAGAAATTCACCCAGGTGCAAAAATTGGTAAAAACTTATTTATAGATCATGGCATGGGAGTAGTAATTGGAGAGACTTCTGAAATTGGAGATAATGTTACGATCTACCATGCAGTTACTTTAGGTGGAAGCTCACCAAGTATTGATAGTGAAAGACAACGTCATGAAAAAAGACATCCAACAGTTGGAGATAATGTTGTTATTGGTTCAGGCGCACAAATAATTGGTCCTATTGTGATAGGAAAGCTTGCAAGAGTTGCAGCTAATGCGGTTGTTGTAAAAGACGTACCTGAAAGCGCAACCATGGTTGGCATACCAGCAAAAGCAGTTAAATTTGAGAATAAAGGCAAATTTAGACCTTACGGTGTAGATGATAAAGTAAAAGATGAGTAACAATGACTGGGATTCAAATTTAACTCCAGAACAAAATTATATTTTAAGGCAAGAGGGAACAGAGTCTCCAGGCAGTAGCCCTTTAAATAATGAAAAAAGAGAAGGCTCCTATCACTGTGTTGGATGTGGAACTAAACTTTTCGACTCAAACACAAAATATGAAAGCGGTTCTGGTTGGCCTTCTTTTTTTAAATCTTTACCTGATGTTTTTGAGGAAAAAACCGATATGCATATAGGTTACCCTAGAACAGAATACCATTGTAAAAAATGTGGCGGACATCACGGACATATTTTTAATGACGGACCTAAACCGACAGGAAAACGCTATTGTAATAATGGCTTATGCTTAGTTTTTAAACTAAAAAGCGAATAGTTATAAACTAGCCAATTAAGTGTTTTCATACAACCTATCAAAAGTTTATTATTTTTTGCCATGTCCTCTAGACCACGGCTACATAAATTTATAAGACTTACATTTCATCCACCATGAAGAATAGAATTATTTCCCTAATTTTAAACATAATACTTTTCTCTCTTTTTCCATTTCAAATAAATGCATCAGAACAATCTTGGAATTTAGCCCAAGAGGGCGATAAAATTATTTTTATAAGGCACTCCTTAGCACCAGGGGGAGGTGATCCTCCCGGGTTTAAAATTAACGATTGCAAAACACAGAGAAACTTAAGTAGCAAAGGTATTAATCAATCAAAAAAAATAGGTAAATTATTTAAAAAAAATAAAGTTCTCATAGATCAAACTTTAAGCAGTCAGTGGTGTAGATGTAAAGATACAGCTAAATATGCTTTTGGAAATTTTAAAGAATTCGTAGCATTAAACTCTACTTTTCAATCTCCCTTCAATAAAAATGAACCAAAACAATTAAAAGAGCTTTATAATTTTATAAAGAAATGGGATGGAAAAGGCAGGAACTTAGTGCTGGTTACTCATTATAGCATTATCACGGCAGTTACTAATGCAGTGCCCAGTTCTGGAGAAATTATAATTACCGATAAAAATTTTGAAGTTTTAGGAACAATAAAAACCAATTAAGCAAAAATATAATACAAAATTGCTAAAATTATACAATATTCGATAACTGTTTTAATCCTAATTAAATTTTGTTTATTTTCAAATTTTGAATTAATAAATAAACTCATACGAGAAAAACTTAAATGTACTAAAGCTATAATAAAGCACATACCTATCAAAACATTGTAAAATTCAAAGTTTTTAAATCCATAAAAACAAGCTGCTATAAAGGTTAACCATGAAATTTTGGAGACAAATAAAGTTATTAAAATTCCAGATCCTTTTTTAAATAGACTTTGTGTTCTGATAAATGAGTAAGACCAAAAAAGCGTAATTAGAAATCCAAGATATTTAATTATCATGAGCCAATATTGTAATTGCGAGAAAGTTTAAAGGCAAATATAAAGTAAACATGATAGTTAAATTAGCTTTTGCATTTGGTGCAGGTTTTATTAGTTTCTTAACTCCCTGTGTATTACCTATCATTCCAGGTTATATTTCTTACATTACCGGCAAAAGTTTGAGTGAAATTGACCAAGATAAAAGAATTGTTTTAATTAAAACAATTTTATTTTCATTAGGTTTCTCATTAGTTTTTATTATTCTAGGAGCCACAGCTTCAGCTGTTGGGAATATACTTTTATTTCTTTCGAATGAATTAAGAATAGCTGCAGGAATTGTAATTATATTATTTTCATTGCAAATGATGGGCATTTTAAACTTAAATTTATTAAACCAAGATAAAAGAATTGAAACTAGAGGATACAAAGATAATTACGCTTTCCCTTTTATAGTAGGTGCCGCTTTCGCTTTTGGTTGGACACCATGTATAGGACCAGTCTTAGGATCTATCTTAGCATTATCAGCAACTGAGGCTTCAATTAGCAAAGGGATATTATTACTCTCATTTTATTCATTAGGTTTAGCAATTCCATTTATTTTATCGGGTTATTATATGAGTAACTTTTTAACTACCAGAAAAAGTTTCAGTAAATATTATGGAACTGTCACCAAAACTGGTGGAGCAATTTTATTAATCACAGGTGTTTTAATTGCAACCAATCAAATTCAAGTTATTAGTTTTTATATTTTGACAATCTTTCCGTTCCTAACTACGCTAGGTTAATGAGAGATATTTCCGTACTAGGTATCTTTGTAGCTGATATAAGTTTTTCTGGTCCTAAAATTCCTTCAGTAGGTGAAACCATATTAGGTAATAAATATAATGTTGGCCCAGGCGGTAAGGGATGCAATCAAGCAATAGCCATTGCAAGATTAGGAGGAAAAGTAAATTTTATAAGTAAAATTGGAAAAGACTCTTACGGAGAATTAGCTTTAAACACACTTAAGAAAAATAATATTAATATTGAAAACATAATCCAAGATGAAAAACTTCAAACAGGTGTTGCCGGTATCTTAGTTGATAAAAACTCTGGGAAAAACGCAATCAATGTAATTGTAGGTGCACCAAGTTCTTTAAAGGTAAGTGAAATTGAAAAACAAATTAACTTAATAAAAAATTCTAAAATATTCTTAACTCAACTAGAAGTTCCAAAAGATGTTACTTTACATTGCTTAAAAACAGCTAAAGAAAATGGATGTATTACTATTTTAAATCCTGCACCTGCATCAGAAATTACTAAAGAATTTTTTAGTAAAATTGATTATTTTACTCCTAACGAAACAGAAGCAGAGTTTTATACTGGAATTAAAATTACGAACAAAAAAGAGGCAAAACAAGCCGCTGAAAAATTATTAAATCTAGGAATTAAAAAAGTAATCATTACACTTGGAGAAAAAGGTTTATTTTATAACGATGGAAAAAAGAAAATTTATTTAAAAGCTAACCCAATTAAAGCAATTGATACTACTGGGGCAGGCGATGCGTTTAATGGAGGTTTAGCTTTTGGACTGTCTAAAGATAAACCAATTATTGAATGTTTGGAGTTAGCAAATAAAGTTGCAGGAATTTCTACTACAAAACTTGGGGCAGGAGATGCCATGCCTTTTTTAAAAGATATTAATTAAGCTAGTAATTTATCTAGTTCACCACTTCTATTTGCTTCTTGAAGTTTATCATTTCCACCGATGTAATGATCTCCAATGAAAATTTGAGGAATAGTTTTAGCGCCATTAGTTCTTTGTAACATTTCTTTTGCATTTGCGGGGTCTGCCCAAATATCAATCTCTTCTATTTCAACATTTTTAGTTTTAAGTAATGCTTTTGCAGCTCCACAGTAAGGGCAAGGATTACCTGAATACATGGTTACTTTTTTCATAATTAATATATATCAGCTATTTTTACTTTTTCTCTTAATTTTTTTCTTTCAAGTTTAAATTTTTTACGGTGTTTAATACTTGTATTGTGCACTCTTTTTCTCCAAAGCTTAAAAGAACTAGGTCTTAAGTTCTTTCTCATGATTTTAATTACATCCGACTCTGTTTTTCTTGTCTTATCTTTTATCTCTTCAAACGTTATACGATCTGCCCAAGCAGCCCATATAATCCAATTTTCATCCTTTTTTTTTGGTTCAGGATTTTTAACTTTAGTCTGAGGGATAAAACTTTTCTTCTTCATAAATTTATATATAGTGATTTCTAAAATGTTTCCAACAGACTATTTAATATTTCTACAGATTATTTTATTTTTATTTATTTCTCCTGGTCCACCCAGAGTAGTAATCGTTTCACATACTATTAATTATGGTTTAAATAGATCTATTTGGACAGCGTTTGGAGATATCTCTGCAAACATTATTCAAGCTATATTAGTTGTTTTTATAATTGGTTCTTTTTTAAGCGATAACCCTCAAACACTTTACTACTTAAAATGGGCCGGTATATTTTATATTGCTTATTTAGCTTATGATACATTTACATCAAAAATAAAAAGTTTAAATGTAAAAGATCAACATTTAAAATCCTCACTATCATTTTATAAAGATGGACTTTTAGTTGCTGGATTAAGCCCAAAAGCAATTTTGTTTTTTGGAACGATATTCCCAACTTTTTTAAATTTTAGCGCAAATATAATTTCTCAATTTTTAATATTACTTATTACTTACGTTGTTTTAGATTTTTTGACTTTAATGATTTACGGGTTAGCGGCTAAGAAAATATCTGTTTTGCTTAAAGACAAACCAAAGATTCTAAATACAATCTCAGCGTGTGTACTATTAATTTTAGCAGTTTACATTGCTGCGACACAGAATTTTTAATTAATCTACCTGTTGTCATTATCCCTATTTCTTGTTTTAATTATTTATTAATTAATTAATTAACAAAGGGGAAATAATGAATAAATTAGTAAAACTATTTATTACATCTGTTTCAGCTATAACTTTAGCACTTGCTTCCTTCACATCTTCTTTCGCAAAAGTAGAAGGTGAGTACATTGTGTTAGGTTCTGCAATATCTCTTACAGGTAAATACTCTTCTAATGGTGTTCATACTCAAAATGGTTATAACATGGCCGTTGAAAGAATAAACAGTATGGGTGGAGTTGAAGTGCAAGGTAAGAAATATAAGTTTGAAATTATCTATTACGATGATGAGTCAAACCCAAAAAGAGCCGCTCAGTTAGCTGAAAGACTAATTAAGCAAGACGGCGTTCATTACATGCTTGGACCGTACAGTTCAGGATTAACGAAAGCCATTGCACCAGTAACCGAGAAATATAAAATTCCTATGGTTGAAGCAAATGGTGCATCAAGATCTTTATTTACAAAAGGATACAAATATTTGTTTGCGGTGTTATCACCAGCTAACCAATACCTCGAAGTAGCTATTGATCTAGCGGTAGAAAAGAATGGTGGAAAGCCAGTACGAATTGCACAAGCATTTGAACAAGATGCATTCTCACAAGACGTGAGATTAGGTATCTTAGATGCAGCAAAAAGAACTGGATCTGAAATCATTATCGACGACAAACTACCTAAAGAATTAAATGATATGGCAGCAACATTGGCAAAAGTTAAAGCTACTAAGCCAGATGTGCTTGTTGTATCAGGTCACACAAAAGGTGCATTAACTGCAATCAGACAAATATCTGAGATGAAAGTTGATGTTCCAATGTTAGCGATGACACATTGCGATGCTGCAAAACTTTCTAAACAACACGGAAAGAATTCAGAATTTGCATTGTGTGCTTCCCAGTGGCATAAAAATTTATCTTACAAAGATAATTTTTTTGGAGGTGGAAAGAAATATGCTAAAGACTTTACAAAAGAATTTGGGTATGACCCACCTTATCAGTCAGCTGAATCATCAGCAGCACTATTAGTATTTAAAGATGCTTTCGAAAGAGCGAATTCTTTTGATAGAGATGCTGTAAGAGATGCTCTTAAAGACACTGACATGCAAACTTTCTATGGAAACATTAAATTTGGTCCTGGCGGTCAAAACATTGCTAAGCCAATGATCTTGTTCCAAGTAAGATGTAAAGGTGATGATTGTGAAAATAGAGTTGTAGCGCCAACAAAATGGGCTTCAGATAAGTTCTATCATCCAATACCTAAGTGGTCAGAAAGAAGCTAATAACTTCTGAATAATTTGATTAGCCCCTGGTCTTCCAGGGGCTTTTCTTTTATAAATAATTCTCTTTTATGGATTTATTAATATTTCAGGCACCAATCTTAATGGTCCAAGCGTCTTTGGACGGAATTCTTTTAGGTATTTTATTTGCTTTAATAGCCTACGGAATGGCTCTTCAGTGGGGAGTGATGAACATAATTAATATTGCACAAGGTGATTTAGTAATTCTTGGTGGCTATATTGCATACACTTTATTCATAGGTATTGATTTAACACTCAGATTTAAAGGAATTGAAATACCTATTGTAATTCCACCGATCCATCCCGCATGGGGAGTTATTATATCTCCAATAATAATGTATTTTGTTGGCGTTGGTCTTTATAAACTCGTAATAAATAAAGTAGTAGACAGAGATCTTTTCATTTCAATCTTAGCAACTTTTGGAATCGCAATTGTATTTCAACAGTTAATGAATTTTATTTTTGGAGCTGATGTAGTTGTGGCACAGTCTGAGTATGGAACAACAATGTTATTTGATAATTCAGTAACTCTTCCAAATTCTAAAATTTTTGCAGCAGTAATAAGTGTTATCTATGCAATTGCATTAGTGATATATATGAAAAAATCTAGACTCGGACGAGCTATTAGAGCAACAGCGCAAAATGCTAGAGCTGCTAAAATTTTAGGTGTAGATACCGAAAAAGTGTATGCAGCAACTTTTGGCATTAATGCAGCTTTATGTGGAGTTGCCGGGGCTTTAATTGCAATCACTCTTACACTTCACCCTTATGTTGGGCTTCCTTATACTGTTAGATCATTCATGATAGTTATTGTTGCAGGTCTTGGCAATTTACCAGCGGTAGCAATTTCAGGAATGGGATTAGGACTTTTTGAAGAATTTGCAGATTATATTTTAGGAACAGAATTTAGAATTGGAGCAGTATTTATGCTTCTAGTTTTCATATTAGTTTACAGAAGATTTAAACTTTCAAAGAAAAGGGAGTATTTAAAATAAATGAATGCCATAAAACAAAAAGATCTGATCTTATACTCAGGCCTAATAATTTTAGGATTGGCAGCGCCTTTCTTATTTTCTGCTTTTAAAGTTCAGCTTACATATCTTTGCGTCTTGATCGTTCTGGCAATGACTTGGAATTTACAAGGTGGAGAGATGGGTTACAATTCTTTTGGAAATATTCTTTTCTATGGTTTAGGAATGTATTTAACCGCTTCAGTTCAAGTGGGTATGTTTTTCCCGTTAGCAGAATGGACAGAAAGTGGTGGAGAAAAAACGTTTGTACATACTACAGCGCAATATTTTCAAGGAATAAGCGTCGGGTTATTAGTTGCAGCTATTGTTCCTACCCTTGTTGCTGGAGCAATAGGTTATGCTATTTTAGGTCTAAGAGGTCATTATTTTGCGATTTGTACTTTAGGTTTAGGAATTGCGGCAGGTGAAATCGCCGGAGGGATAGAAATTATTGGGGCAGGTCAAGGCTTCACTACTCCACCTTTTCCAGCAGAAATAGTTGACCCTGAAGCAAGAGGACAATTTTTCTACTTCTTAAGTTTTTTAGTATTAGTTCTAGCATTCGTTTTTGTAAAATATATTTATGGCTCTAGATTTAGATTAATTTTAAATGCGATAAGAGATAACGAGGACAAAGCAGAAGCTATGGGTATTCAAACAATGAAATATAAAATTGTTGGCTGGATGTGCTCTGCATTTTTCTGTGGTCTTGCCGGCGGAATTATGGGCGGACTAATTGGATATATAGACTCCACTGATGTTGCGTTTGATGGAAGAGAGATGGGAGTATTCATGGTTCTTATGGCAATACTTGGTGGTAAAGGAACTTTATGGGGTCCAGTAATTGGTGCAACTTTATTCCACTTCTTCAAGGAAGGTCTTTGGACTTTTATATTGGGCTGGCAATATGTTGCGCTTGGAGTTTTAATTGTTGTGATCGTAGTTTATTTCCCCGAAGGATTAATGGGTTGGTTAAGAGAAAAATACCCTGATAGATTTGGTGAAGTAATTGACGAAAAAGATCGTAAAGCACAGGTAGAAATAAAATGAGTATTTTAGAAGTTAAAAGCGTAAGTAAATCTTTCGGTGGTGTGCAAGCTAACGTAGATATTTCTGTTGCAGTAGAACAAGGGTCAATTGTTGGTCTAATAGGACCTAACGGCTCAGGTAAAACTACTTTATTTAATTCTATCGTAGGAACTCATCCAATAGATAAAGGATCTATAGTTTTTGATAACACAGAGGTATCAGAAATGCCTGTTCCAGCAGTAGCTAAACTTGGTTTGTTAAGAACGTTTCAACAAACAAGAATTTATTCAAAACTTAATTGCGTAGAGAACATGCTAATAAGTCATAAGGCTAGTGATACTGGATTTATTTTCGCAAAAGTGCCTGCTGAACTTACAGAGAAAGCAGAAACTCTTTTAAACTTTGTAGGTCTTTACCAAAAAAGAAATTTAAGAGCAGGAGATTTATCATTTGGACAGCAAAAATTACTAGAATTAGCAATGGCTCTAATGAATGAACCAAAAATGCTTTTATTAGATGAACCTACAGCTGGAATTAATCCCACTTTAATTAATGGTATTATAGATCGGTTGATTAAAATAAATAAAGATTATGGAATAACTTTATTAGTTATAGAACACAATATGAAAGTGATTATGAGTTTAGCACAAAAAATTTTCTGCTTAGCGCACGGTAAAATGTTAGCAGAGGGTTCACCTGATCAAATTAAGAATGATAAGCGAGTTATTGATGCTTATTTAGGAGCTCAGTAATGGCAAATCAATATGATGTTTTAGGAAAAGCGCCTAGTTTAGAAGACCTTAACAAATTGTCTTCAAGCGATGTCCACTTAACTATTAGAGGTCTAAACGCTGGCTATGGAAAAATGGAAATTCTTCACAACTTTGATTTAACCGTTAGTAAAGCACAGTCATTATGTTTAATTGGACCAAACGGAGCTGGGAAATCTACGATACTACATTCTATTTACGGCTTCACAAATATTTTTGATGGAAAAATTGAATTAGAGGGCGATGAAATTACAAAATTAACTCCCGCACAAAAACTAAGCAAAGTTGGTATCGCCTACATCTTGCAAGACAATTCAGTGTTTCCTGATATGACAGTTGAGGAAAATCTTTTAATGGGTGGATATATTAAAGATAAACAGGACGAAGCTTATGAAGAAGCAGAGAGAATTTTTCAAAAATACGAAAGATTAAGAAATAGAAGAGATCAACCTGCAAAAGTTTTATCTGGCGGTGAAAGAAGATTATTAGAAATTTCAAGAGCGCTTGTGATGAAACCCTCAATATTATTAGTTGATGAACCATCAATTGGATTAGAACCAAGATACATAAATATGGTATTTGAAATTTTATATGATCTTCAAAAAAATGAAAAGAAAACTATTATTCTCGTAGAACAGAATGCCAAAAAAGGTTTAGAGTTTGCCGATATCGGATATGTTTTAGTTTCAGGTCAAACTGCTATAGCAGGAAAAGGTGATGATCTTTTAAAAAATCCAGACGTAGGTAGATTATTCCTCGGTGGATGATAAATTCGAGAGTATTTTTTCAAGGATTAATATCATTAAAAGGTTCTAAAAGTCCGGCAATACCGCTTGGTGCGTGCTTTATAGCATTAGGAGCTTTATTAAAAGATGCTGGATTTAATATTCAACAAAGCGCTGCCTCAAGTTTATTTACTTATGCCTTACCAGGTCAATTAGTAATGGCGGAGTCATTATTATTAGGTGCTTCTGTAATAAATATATTCATAGCAGTATGGTTGGTAAATTTTAGACTTTATCCAATGACTGTTTCATTATTTCCTCTTTTAAACCATAAGTCTCAACCTAAATGGAAATATTATTTATCCTGTCATTTCTTAGCCGTTTCATCTTGGTTAATTGCAAAAGATAGTTATAAAAACATTAACAAAAGACACAGGATTGATTTTTGGATTGGTATAGGTATTGGAACTTGGTCTACAGCCATTTTAATGACTGTACTTGGATATCTAGCAGCTGACTATTTAAATAAAGATATGTTGATAGGTTTAGCAATTGTAAACCCAGTTTATTTTTTTTGTATGATGATAGGAGCAATGCAAAATTTAAGTATGTCCTTAGCAGTCATTCTTGGAACAGTGTTAGGTCCAATTATTTATTTATTTTCTTCAGAATGGGCTTTATTATTTGCTGGATTAATAGCTGGCACAATTGCTTTTTTATTTGGGGAAAAAAATGGAAAATAGTCAGATTATTATATTAGCAATCATCGCTACTTCCTTAGCAACTTTCATATCTAGATTTATGGGTGCTTTAACCTCAGAGAAAGTAAGTGTAAAATCCAAAATTTTTCAATGGTTTAACTGTGTTGCTTATTCAACATTAGCTGCTCTTTTAGGAAGAATGATTATATTTCCTGCTGGAGTTTTGGCAGGCTCTGAATTGATTATAAGACTTGTAGTGATGATAGCATGTGTAGCATTATTTGTACTAACAAAGAAAAATCTAGTTATACCAACTGTATTTTCTGCAATTTTTTTAAGTTTTTTAATAAATTTTTAATTATCAATTAAATAAAATTTTTTAATACATTCTAATACAAAAATATGCTAAAAATGCATATGGAAGTGATATTGCTTATTTTAATCGCCCTTTGGGCATCAGGTTCAGTCAGTTAACTTTTAAATGGGCTTTTCAATTTCCGATCACGAAAACTCAAAAAGAATTAAATTAATTAAATTTAAAGAAGATGATTTAGATCGACTAATTTTTCCATTTAAAAAACACTCAATTTTGTCATTGGAATACAAACCTTTTTCAAGATTTAGTCTAGCTAAAAGTTTAGATGAAGTTTTTGAAAATAAATTAAGTAAGACTTTAAACGAAATTCTTAATGATCGTAAAACAGGTACAGTCATTGTAGAACCTGAGGTTAGTAACAAGAAATTTGATAAAGATTTCTTAATAAAAATATCAACTGGACTTGCATATTTAATTGGAAACCCAAATTTTGACTCAATGAGCGGAAAATATTACGCAAGATTTCATGTTAAACATCAAGATAGCAGCGATTCATATTTGAGAAAAGCTTACACAAATTTAGATCTTCATACAGATGGAACATATGTAAAAGAAAAAACCGATTGGTTAATTATGACTAAAATGGAAGAACAAAATGTGAATGGCGGTGAAAGTGTAATTCTGCATTTAGATGACTGGGAACATCTTGATGAACTAAGTCAAGATCCTGTAGGACAACAAAATTTTATATGGGGATCACCTAAAAGTAAAAATGTAGATTATAAAGTAGAACATCCGGTATTTACAAAAGATAAAAAAGGCAAACCTACTATTTCTTATATTGATCAATTTCCAGAGCCAAAAAATATGGAACAAGGTTTATTTCTCCAAAAATTATCTGATTCTCTTGAAGAAAGTAAAAAAAAAGTTATTTTCCCCTTACCTGTTGGATCTATCATTTTTTCTAATAACTATTTTTGGTTACATGGAAGAAAAGCATTTATTGAGCATACTGGGTTATCTAGAGAATTATTAAGAATTAGGGGAACTTTTTTCAATTAATTTATAATAATTTTAATTAGTGTTATTGACTCTAACTCTCCATTCATTTTTAATAACCTTAATTAATTAATTAACAGAGGGAAATAATATGTTTAATAATTTGAAAAAATTAATTAGCTTAGTTTTCACAACTGTTCTTTTAACATCAATCTCATCAACCAGTTTTGCAATCGATAAGTTACATTTTATTATCGGTGGCGGTGCTGGTGGTGGTTGGGATGGAACTGCTAGAGGAACTGGTGAAGCTTTAACTAAAGCTGGTATGTTAAAAAGTGCTTCTTACGAAAATATGTCAGGTGGTGGTGGAGGAAAAGCCCTATCTTACATAATCAATTCGAAGCCTGAGGGAACTGTATTAGTTCAATCAACGCCTTTAGTATTAAGATCAATCACAAGACATAAAGGCTATGTAGCTGGGTCAGGTGTATTATCTTACAAAGACGTTAAACCAATCGCAGGTGTAATTGGCGACTACGGTGCAATTGCAGTTGCTAAAAATTCACCATATAAAAATTTTAAAGATGTAGTCGATGCATACAAAAAAGATCCTAAGTCAATCAAAATGGCTGGTGGATCAGTAAGAGGAAGCATGGACCATTTAATTGGTGCACTTGCATTTCAAGAAGCCGGCGCAAACCCTAACAACGTAGTGTACGTACCCTACGATGCTGGCGGTAAAGCATTAGCTGGACTTTTATCAGGGGAAACACAAATTCTTTCAACTGGTCTGGGAGAAGTAATGGGTGCTAGAGACCAAGTAAGAATTATTGGCATTACAGCTCCAGACAGAGTAGGCGATGCTCCAGAAGTTCCTACTTTAAAAGAACAAGGTTTCGATGTCCAGTTTGTTAACTGGAGAGGTTTCTTTGCTCCTAAAAGTATGCCAAGTGGAGATGTAAAGAAGATTGCTAAAATGTTAGGCGATGTTCAAAAAACTCCTGAATGGGAAACGGTTAGAAAAAGAAATGCTTGGGTAAATATTTATAACCCAGGAAGTAAATTCGATAGTTTCTTAAAAAAACAAACAAAAGAAATGACAACGTTAATGAAAAAACTAGGTGTTATCTAGTTAGTTAACTTTAAGGAAGAGCAGTGAAAATAAATTCAGTAAAAATTATTTCGCTGCTCTTCTTTATTTTATCAGCATTTTATTTATATACAGCACATCAAATACAAGTTTTTACCTTCGATGAAAATGCACCTTTTAATGCCAAAACTTTTCCAATTTATTTAGGTTATGCTGGAATGTTTTTTTCTGGTTTAAAACTTGTTTTGCCAGACCAAAAACCTATAGAGGTAGATTCAAAACACTTAGAGTTTAAAAAAACTTTTTTGTTAGTTTTAACTATGATTATTTATGGAGCGACAATTCTTAAAGTTGGTTTCTTTTTGTCTACTTCATTATTTTTAGTTTTTTCTTATTATTTTTTAGGAGAGAGAAGATGGAAATATATTTTAATATTTTCTTTTCCTTTTGTTGCAATCTTTATGTATCTTCTTCATGGTTTATTAGCAGTATACCTTAGAGATCCATTGTTGAAATATATAGGAATAATGGGATGATCGAAGGAATACTTATTGGTTTAAAAACCGCTTTATCTTTTCAAAACCTTTTAATGGTTACGACTGGATGTTTTGCAGGAACTATAATTGGAATGCTACCTGGTTTAGGTCCAATGACTGCTATAGCTTTAATGATCCCTATTACCTATGGCTTCGATCCAGCTACTGGATTAATTTTAATGGCAGGAGTTTATTATGGCGCTGTTTTTGGAGGATCAACATCTTCAATCTTAATTAATGCACCCGGAGTTCCAGGTACTGTTGCAACATCATTTGATGGCTATCCAATGGCACAACAAGGTAAGGCTGGTAAAGCCCTAGCGATCGCTGCATACAGTTCATTTGCTGGAGGAACAATTGCAGCTATTTTTTTATTAATCGCAGCTCCAAGTTTATCTAAAGTAAGTTTATCTTTTAGATCACCAGATTATTTTGGGTTAATGATATTAGGATTGACAGCTGTCGCTGCATTTTCCTCTAAAGGAAATTTTTTAAAAGCAATGATGATGTGCGTTTTTGGTTTAATGTTAGCCTCAATTGGTCAAGACACTTTATCCGATATTCCAAGATTTACTTTTAATACCATGAATTTATCTGACGGAATTAGTTTCGTATTAGTAGTAATGGCTACTTTTGCTATGAGTGAAGCTTTAACTATTATTATTAAAGGAAATGACCCTACAAAAGCTGCAAAACAAATTTCTTTAACAGATTTAGGATCAATAAAAGTTACTAAAGAAGAAACAAAACAAATGGCTAAAACTATTCCACGCTCTTCAATTCTTGGATTTATTGTTGGAGTTTTACCAGGCGCAGGAGCAACAATTGCATCTTTTTTAGCTTATGGAATGGAGAGAAACTTTGTCAGCAATACGGAAAAAGAAAAGTTTGGTAAGGGTAGTGTTCAAGGTTTGTCTGCACCAGAGACGGCAAATAATGCCGCTTGCTCAGGGGCGTTTGTACCACTTTTAACCTTAGGAATTCCTGGTAGCGGAACTACAGCAGTTATGCTTGGAGCTCTATTAGGCTTTGGGATTCAACCGGGTCCAAGACTGTATGAAACTAATCCAGAAATTTTTTGGTCCGTAATAATGTCTATGTATATTGGGATGGTTGTTCTTTTGATTCTCAATCTTCCTTTAATTCCATATATCGCAAGGATACTTGCTGTACCTAGAACATTTTTAATTCCAATGATTTTATTTTTTTCTGTTACAGGAATTTATCTAATGTCGTTTAATAATTTCGATATTTTTTTAATGATTGGTATTGCAGTCTTAGCAACTATTTTAAGACTTTATGATTTCCCTATGCCCCCGTTAATTTTAGCATTTGTTCTAGGAGGTTTAATGGAGGAAAATTTAAGAAGATCGCTTTTAATTAGTGATGGATCCTGGTCGTTCTTATGGAGTAGACCTTTAACAATATGTATAATGATATCGATTCTGTTAATTATTATTTGGCAAATTTATTCTGGTTTAAAATCTAAAAATAAATAAGATATGTTGCAATTTTGTCACTTAAAAACCTCTAAAATAGCTGTTTTTTTCATTAATACGGCAATTTTTTTGATTGACCGGTCGTAAAATACAATGTTATTTACGAATTAACGTTAATTTATAAATTAAGGAAATCTATGATAAATGTTAAAAAATCATTGTTGATTGTTGCTTCAGCAATCTTAATTACCTCTAAAGCATTCGCAGGTAGTTTTGGTCTAGGAGTAGCAGGTCACGTAGCTAGCGTAAGCGCTGATGGTACAGAGTCAACTCCTAGTGATACTGGGACTGAAAATTCTGTGAAGAGTGCAACAGCTGGTAATGAATTTATGTTTGGATCAGTTTTTGCTGAATATACTTTTGGCGAAAGTGAAGTTTTCACTTTTGGTATAGACTATGTTCCAGGATCTGCTGATGTTAACAGAAAGAATTTATCTAGAACGAATGTAACTTCAGATGCTCTCGAAGATAACCAACAAGATGGAGTTAGAACAGCTAACGCTGAAATTTCTGACCACATAACATATTACACTGAGTTTGGTGGTATGAATAGCTTGTACGGTAAAATCGGTTTTTCTCAAGTTGATATTGAAACAAAAGATACAAGCACATCTTCTGGTACAGAAGGGTTTTATCCAGATAAAACTTTAGATGCTTGGACTTATGGCTTTGGTTACAAAGGTGAATTTGGAACTCAAGGATATTATAAAGTTGAAGGGTATTATACAAACTACGATAGTTTTAATGCTACCTCTACAACTAGTAATACCGTAAGTGCTGATCTTGATGTAGTAGGTGCTGCACTAAGATTAGGATATAAGTTTTAAAAATTCTAGATAGTTAAATTTAAAACCCGCAATCTTGTGTTGCGGGTTTTTTATTTTTAAGCCTCTTTTATCTCCTTCTAATATCTAGGAATAAATCTCTTATTCTATAATTTACTGAAATAAAAAAATTAGCAATGCTATCTATGCCGTTGAGATGAAGTAAATCATTAACAATTTATATTTCACGAAGCTGATGAGGAAAAACAGCCTTCAATCTAAGTACAATAATAAAAGATCTTGCATACACAATTTCTGTTTGCGTATGTTAATTCATTAAGTTTCATTAAATTTAAACTTTTTACATTTAGATGTGAGATGTGTCTTTTTATAATCTAACGTATTTTTTTTCTCTATCAACTGACCAATTTTTTGTCCCATTGACCACAATAAATAAAAGACCCCCGGCTAAACTTAAATTTTTAAAAAAAGCTATACTCTGCATTTGATTAGCAAAATCATAGTGAAAAATAAATGCCGTCGCAATACAGAAGATTGCAAGAAAAAACGCTGATAATTTAGCTTTGTATCCAATAATGATTAAGATAGGCAAAATAATCTCTATTGCTATTGCTGGGTATAACAATAGGCCGGGCAAACCAAATCCCTCCATCCAACTCATTGTTCCATCAACGCTAAAAAATTTTATTGTAAGCAGAAAATAAAAAAGATGGCTGAAATAAAAAAATCTTGCCAAAAGGTCTATTAAGTTATTCATAGCAATTTGTACTTAAAAATTACAGTTGAGTCAAAAAAAGATAAGATTAATCTAGGTTTTTTTTGAAATTATTTTCAAAATTATAGGAACAATAAACAAAATCATTAGTAATCTAATGATATGATGAAAAGAGACAAACTCTGGATCCAGATCAAAGAAAATTGCAATTACTGCCACTTCATAAATACCTCCGGGACAATATGAAAGAAGAAGTGTAAAAAAATTTTTATCAATTATTAGTCCAGCAATAAAAGCAGCAAAAATTCCTAAAATTACTAAAAGAAATGTTGCAACAAAACTATGAAGTGCATTTCTTCCAATTTCACCAAAAGTTTTTTCAGCAAACCTACAACCAACTGATGAACCTAAAATTAAAAGACAATAATCAATAATATTATGTGAGATTTGATAACTCGCAATATCTGTAATTTGTAAAAAACCGCTCGCTACCAAGGTCCCTGAAAGTAAAGCAGCTGGTATCTTGAACTTTTCAAATAACAAAATAAGGGTTATTGAGGATGCAATTAATATTAATAAATGTGCTAAATTTTGATTACTTAAAACTTCATCTACAACTTTTAGTTTCTCTACTTCATAAAAGCTATTAACAATAAATGGAAAAATAGTGATTATGATAATTAATCTAATAAGATGAGAAGTTGCGACCTGGCTTAAATCAGATTTTTCATCTTCAGCTAAAATCATCAAAGGACCAAGTGCACCAGGAGCAGCTGAAAATATTGAAGTTTTTCTCTCGTATTTAGAAAAAATTTGAAGATATTTTGAAACAATCAATACACTGAGAATAATATAAACTAGCATAATTATAGAGGTCCAAATCCATTGATGCATTTGAGCGAGTAAGCTCTTGTCGATATAATTCCCAATGTATAATCCCAAAACAATGAGCACCAAGGACAAGACTAATCTTGGCATTTTGACTCTTAAACCCAATAATGCAGCTAGAGATGTAATAATCATTGGCCCTAAAAACCAAGCTAGAGGAATATTGAAATAATCAGCTACAAGAGAACTTGGAATAGATATGATAATGACAGTTATAAATTGTAGGGAGAATATTTGTTTAAAATTTTCTTTATTAAAAGGAAGAGCTTGGTTATTCTGCATTATTCATGATTTTAGGATTTATAGGAACAGGAAAAATTTCATCTTCAATTATTCTTGGTATTTTTAAGTCTAAATTAAAAGTTAGGAGAATTTATATCTCTTCGAGGAATAGAAGCATAGCTAAAAAGCTAGATAAAAAATACGGTAAAATAAAAGTATTAAACAACAATCAAGACATTATTGATAAATCTTCAGTGGTATTTTTAGGAGTTACACCAAATATAGGAAATCAAATATTACCTAAATTGACTTTTTCAAAAAATAAAAAAATCATAAGTTTAATTTCTACAATTAAATTAGATAAATTAAAGAAAATTACTAAAAATATGAACGTGGTAAGAGCTACACCTCTCCCACCAATAGAGATTAAAAAGGGGCCTGTAATTATTTACCCACCTAAAAAGTTTGCTAAAAATATCTTTAAGCATATAGGAAAAGTGTTGGAGATAAGAAATGAAAAACTCAGTTATAAGTTTTGGTCTACAGCTTCTTTAATGGCAGCTTATTATGAAATACTTAATACAAGTTCTAATTGGCTTGCTAAAAAAGGTATTAATAAAAAACTGGCTGATACTTATGTTGCTGAATTATTTTTAGCCCTAAGTCAGGATGCTTTAAATAAATCTTCTCAAGGTTATAAAAAACTTGTGGCAGACTCCCAGACACCAAACGGTTTAAATATGCAGGTTCTTAACGAATTGAAAAAAGGAAATTTTTTTTCAAAGTTTAGTAAAGCTCTTGAAAATGTAAACAAAAGAGTAAGTAACTAAAATTAAGCGCTCAAAACATTTTAAAAAATAGAAAAGTTGTCCTAGTGTATAGAATTTAGAAATCTGATAAATTAATTAAAATGTTTATTATATTTAAAACTTTACTAGCGGGTTTAATCATTGCTTTTTCTTCTTGGTTTGCAGGCCAGCATCCAAGAATAGCGGGCTTTATTATAGCTTTACCCATGACATCTTTAATAGCTATTGCATTTGTATATTTTGAACATAACAGTGTAGAAAAGACTATTTTGTTTGCAAAAAGCATTTTAATTGCTGTTCCTATAAGTTATTTATTTTTTCTTCCTTTCTTTTTTGCAAAACAATTCAGTATGAATATTTGGATGATTTACGGCTCTGGAATTCTTTTACTTACTGTAGGCTATTTTATACATCGATATATTGTTAATTTTTTATAATGAGTTCAGAAACTTTTCATTGGAGCTGTAAGCATACTTGGTCAAGAAGTGCTAAAAATACTGCTTGGTGTTTATTAGGTTGTTCGATTGGAGATTTTGGAACTATTTTATTTTTTCAATTAACTCGAATCCCTTTTCCTGTTTTAGCAATAATGACTTTAGCTATAATTAATGGAATTATAACAAGCATCATTTTAGAAACCATCATATTGCTGAGACAAAAATTTACTTTTAAAGATGCATTTAAAACTGCCGTTGGCATGAGTTTAATTTCTATGATTAGCATGGAAGCTGCAATGAATTTAACAGACTATCTTTTAACTGGAGGAGCTATGTTAACGTGGTGGGTTGTGCCTATTATGCTAGTGGTAGGGTTTGTTACTCCATGGCCATATAATTACTGGAGACTAAAAAAGTTTAACGAGGCTTGTCACTAATTATTTTATTTTTAGTATAGTTTCTTTAATAGTTTTACTAACTACCAAAGTTCCTTCATAATTTGGATGCATCCCATCATTTTGATTTAATTTAGGATTAAGAGCTACACCATCTAATAGAAAAGGAATTAAAGTTAGTTCATATTTTTTTGCAAGATTAATATAAATCTTATCAAAATTTTTTTTAAAATTATTACCATGAGTGGTTGGTGCATACATTCCAGCTAAAACTACTTTTATATTTTTGGCTTTAGCAGCAAGAATTATTTTTTCCAAATTTTTTTCAGTTTCACTAGGATTAATACCTCGTAACATATCATTAGCTCCAAGGCCTAAAATCATTAAATCAATGTTAGGCTCTGATAAGGTCCAGTCAACTCTATTAAGGCCGCCAGAAGAAGTACTTCCAGAAACACTTCCGCTAATAACTTTAATATTGTAACCAGATTTTTTTAAATCATTTTCTAAAACTACTGATAAGTGTTGATCATTTGGTAATCCGTATCCAGCCATCAAACTATCGCCGAATAAAAGAACTTTATCAATGGCGTAAGCCTTAATGCTTACTAGACAGAGAACAATAATTTTAATAATAAAATATCTAATCATGAGCGAACTTCTAAAGTTAAATCAAGTTAATCTTACATACCAAACTGGCATAGATAATATCAAGGTTTTAAAAGATATTGATTTAAAAACAATGAAAAAAGAGACCATTTCTTTTGTAGGAGAAAGTGGGTCAGGAAAAACAAGTTTAATTATGCTCATTGCAGGACTTGAGAAAGTAACATCGGGTCAAATTTTTTTTCGAAATCAAGACATTACAAGATTAAGTGAAGACGAAGTTTCAAAAATAAGAAGAAAAAATATTGGAATTATTTTTCAATCCTTTTATTTAATTCCAAATTATACAGCAGTTGAAAACGTTGCTTTAACTCTTGAATTAAATAAGTTTAAAGATCCTCAAAATGAGGCCAAAGAATTATTAGAAAGATTTGGTTTAAAACATCGATTGAATAATTTACCTAGCCAGTTATCTGGCGGGGAACAACAACGTGTTGCTATTGCCAGAGCGATTGCTACGAAACCAGAATTAATTTTAGCAGATGAACCAACAGGTAATTTAGATAGTGAAAATTCTGCAATGATTTCAGAGATATTATTTAATTATGTTAAAGAAGAAGGATCTTCACTTATCTTGGTAACGCACGATGAAAAATTAGCTGATAAAGCCCAGAGAAAAATAGAAATAAAAGATGGAAAAATTGATTAAATTAAACGTATTAGGTTTAGTCATTAAATATGCATTTAAAGATTTAAGTAGAAATTTTAAAAAAATTTTTAGCATCATAGTTACACTGTTTATAAGTTTATTTATTTTAAGTTCAATTCTAACCCTTGAAGATAGTTTAAAAAAAGAACTTAATGATAATGCCAAAGCACTTTTGGGAGGTGACCTTGAAATTGATTATAACAGATCTCAAGGAAATTTAGATCTTGTTAATAGAGTAAAAGATATAGCTACTCTTTCTCAGATGGTTGAATTTAGTACAATGATTTCAACTCTAGACCGCCCAAATAATCAGTCTTTATTTACAAGAATTAAAACTATAGATGAACAATATCCACTATATGGTTCCGTTACTTATGAACCCGAAGATGCATTTAATCGTATTCATCAAGAAGATAATACTATTTTAGTTAATGAAAACATTTTTAAATCTTTAAAGCTTAGAGTAGATGAAAAAATCAAAGTCCAAGATCAGGTTTTTACTGTTGCGGGTATGGTTAAGACTGTTCCTGATGTAAGTGGATTTGTCGCCTTTGGAGAATTTGCTTTAACCGGAAAACAAACATTAGATTTAATTAAATTAAATATTGGAAGTTTTTTAAATTATGAATACAAGGTTCGATTTAATGATGGTGATGATATAGAAACCCTAAGAAAAAAAATTCAAGATATTTTTAAAGATGACCAAAAAGTTATTTTGAGATATCCAGAAAACTCAGCAAGCGGAATTAAAAGAATAATCAATAATTTTTCTCAGTTTTTATCACTAGTCTCAATTAGTGCTATGCTGATTGCAGGAATAGGAATAGCTAATACTCTGCTTTCATTTATTAATCAAAACAATATGTCCATTTCAGTCAGAAAAGCTGTGGGGTTTTTTTCAGGAGATATAAAAATCATTTATTATCTTCAACTTCTTATTCTTCTAACAACAATAACCATTGCATCATTTGCTTTAAGTTTTTTATTTGTACCTATTGCAAATATTTATATTTCAAAAGGTTTAGGTTTAAGTATTCAACCGTTATTTTCAGTCATTAATCTTTTCAAGGTTTTTACGGTTGGTTTATTGGTTTTAATCATTTTTTCTATACCGACTATTAATGCAATTGATCGAGTCAAGGCATCAAATTTGTTTAGGAATGTTTTTCAAAATTTACAATTTTACTATTCTAAGAAATCTATTCTATTCAGCATTATTTTATTGTGCTTATTAATAATTTTATTTACAATTAAATCAGCTAATCCAAGTTATAGCTTGATTTACTTTGGTAGCTTTTTTACTTGTCTATTAGTTTTTTTCTTACTTTCAAGAACAATAATTTTTTTACTCAAAAAACTAAAAGTTAATTCAAATATCCCGTTTAAAGTGTCTATTAAAAATATCACCCAAACCAAAAGCATTACACCCATAACTATTATGTCTCTTGGGTTGGGAGTAACTTTATTGCTTACACTTGCCATGGTGGGTACTAATTTTAAAAGAGAAATAGGTAAGTCTATTCCTGAAATTGCACCTGATTATTTTTTTGTTGGTATTCAACAAAATGAAAAAGAAGCTTTTGTTCAAAAAGTTTTGGGTATGGAAAAAGATATAAACTTAGAAGTGGTTCCTATAATTACATCTGGAGTTTCTAAAATAAATGGCAAAGATCCAAAAACTTTTATTAAACCAAGCAATGATAGCTATTGGGTAATAAGAAGTGAGAGAAGATCATCTTGGTCAGATATTGCACCTAAGGATAATCCTATTATCGAAGGAAACTGGTGGGATCTTATGAGACCCAACCAATTGCAAATTTCACTAGATGCAAAAGTTGCTAGAGATTTTGGAATTAAAATTGGAGATATTTTTACTTTAAATATCTATGGAAAAGAAATCGATGGAGAAGTAATTAATTTTAGAGATGTTGACTATAGAGATTTAAGTATCAATTTTGCCATGTTGTTTAATCCTCAATTTGCAAAAAATATTCCACATGAATATCTAGCAACTGCAAAGTTTAAAGATGTCAATCAATTTAATGAAATTAACATGATAGATAGTTTCCCAAGTATATCTATCATCAAAATTGCAGATTATTTAACAAAAGTAACCGCAATCCTTAATCAGGTCTTTGTAGCGGTAACATTAATTTCCGCAATTACGATCATTATTGGCTTAATTGTAATATCAAGCGCAATAATAGTTCAAGGTAAAATCAAAGAGTTTCAAAATTTAGTTTTTAAAATTTTAGGATTTTCTAAGAAAGAAATTATTTATTCATCCATAATAGAATTTTTAATTATGTTTATGTCAGTGATTTCAATTGCAATGTTATTTGCTGCTATAGGTTCTTATTTTATTATTGAAAATATATTTGAGCTGAATTGGCTTTTTGATTTTAAATCTTTAATTTTATTAGGGTTTATTATTGGTTTAATAACTTTATTTTTAATTATCACAACTAATCTTAAGTTTCTAAGTCCAAAAGTTTATCCTTTAATAAGAAACCAATAATCAATATTATTAAAAAATTTTCTTTAAAATTCTATCTTTAAAAATAAGATGATGAACAATAACAGCTAAGATGTGTAAGGTTACTAGTGTGATAAGAAGGTAATTGGCGTAAATATGAACTTCATAATAAGCTTCCGCTAAAACAAAGTTATCTTTTTCAAAACCATATTTAAAAAATATAAAATTAAGTATTTCTCCCATGTAAAGTTTTTTAAGAATTCCAGAAATGGTGATAATAAAAATACTAAGATAGAGTAAAAAATGGTTTGCTTTTCCAATAAAAACTTGTCCTTTAAAATAATTTTTTGTACCAGATGGACTCGGGTTAAAAAATTTCCAGATTAGTCTAAATAAAGTTATATAGAATATAGTAATACCTACAAGGATATGGATGTTTTCAAGATCAATTCTTTTATCAGAGAATTCAAGGCCTACTAAATAAAATCCAAAAGGAACCTGTGCTATTAAAACAATAAATGTTACCCAGTGGAACAATTTGGCTAATAGACCGTACTCACTTTGACTGTTAATTATTTTCATAATTAATTATATTAGTATATGAAACTCAAAAAAAATTTATTAAAACTAACAGTTCCAATAGTATTAATACTCACTTTTTTTTACATTTTAAATTTTGTCACAGATAAAAAAAATGCTTTGGCAAATATTAACAACAAACAAATTGTCGAAGTTTTTAAAACTCCTTCGTGTGGATGTTGTTATGGTTATGTTTTATTTTTAGAAGAAGAAAAATTCGAGGTAAAACAAACAGATATGAGAAGCCTTCATACAATAAAACAAAAATATAATATACCGGTAGAAATGCAGTCTTGTCATACTACAATTATGGGTAAGTACTTTATAGAAGGTCACGTACCCTTTGAAGCGGTAAATAAATTACTAAAAGAGCAACCCGATATTGACGGTATAGCTTTGCCTGGAATGCCGATCGGTACACCGGGCATGCCAGGTGATAAAGATGAACCCTATGTTATTTATCAACTTAAAGATGGGAAATCCTCAGTATTCATGACAATATAAATTTAATGATACAAAAGATAAAAATAATTAAAACTTTTATTATTATCTTATCCTTAACCTTTTCTTTTTCTGCTAGTGCACAAACTGTAGAAGAAATTATTAAAGGTAGAAAAGCGATGTTTAGTGAAAATTATCAAAATGGTAAAAAAATATCCATTTTGCTTAAATCAAATAAGATAGAAGAGGCTAAACCTTTAATGAAAAAAATTTCAGATAACTATATAAAATTATTAGATTATTTTCCTGAAAATACAAAAGAGGGTTTTAAAACAGAAGCTCTTCCAAGTATTTGGGAAAATAAAGACGAGTTTAATGCCTTAATGCAAAAAGCTTCAGATGATATGATTAAATTAGCTAAGGCTATTGATACCGCAGACGATCTAAGAGCATTACAGAAAGAATTAATGTGGGGTAACTGCTCTTCTTGCCATAATAGGTTTAGAGCCCCTCACTAAATGCTTTCTCATATAATTTCTTTGCTACTTTTTGGAGTAGCAACTTCTTTTTCACCTGGTCCAAACAATATTATGACTGCTTACACAATGTTTAATTTTGGCTTTAAAAAAACTATACCCACCATATTAGGGGTTATTACGGGTTGGACTGTTTTAATTATTGTATTGCAGTTAGGTTCTTCAGCAGTTTTTCAAAAAATTGATAATTTGCAAAATATTATAAAAATATTTGGATCTTTTTTTTTAATTTATATGGCGTATAAAATTTCATTTGTAAAAGACAAGTCAGAAAAAACTAGCCCAAAACCAATAACTTTTATTAATACATTCTTTTTCCAATTTATTAATCCAAAAGGAATAATCATCGCATTAGTTGGAATTTCTACATTTATAGATGTTCAAAATAACTTTTTTAGAGACACAATTATTTTCACAATCGTTTTTTTCTTAATGGCAGCAAGCAGTCAAGCTGCATGGTGTTTAACAGGAAAATACATGAGAAAATTCGCCACAACCGATCGTTTTATCCAAAATTTTAATTACTCTATGTCTTTTTTACTTATCGTTTGTGTTATTTTGTTCTATGTATAGCCCATGAAATTTAATAGTAAAAATTCATTTCAATCTCTCGATACTCTTAATTCATCAGGAAAAAATTATAAAATTTTTAACTTAAAAATCGCAGAGAAAAACGGTTTAGAGGGAATATCAAAACTTCCAAAATCTCTTAAAGTCTTACTAGAAAATCTTCTACGTTATGAAGATGATACTACCGTTGATAAAAAACAGATTTTAGCTTTGAAAGAATGGCTTAAGAATAAAAAATCAAACACAGAAATAGCTTACAGACCTGCAAGAACCTTATTACAAGATTACACCGGAATACCAGCTATTGCAGATCTTGCGGCAATGAGAGATGCCGTTAAAGAAAAAAATAAAGATCCAAATCAAATCAATCCATTATCGACAGTAGATTTAGTAATTGATCACTCTGTTATGGTTGACGAATATGCGTCAGGTAAATCATTTAATCAAAATGTCGAAAAAGAATTTTCTAGAAATGGCGAGAGATACGCATTCCTTAAGTGGGGTCAAAAAGCTTTTGATAATTTTAGAGTTGTTCCTCCTGGAACAGGCATTTGTCATCAAGTTAATCTAGAATATTTAGCTAAAGTAGTTTGGTCATCAAAAAGCGGTGATGATCTTTATGCTTATCCAGATACGTTAGTCGGAACAGACAGTCACACGACAATGGTTAATGGATTATCAGTTTTAGGATGGGGTGTTGGCGGAATAGAGGCAGAAGCAGCTATGTTAGGTCAACCTATTTCAATGTTAATCCCTGAGGTTATTGGAGTAGAGATCAAAGGAAAATTGCTTGAAGGATTAACTGCTACAGACTTAGTGTTAGCAATTGTTGAGATGCTTAGAAAAAAAGGTGTAGTAGGAAAATTTGTAGAATTTTATGGTGAAGGTTTAAAAAATCTTACGTTAGCTGATAGAGCTACCATAGCAAACATGGCACCTGAGTACGGTGCAACGTGTGGTTTTTTTCCTGTAGATGAAGAAACTTTAAAATATTTAAAACTTTCTGGCAGAGATAAGGAGACAATCGAACTTGTAGAAAAATATTCAAAAGCACAAGGACTTTGGGCAAGCGAAGGTATTGAGTTTACTGATACTTTGTCTTTAGATATAAGCACTGTTGTTCCAAGTATTTCTGGCCCTAAAAGACCACAAGATAAAGTTTTATTAACAGAGTCTTCTACTGGCTTTGCTAAAGCTTATAAAGAAAATACTAAAAGAGAAAAACCCATTCAAGTAGATGTTGCTAGTGCTGATTACAAAATCAGCGATGGAGATATAGTAATAGCGGCTATTACTTCTTGCACAAACACTTCAAATCCAAGCGTAATGATTGGTGCGGGACTACTTGCGAAAAAAGCTATTGAAAAAGGTTTAAAAATTAAACCGTGGGTAAAAACTTCTTTGGCTCCTGGATCTAAAGTAGTTACAGACTATTTAGAAAAAGCAGGTTTAAATAAATATCTAGATGAACTTGGATTTAATCTAGTTGGTTACGGTTGCACAACATGTATTGGAAATTCTGGTCCACTAAATAAGAATATTTCTGATGCGATACACAAAGATAACTTATATGCAGTTTCTGTTTTATCGGGAAATAGAAATTTCGAAGGAAGAATAAGTCCAGATGTTAAAGCTAATTATCTTGCTTCACCTCCGCTTGTAGTTGCTTTTGCTTTAGCTGGTAATATGAATTTCGATATGTATAAAAATCCTCTTGGTACTGACAAAGAGGGTAAAGAAGTATTTTTAAAAGATATTTGGCCAAGTAATAAAGAAATTGAAGACATAATGTTAAAGTCAATTAATGCAGAGATGTTTATTGATCGTTATTCAAATGTTTCGGAAGGACCTAAAGAATGGAGTGCTATTAAAACAGTAGATAGCAGTATTTATAATTGGGAAGACAACTCTACATATGTAAAAAGACCTCCTTTCTTTGATAATTTACCAGATCAACCAGATGGCTTTAAGCCAATCAAAGATGCAAGATTATTACTTTTACTAGCAGACTCAGTTACTACAGACCATATTTCTCCTGCGGGTAATATAAAAAAAGATAGTCCTACAGGTGATTATTTTATGAAAAATCAAGTTCAACAAAAAGACTTTAACTCTTATGGCGCAAGACGAGGTAATCATGAAGTTATGATGAGAGGTACATTTGGAAATATTAAAATTAGAAATGAAATGGCACGAGGGACTGAAGGAGGATTTACAACTTTACAGCCAGATGGAAAAGTAATGAGTGTTTATGATGCTGCAATTGAATACAAGAAAAGAGGAAATGATTTAGTTGTTATGGCTGGAAAAGAATACGGGACAGGCTCCTCAAGAGACTGGGCCGCTAAAGGTACAAAACTTTTGGGAATAAAAGCTGTAATAGCAGAAAGTTTTGAGAGAATTCATAGATCAAACTTAATCGGAATGGGAGTTTTACCTCTTCAATTCAAAAAAGGTTTTGACCGTAAAAAATTAAATATCACAGGAGCAGAGTTAATTTCAGTTATTGATATTGATAAAGGTGTAAGGCCAAGACAAGAATTGACTTGTGAGATTAAATATCAAGACGGAACTATTAAAAAAATTCAAATGCTCTGTAGAATTGATACTGCTAATGAAGTTGAGTACTATAAAAACGGAGGAATTTTACAGTACGTTTTGAGAAATATGCTTGCTAGTTAAATGAGAGTAATAAAAGTAAAAGTTCACCCATCAAAATCAAATCTTAAAAAAGAAGATCAATTAGCATGGAAAATTGCTGAAATTGCATCTGATAAAGCTAATATAGATAAAGATGCAATTGATATGGTTATTAATAGAATTATTGATAACGCATCAGTCGCAATTGCTTCTTTTAATAGAAGACCAGTTGTTTCAGCAAGAGCAATGGCCTTAGCTCATACCAGAAAAAATGGGGCTACTGTTTTTGGTTTAAAATCTAAAATTAAAGTAGATTGTGAGTGGGCCGCATGGGCAAATGGAACAGCAGTTAGAGAGTTAGATTATCACGATACTTTTTTAGCAGCTGATTATAGCCATCCAGGAGACAATATTCCTGCTATCTTAGCAGTATCACAACAAAAGGGTTGTGATGGAAAAGATTTAATTAAGGGAATACTTACAGGTTACGAAGTCCAAGTAAATTTAGTAAAAGGAATTTGTTTACATGAACATAAAGTTGATCATATAGCACACTTAGGACCAAGTATTGCTGCTGGTTTAGGAAGTCTATTAAATTTAAAAACTGAAATAATTTATCAATCTGTTCAACAAGCATTACATATAACTGTTTCAACAAGACAATCTAGAAAAGGAGAAATCTCAAGTTGGAAGGCTTTTGCACCTGCACATGCAGGTAAGCTTGCAGTAGAAGCAGTCGACAGATGTTTGAGAGGCGAGGGTGCGCCTTCACCAATTTATGAAGGTGAAGATAGTGTTATCGCTTATATTTTGTCAGGACCTGATAAAGAATATTCAGTTCCTTTACCAAACATAAATGAACCTAAAAGAGCAATACTTGAAACTTATACGAAGGAACATTCAGCTGAATATCAATCTCAAGCTTTAATTGATTTAGCTATTAGATTAAATAAAAAAATTTCCAATATAAATGATATTAAAAATATTATAATTGAAACAAGTCATCATACTCACTATGTGATAGGTACTGGAGCTAATGACCCTCAAAAAATGGATCCAAAAGCAAGCAGGGAAACTTTAGATCATTCAATAATGTATATTTTTGCAGTTGCACTCGAAGATGGAGCATGGCATCACGTTAAATCTTACACTCCTCAAAGAGCACAAAAAAAAAGTACAGTCGAGCTTTGGCAAAAAATTTCAACCAAAGAAGATCCAAAATGGACTGAAAAATATCATGATCCTAATCCTAAAAATAAATGTTTCGGTGGAAAAGTAATAATTACTATGAGAGATGGATCCACAATTTCAGAGGAAATCAATGTTGCCGACGCTCATCCCGCAGGCAATAGACCTTTTACTCGAAAAGAATATATTAAAAAGTTTAAAATTTTGACTGATGGCATAATTTCTAAAAAAGAATCAGATAGATTTTTAATGTGCGTACAAAATCTTTCTTTATTAAAAGCTAAAGATTTAATGGGTTTAAACGTAGAGATTAAATCTTCAATAAAAGATAAATCTAAGAAGAGTAAAGGTATTTTTTAATTATTTTATTTTTTTGGCAAGGTCGTTAGCGCTTAGCCATGCATTTTCAACCTTTGGGCCATTTAACCAATCTCCACAAACACCTAAATTATATTTTTTATTCCATAAGCTTAAATAAGGTGTTTTTTTATAATTATATGAATACTTCCAACCATGAATTTTTTTAAATATTAATTTATTTTTTTCAATGCCTGTTAATTTAATAAAACGTTTAATTAATTGATTCATAACTGATTTATCAATTTTATATTTATTAATTTTTTTTTTTGACCATTTGAGCGTTGCTTGTAGTGTCCATAAATTTATATTAGATCTAAATCTTTTTTTACTATTTTCATTTGCTGCCCAAGCTAAAATATCATCATCAAATTTTATTGAACTAATAGGAAGCTCTTTCTGATTTTTAAATGCAACCATTACAGTAATATTTGGTTCCATGTTTACCTTAAGTTTTAAAATTTTTTTATCTAAGTAATTTTTCGCCAATTTTTTTAATTGAGGAAAGGGACAAGTTAAAATTAAGAATTTAAATTGATGAGTTGAATTGTCCTTTAAAGTTATTTCCCAAAAGTAATTATTAAAATAAATTTTTGATATCGGTGAAGTAAATGATTTTTTTATACCTTTTAAATTATATTTTACTAAATCGTTATTAGCTTTCGTGCCTATGAATTTATTTGAAATAGGTTTTTTTTCATAAGTAAAATCTAAGTGATTATTTTCCCAAATTTTTAATATTTTATTTTTATAAAGCTTTTTAATATATTTTGAAAAAAGTTCTGATTTTGGAGAAATATACTGAACTCCATGGTCAAAGATCAAATTATTTTTAAATTTTTTATTTGATGATCTTCCTCCAGGACCCCTTGCTTTATCAAATAAGTGGACTGAGTATTTTTTTGATAAAAGATTTGCTATTGTAGAGCCAGCAATACCTGACCCTAGAATACAAAAATCTATCATATTGAAAATAAGAACTTAAATTTTTCGTTAATTGAAAGAACTTCATAATTTACAAGTCCACCAATTATTAATTGTAGAGCTATTAAAAGAATTACGAATAAACCTAAATAACCTAGCCATTGATGTTTTTTAATGTAGTCAGCAAAGTAACTTGCTAGTGTTGCTATCAAAAATACAGATAATAAAAGACCTATGACCATGATATGAAAGTTGCCTTTAGAAGCGGCTACAACAGCTAATACGTTATCGAAACTTAAAGTTAAGTCAGCAATTAAAACTTGATAAACGCCTGAAGAGAAGCTTTTTGTTTCTTTTGATTTTATTTGTGGAGATTTTATTTTGTTTTGACCAAAAAAATCTTGTCTTAAATTATTTATTACCCAAATTAAGAGTAATCCACCTAATATTTTAACCCAAGCAAATTCGAATATATAATTCGCACCAGTTGCAAAAAATATTCTAAATATAAAAGCTGCTGCTACACCCAATGCTATAATTTTTTTTCTATTATCAGGCGCAAAATTCGCAGCAATAATACCTATAATTATTGCATTATCAGCAGCCATAACAACATCAATTACCAGTATTTGAAATGTAATAAAAAATTGCTCTAACATTATTTCAGATGTGTATATAAGCTTAATTTAAAATTCTAAAGAAAAATATGAAAAATTCAGCAAAATTTACAAAAAAACAAATTATTTTATTGTCCATTCCGGTTTTTTTTTCAAACTTAGCAACTCCTTTTGTGGGTATTGTTGATACAGGATTAATGGGTAATTTAGGAGAAACAAAATATATAGTTGCAACAAGCATAGCGACTTCAGTTATGACAATGGTTATTTGGAGTTTTGGTTTCTTACGAATGGGCACTGTAGGTATAGTCGCCCAATTTTTTGCAAGAGGAAATTACCAAGAAATTGTTAGAACATTATTGAGAAATTTAATTATTGCTATGTTGTTTGCCGCGATAATTATTATCTTAAAACCTTTAATATACTTAGCTATTCAATATTTTTTTAACACTTCATCTGAAATAAATTTTCTAATAAATACCTACTTAAGTGTGAGAGTATTATCGGTTCCAGCAGAGCTAACGATTTATATTTTAATCGGTTTTTATCTTGGAATACAAAAGACAACAATATCTAGTTTAATAGTAGTAATTTTATCTATCTTAAACATAATTTTTAGTTCTTTTTTAGTTTTATTTTATAATTTAAATGTATTAGGTGTTGCTTTAGGCACTTTATTTGCAAGTTTTTTAACGTTAATTATCTTTGCTTTATTTACTGTTAAATTTATTATTAAAAATTTTAAATTAATTCCTAGATTTAAAAAATTATTCATAAAATCAAAGCTTTTAAATTTATTTAATATAAATTTTAATATTTTCATCAGAACTTTATTCTTAACTTTTTCATTTTTGTGGATAACCTATATGGGCTCAAAACTAGGAGAAAATTATTTAGCAGTAAATACCATACTTATGCAATTTATAATATTAGCTGCCTTTTTTTTAGACGCATATGCTTTTTCTACTGAAGGTATTATTGGCTTCACTATCGGAAGAAAGAATAAAAATTCTTTTTTAAAAGCTATAAAAAACTCTATACATTTAAGTTTTCTTACAGCAATCATAATATCTTTTATTTTTATATTTTTTTTTAAGAATATAATAAATATTTTTACCGATATAGAAATATTAAGATTTATTTCATATAAACATTTTATATGGATCGTTATAATACCTCCTGTTGCTTCTTTCTGCTATCAGCTTGATGGTATTTTCATTGGAGCATCTCAGACAAAAGAAATGAGAAATGCTATGATAATTTCTGTTATAATATTTATAATTATCTCTATCTATATGACAAAATTTTTTGGAAATCATGGATTATGGTTTTCACTAATGTGTTTTATGATATTAAGATCTTTAACTTTGAGTTTTAATTTTAAAAAAATTTTAAGAAAATTTAAATGAAATTTCTTTATAATATACCAGGTTTTGTATTACTTATGTTTGGTGGTTTCTGTTTAAGTTGGGGAGGGTTTATCATTAGATCTTTTGAGGAAGCAAGTATTTGGCAAATCTTATTATTGAGATCTGTTTTTTTTATGATTGCATTGACGATTTTCTTAATTGTTACTTACAAAAAAAATACGATTAAAATTATAAAAAAATCAGGGTACCAAGCTTTAGTTGGAGGATTGGTAATGTCCTTGAGTTTTGTTGCATTTGTATTTTCTATGAGCAATACTACAGTTGCTAATGTGGTTTTTTATAATAAGCACGCAAACAATGTTTTTAGCAGTTTTTGGTTACTTTTATTTAAAAGAAAAAGTTTCATTGGTAGGTTTCTTCTCTATTTTATTAGCAATGGGAGGAATTACTATTATGGTTGGAGACTCTCTTTCAACTGGTTCTTTTTTTGGAAATATGGTTGCTCTAGCAATTCCAATTAATTTTGCAATACTAGTTATGATTATAAGAAAAAACAAAAATTTAGATATGGTGCCAGCAATATTTTATTCGGGTATTTTTAGTGTCATCTATGGACTCGCCCTTTCTGAAAATTTTGCATTTACTAATCATGATCTTTTAATGGGTTTTTATTTAGGTGTTCCACAACTTGCATTAGGTTTTATCTGTATCACTATTGGATCACGAACAACTGCTTCAACAACAATTGGACTTCTGATGTTAACCGAAACTGTATTTGCTCCTATATGGGTATGGTTATTTTTAAATGAAATACCACCAATAAGTGTGTTTATTGGAGGAGCCATAATAATCGGCGCAATTATCCTAAAAAGTTTTGACAAAAATAAAGCCACATCATAATAATTATATTTGACATTTTATCACTTTTAGATGAAAGTCTAAATTAACGGGAGAGACCAATTTTTGGCGCCGAAGGAGCAACCACCCCGGAAACTCTCAGGCAAAAGGACCGTTGAAGTAATAACTCTGGAAAGCAGGCTTAAGCCTCACCGAAGGATTAAATCTCTCAGGTACATAGACAGATGGGGTTAACAAGAAGAGTTATTATGAATGTACAAAAAACAGCTTTATATGATTATCATAAAAATTTAGGAGCAAAGTTTGTTCCATTCGCTGGTTATGAAATGCCAATCCAATATAAAGATGGAATTGTAAAAGAACATATTTCTACAAGAACACATGCTGGATTTTTTGATGTATCACATATGGGACAGTTTTTTTTAGAAGGTGATGATACATTAACGGTCGCATTGGAAAAAATTATACCTGCAGACTTAAAATCTTTAAAAATAAATCATTTAAAATACTCATTTTTACTTAATAATGAAGGTGGAATAATTGATGATCTAATAATTACAAAAACAGAAAAAGGTTTTTGTGTAATTTTAAATGCAGCCTGTAAGGAAAACGATATAAAACAAATTTCTCAATTATTAACAAAAAATCACAAATATCTTTTAAACAATGATCTATCTTTAATAGCTTTGCAAGGACCCAAATCTGTAGAAATTTTAGAAAAACTTATATCAGGTGTAAAAAATTTAAAATTTATGACAGGAAGTCATTTTAAACATGAAGGAGAAAATATTTATATAACAAGATCAGGATATACAGGTGAAGACGGCTTCGAGATTTCTATTTCTAATAAAAAAGTTGAAAAGTTTATCGATTACTTAACCTTAAATAAGGTTAAACCAATTGGCCTAGGAGCAAGAGACACATTAAGATTAGAAGCCGGTCTATGTTTATATGGCCATGATTTAAATGAACAAATAAATCCAGTTGAGGCTAATTTAAAATGGGCTATAGCAAAAAAAAGAAAAGAAGCTGGAGGTTTCAATGGATGGGAAAAAATAAAAAGTTTGTTAGCCAACGGAAGTGAAAAAATTAGAGTTGGCATCAAGCCAGATGGTAAGGTTATTGCTAGAGAAAATACTAAAATTTATTCTTCAGATAATAATGAAATTGGATTCGTCACAAGTGGCACTTTTGGCCCAAGTGTAAACGCTCCAGTTGCAATGGGATACGTAAAATCAGAATTTTCTGGAATCGGGACATCTATTCAGCTTGAAGTAAGAGGAAAAAAATATGGGGGTAAAATTTCTGAACTTCCATTTTATAAAAAAAGTTATGTTAAATAAAAGGGTGAATGCATATGAGTGAAAAAAAATTTTCAAAGAAACACGAATGGGTTTCATTGGATGGTGATTTGGCTACAGTTGGAATAACTAAACATGCAACAGAGATGCTCGGAGATATTGTTTTCGTAGAAGTTCCTGATGTAGGAAAAGCTGTAGAAAAAGAGGGTCAAGCGGCTGTTGTAGAGTCCACTAAAGCTGCAAGTGATGTTTATTCCCCTGTTTCAGGAGAAATTACTGAGGGAAATAAAGCTATTGCAGATGACCCAGGAAGCGTTAACACTGATCCAGAGGGAGCAAGTTGGTTTTTTAAGTTGAAGATAAAGGACAAAGGTGAATATGACTCCCTTATGTCAAAAGATGAATACGATAAATTTTGTAAGGAGAACCCAAGTTAAATGATTGACGATAATTCAAAAGAATTTATTAAGAGACATATTGGTCCGTCCGAGCAAGAGCAATCTAAAATGTTGCAATACATTGGATATGATTCACTTCAAGATCTGATGAAAAATACTGTGCCAGAAAAGATCTTATTAAAAGACAATCTAAAAATCGATCAGCCAATGTCGGAAAATGATGCTTTGAAAAAATTAAAATCTATTTCTAAAAAAAATAAAATTTTTAGAAACTTTATTGGGATGGGGTACTATAATTCTATTACCCCTAATGTAATTCTTAGAAATATTTTAGAAAATCCAGGATGGTACACATCTTATACACCTTATCAGCCTGAAGTGGCGCAAGGTCGACTTGAGATGCTTTTGAATTTTCAACAATCAATAATCGACTTAACTGGTATGGATATTGCTAATGCTTCTTTATTGGACGAAGCAACAGCAACAGCAGAAGCTGTAGGTTTAAGCCAGAGATTAGATAAGACTAATTCAAATAAAATATTTATTTCAAGCAACTGCAATCCTCAGACTATTGATCTAATTAAAACAAGAACAAACCCTTTTGGTTTAGAACTGATCATAGGTGATGAAAAAACAGAACTTAAAAAAATTAATAGAGATATTATTTGTGGAGTTCTATCTTATCCAGGAACTTTGGGTGAAATAAACGACCCTTGTGAAAGCATTAGTCAGATACACAAAAAAAATGGAAAAGCTATTATGATTTGTGATTTATTGGCATTAACAAGACTAAAAACTCCAGCAGAACTTGGAGCTGATATCGCTGTTGGTAGCGCCCAAAGATTTGGCATCCCAATGGGATATGGCGGTCCTCATGCAGCATTTTTTGCAACTAAAGAGGAATTTAAAAGATCAATGCCTGGAAGGATTATAGGAGTCTCAAAAGATAGACACGGAAAAAAAGCTTACAGACTATCTTTACAAACTAGGGAACAACACATTAGAAGAGATAAAGCAACAAGTAATATTTGTACCGCTCAAGCATTATTAGCTATCATTTCTGCTGCTTTTGCAATTTATCATGGACCAGAAGGAATACTAAAAATTGCTAATAGAACTTCTAAATTAGCTAAAATTTTTGCTGATAATATTAAAGCAGGTGGTTACAAAATTTTATCAGATCATTTTTTTGATACGGTTACTATTAAAACTAATGAAAAAACAAATTCTATTTATGAGGCTGCATTAAAAGAAAATATTAATTTGAGAAAAGTTGATAAAGAGCATTTATCAGTTGCTTTTGATGAGGCAAAAAAACTTGATGATGTCGATTTATTATTAAAGTTATTTGGAATTTCTAAAACAATAAAACAAGACGTTAAGGTTGAATTAGATAATCTTCCAAAAAATCTTTTAAGAACTTCAAAATACCTAACTCATCCAGTTTTTAATAAATATCATTCCGAAACTGAAATCTTACGATATTTAAAGAAACTCGAAGATTGTGATATTGCGCTTAACAGATCAATGATTGCTTTAGGCTCTTGCACTATGAAACTCAATGCAACAGCAGAATTAATTCCTATAACCTGGAAAGAGTTTTCACTTCCGCATCCTTTTGTCCCTACTAATCAAATGGAGGGTTATAAGATCCTTTTTGAAGATCTAATTAATGATTTAAAAGAAATTACTGGATATGACGCTGTCTCTTTACAGCCTAATTCTGGAGCTCAAGGAGAGTATGCTGGTCTAATGACTATAAGAAAGTTCCATAGGAATAACAAACAAGAAAATCGTAACGTTTGTCTAATCCCGGACTCAGCTCACGGAACTAATCCAGCCAGTGCTCAAATGTGTGGGATGAAAGTGGTTGTAATCAATTGTGACAATGATGGAAACGTAGACATAGCAGATCTTAAAAATAAAGCTGAAAAATATTCAAAAGATTTAGCTGCCTTGATGGTTACATATCCCTCTACTCACGGAGTATTTGAGGAAAAAATCATCGAAATTTGCGATGTTATTCATAAGCATGGCGGACAAGTTTATATGGATGGAGCAAATCTAAATGCACTTGTGGGTGTTGCAAAACCAGGAAAATTCGGACCTGATGTTTGCCATATAAATTTACACAAAACTTTTTGCATTCCTCATGGAGGGGGCGGACCAGGGATGGGGCCAATAGCTTGCGCTAAGCATCTAGCCAATTTTTTACCAACACACGAAATTATTAAAGAAGCTGGCCCTAAGAATGGAATGGGAGCTGTCTCAGCTGCTCCTTGGGGTAGTTCAAGTATTCTTCCAATATCTTGGATGTACATAAAGATGATGGGTGCAGAGGGTTTGAAAAAAGCCTCACAAGTTTCAATTTTGAACGCAAATTACATTTCAAAGAAATTATCAAAAGATTATAAGGTTCTTTATACTGGTAAAAATGGAAATGTAGCACATGAATGCATAATTGACATTCGACCAATTAAAGCAAGTTCAGGAATTTCTGAAGAGGATTTAGCAAAAAGACTAATTGACTTTGGTTACCACGCGCCAACTATGTCATGGCCTGTTGCAGGTACAATAATGATTGAGCCAACAGAAAGTGAAAATTTAGAGGAGATCGATAAGTTTTGTAATTCACTTATAAAAATTAAAAAAGAAATTAATTTAGTGCAGACATCAAAATTTGATAAAATTGATAATCCATTGAAGAACGCTCCTCATACTTATATTGAATTAGCTTCAAATGTGTGGAACCACGCTTACACTAGAGAAGAAGCAGCTTTTCCAACTGAATACGTAAAAAATAATAAATACTGGGCGCCAGTTGCAAGAGTTGATAACGTTTTTGGCGATAGAAATTTAGTATGCTCATGTCCTTCAATGGATGAATATAAAGATGAAGCTGCATAATTTTTCTTAATGAAAATTGCAGTTATCGGCTCCGGAATCTCAGGATTATCCTCCGCATATTTTCTTTCAAAAAAATATAAAGTTGATCTATACGAAAAAGAAGACCATTTTGGAGGTCACTCTCTCACTTATGATATTAAAGATGGTGATAAAATAGTTCCAGTAGATCTTGGTTTTATTGTTTTTAATAAAACTACTTACCCAAATTTAATAAAGTTTTTTAATGAATTAAATGTTCCTTATGAAAAAAGCGATATGTCTTTTTCTGTAACAATCAAAAATAGTAATGTTGAATACAGCGGAAGTGGATTAGGAGGTATTTTTGCTAATAAACTTAATTTATTTAACTTTAAGTTTTTATACATGATTAAAGAAATAATCTCATTTTATAAAACAACGCCAAAATTACTTAAAGGCGAAATAAAAGAAAAAACACTGGGGGATTTTTTAAAACATGAAAAATTATCTAATTATTTTGTTGAATATCACTTAATACCTATGGTCGCTGCTATCTGGTCTATGCCATTTAACAAAGCAAAGGAAATGCCATTAAAATTTTTTCTAAATTTTTTTACTAATCATGGTTTGTTTAAATTTAAAAATAGACCTCAATGGTACACAGTTTCAAACAGAAGCAGAGCTTATGTTAATAAGGTCACAGAGAAAATTAGTGGAGAAATTTATAAAAATTACAAAGTAGAAAAGTTAATTAGAAGTGATGACAATATCAGAGTAATTATTGGTAATGAATATGTTGATTATGATCACGTAGTTTTAGCATCCCATGCAGACCAAAGTCTAAGAATGTTAGAAAAACCAACCGAAGAGGAGAAGAATATACTAGAAAAATTTAATTATGTAAAAAATGAGGCTTATTTACATACTGATGAAAAATTAATGCCACGTAAAAAAAGGGCTTGGTCTAGTTGGAATTCTGTTTCAGATGGAGACAAGACATGTATCACTTATTGGTTAAATAAACTGCAAAACCTAAAAACTTCCAAAAATTATTTTTTAACTTTAAACCCTGTTTTAGGAATTGATAATTATTATGTCATTAAAAAGATTGATTTTACTCACCCCTTCCTTAATTCAGAGAATACCGCACTTCAGAAGGATTTAAGATTAATTCAAGGTAAAAAAAGAACATGGTATTGTGGAAGTTATTTTGGTTATGGATTTCATGAAGATGGATTAAAATCTTCTATTGATTTAATAAATAACTTTAAAATTTAATGAACTCTTGCATTTATAATGGTGAAATAACTCATACAAGATTTAAACCGGTAAGACATTTTTTAAAATATGAAACTTTTTCACTACTAATTGATTTGGATGAGATATATCAATTAGATAGTAGCATTAGCATATTTTCACATAATAAATTTAATATTTTTAGCTTTTATAATAAGGATCACGGTGAACGTGATGGAAGTAACTTAAAAGATTGGGTACTTACTAATATAAGAAAGTTTAAGATCGAAGGAAAAATTAATAAGATCAAACTTCTTTGTTATCCAAGAATATTTGGATACGTCTTTAATCCTCTAAGTATTTTTTATTGTTACGAGGGTAATAATTTAAAAGCAATTTTTTATGAAGTTAAAAATACTTTTAATGAGCAGCATACATATATTTTTAAGATTAAAAACAATGAAGAAATAACTCAAAAATGTAAAAAAAAATTTTACGTATCGCCGTTTATGGATATGGAAACTTACTATAATTTCAAATTACTTAATCCAGATAATAAGCTTTCGGTTTTTATTAAACAAACAGACACTATAGGAACAATTTTAACAGCCACCCAAACGGGAGAAAAAAAGGAATTCAGTTCTAAACAACTTGTAAAAAATTTTTTTAAATATCCTTTAATGACAATTAAAATTATTAGTTCGATACATTATGAAGCATTACTTTTATGGAAAAAAGGAGCAATATATAAAAGCAAGTGTGTTAAATTTAAAAACAATTTAAGTTATGAGGAGTATTAATGAGCTTATTTAAAATTTCAGAAAAATTTGTCCTAAATAAATTAAAAAATATTTCACAAGGTAATTTAAAATTAATTAACTATGACGGAAAAGTATATCATTTTGGTGATTTAGAAAGTAAATTATCCTCAGATATAAAAATAAATAACCCTCACTTTTATTTTAATGTGGTGATGGGTGGAAGCTCAGCTTTAGGAGAGGCATATATGAAAAAAGATTTTTATACTTCAAATTTGACAAATTTAATCGAGCTCACTGCAAGAAATATTAATACTATTTATTCTTTTTCAGGCAGTTTAAAATTGCAAAAGATCAAAAATTTTTTAAAAAAAATATTTGCATCGAATACAAAATCTAAAAGTATTAAATATATTTCAAAACATTACGACCTAGGTAACGAGTTCTTTTCATTGTGGCTTGATAAAACTCTCACTTACTCGGGTGCTGTTTATAATAACGGGATAGACGATTTAGAAAGTGCTCAAAAAAATAAATTTCAGGAGCTTATAAATTTGCTAAATATCAAAGATGGAAATAAGGTTTTAGAGATAGGATGTGGTTGGGGTGGTTTCGCAGAATATTTGGCTAAAAACTATGATGTGAGTGTTGATTGTATAACGATTTCAAAAAATCAATACGATTTTAGCAAAAAAAAAATATCTAATTCAGGATTAAACAATAAAGTAAATGTAAAGTTTTTAGATTACAGGGATCTTAAAGATAAATATGACCATGTTGCTTCAATTGAAATGATAGAGGCAGTTGGTGAAAAATATATGGATAAATATTTTGGTACAATTAAAAAAGTTTTAAATTATAATGGCACCGCTGCCATTCAAGGTATCGTTATTAAAGATGAATTGTTTGAGAGATATAGAGCAAATGAGGACTTTATACAAAAATACATATTTCCAGGCGGATTTTTACCTTCAATTAAATTTATGGAAAATCTTATAAAGAAAAATGAGATGCAACTAGAGAAAATTAATAATTATTCTGGAGATTATGCTAGAACTCTTGCAACTTGGAGAAAAAACTTTTTAGCTGTCTGGGATAAAATAGGTCCACTTGGTTTTGATGATTATTTTAAACATATGTGGGAATTTTACCTTTCTTATTGTGAAGGTGGTTTTAAGTCAAAAAACATTAACTTGATTCAATTCTCTATGTCTAATAGATATTCGTCATGAGAAAAATTATCGGACTTTTTTTACTAATTTTAATAACAGGATGCGCAAATAAAATGAAACCAACTGATTTTAAAGACCAAAAACCAAGACTTGTTATCGAAAATTATTTGTCAGGCAATATAAAAGCATGGGGAGTATTACAAAATAGATCTGGAAAAGTTACAAGACAATTTAAAGCTGACTTAGACGGAAAATGGGATGGCTCCCAATTAATTTTGGATGAGGTTTTTGATTGGAATGATGGAGAGAAGCAAACTCGAAAATGGACTATTAAAAAAATTGATGAGAACAATTATGAAGGAACAGCTTCAGATGTAGTAGGAACTGCAAAAGGATATTCATATGGCCCAGCTTTTAAATTTGAATATGTTTTACTAGTACCGGTAAAAGGGAAGAATATTAAGATTACTTTTGATGACTGGATATTTATGCAAGATGAGCGTGTGGCAATTAACAGAGCGACAATGACTAAATTTGGAATTAAAGTTGCAGAGTTAACAGTAATGTTTGTAAAAAATTAATATGTTTGAACTTCCTAAATTAGATTACGCTAATTCAGCTCTTTCTCCAATAATGTCAGAGCAAACTTTGGATTTGCATCATGGTAAACATCATCAAACATATATTACAAATCTAAATAATTTTATAAAAGACTCTGATTATGAAAAATTTTCTTTGGAAGATATAATTAAAAAATCATCGGATGAAAAAAAAGCTAGTATTTTTAACAACGCAAGTCAACACTGGAATCATAATCTTTTTTGGAAGTGCATGAAACCTAATGGCGGAGGAAATATTCCATCTAAACTTGAAAATAAGATTAAACAAGACTTTGGGAGTTTTGAAAAATTTAGAGAAGAATTTATCAATGCTGGAGTAACTCAGTTTGGGTCTGGATGGTGTTGGCTATCTTTAAAAGAAGACAAATTAGTGGTAACTAAATCACCTAATGCAGAAAATCCTTTAATTCGCAATATGAAGCCAATATTAGGATGTGATGTTTGGGAGCATTCTTATTATTTAGATTATAGAAATAAAAGGCCAGCTTACTTAGAAAATTTTTTTGATAAACTTATTAATTGGGAGTTTGTTGACTCAAACTTATAATAATTTAATATTTTTATTCCTTATTTTTTCTTGCGAAAATAAACGATCTTACACATTGAATTAAAAAGTAGAATCCAGTTAGCAACATCATTATCTTAGAAGTATCTGCCCAAATATTTTTAAATGCATATCCACTTATTAGAGTCCTAACGAAATCCAATCCACCAAGAAAAATGATAAGAATAAAAATCACAACAATATGCATAAATAATTTTTTTTTCGATGAAAACTTTATAGCTAAGTATGAAAAAATAATTAAAGGAAAACCTAAAAAAGAAGGAATATAAGAAGTTGCTGAAGAGCTTCCGCTGACTAAACTTAATATTATTCCCCAACAAACTAAAAAGACTCCGTAATATAACGATAACTTTTCAATTGCTAAATTTAAAACTTTAAATTCTTTTTTTAATTCTTCTTTTTCCATTCTTAAATTACTTTTTCAAAACCCTCAAAATTTGGATGACCTAAATATATATCCTGATGTTGACCAGCATTCTTATGAGCAAGCCTAAAAGCTTCAGATTTAGTCCAGTTTATGAAATCTTCCTTTGAGTCCCAAATACTGTGAGACGCATAAAGAGTATGATCCTCTTTTTTTTCGCTTTTAACTAAATTAAAATTTTTAAATCCAGGCACATTGTCTAAATGTGTTTCTCTATTTTTCCACACATCTTCAAAAGCTTTTTCTTTTCCAAGAACTATTTTAAATCTATTCATTGCTATATACATATTAAAAAAATTACTTATTTCTTAGGCAGTTACAATGATTAAAACAAAACATATTAACCCTTTTATTAAAAAAAAATAAAATCCTCCCAGAATTAAGTTTTATAAATTTTTTTCTCACAAATCATAATACAAAATTTTTATTAGATAATCGAAGTCTTTTTGTCTCAAGTTTAACGTTTAACTAATTTATCTACTAAAAATAAATAAAGACTATAAGGTAATATCCTTAAAAATTTTAAAAGTAAAGTTAGTCCTTTAGGAAAGTGAATTTCGAAAGAATTACTTTTGACTAAACCATTGAAAATTTTTTCAGCAGCATATTTGGGAGTTTTTAAAAATGGCATAGGAAACTCATTTTTATCAGTCAAAGAAGTTTTGATAAATCCTGGAGAGACGATTGAAACTCTCACGCCGTATTTTTTAAAATCAAAGTAAATACTTTCACTAAAATTAGTCAAAGCAGCTTTTGAAGGACCGTAGCCGCTTGAATTAGGTAGCCCTCTGTATCCTGCTATGGATGAGACAATTGAAATATGTCCAGATTTCTTGTTCTTAAAATAATCTTCAACACCTTTTACACAATCTATCACAGCTAAAAAATTTACATTTATTACATTTTTTATTTTATCAGGATTTATGCTTTGTTCGTCTTTTGGCTCATAGGTTCCGCTCGAAAATAAACACAAGTCTAATTCATCAAATTCACTTAAAATATTTTTAAATGTAATATTTATTTGAGATTTATCAGTAACATCCAAAGGAAAAGAAGAAATATTCTCATTTTTGGCTAACACGTTCAACATTTCTTTTCTTCTAGCTGAAACTGCTACTTTCCAACCTTCTTTAGCAAATTTTTCTGCAACTGCCTTGCCAATACCACTGCTTGCTCCAGTTATCCAAATTTTTTTCTGATTTTTAGACATTAATTAGTTATATCTTATTTATCTGTGAAAAATAAATATTTATCTTTAATTATTTTACTTTTAATAACATTTATAGCGCCGATGATAGGCAGTTATGCAACGTCAACTTTTAAAGAGCCTTGGTATTCACAAATTATTTTACCAAGTTTTAATCCTCCGAGTTGGGTTTTTCCTCCTGTGTGGTCGACGCTATATCTTTTAATGTCACTAGCGATTTGGAAAGTTTGGATAAAATCTTTTGAAATAAAATTATTAAAAATTTATTTTATTCATTTGTTTTTTAATAGTACATGGAGCCTAGCATTTTTTGGATTTCATTTAATTGGTGTAGCCTTAGTAAATTTAATAATTATATTAATATTCATTATAATTTTGATGAGAGAGTATTTTTCAAGAGATAAAATAAGCTTTTATTTAATGACACCTTATTTGATTTGGTCAAGTTATGCATTAATTCTCAATAGTTCAATTTTTTTATTAAACTAAAACCATTTAACAGGGTAATTTCTTTTCAGAAGATATCGATTGATTAACACAGAAAGGATTATAATTACTATTGAACCAACTATTACAGGAAAAACTATATAACTTAATGAAACATCAGCAAACAATGCAATCAAAGGATTGGCAGCTGCAGGTGGATGGATAATTTTAAAATACATCATTAGTGTTATTGTTGTACCTACGGATAATCCAAGTGTTAGGTAAGACATCCCAAAGAACTCATTAAAAAGTATTCCTACAATTATTGCTAATAAATGACCAAAAAAAATATTTGTTGGTTGAGCAAATTTACTATCATGAAACACTAGAACAATTAAGGAAGAAGAACCAAAAGAAAATATTAACCAAAAACCTGTGGATGTTTCAAAACTAAGGAAAGAAAGAAATCCAATAATAATTGAAGCAAATAGTCCTAAAAGTAGAGGTTCAAATTTTTTTGATATTTTCATATATATTTTTTTTTAATTTAAGCTATATACACATAATGGATTATAACAAACCATTCAATTTTCTTAAAAATTTACCACCTAAGTTGAACTCATTTTATAAAGCAAAATCAAAATTTAGCTTGGTAGTAAGCAATAAATCTAACTCGAAAAAAGATTTCGACCCCGTAACTAATTTTGATAAAGCATTTGAAAAATATGTAAGATCACTAATCAATAAAAAATTTCCAAAAGACTCTATAATTGGAGAGGAATTTGAGGATAAACTTTCATCAAATGATTATAAATGGTCTATTGATCCAATAGATGGAACAAGAGCTTTTGTAATTGGAGCTCCTACGTGGTCAAATTTAATAAGTTTATCATTTCAAGAAAGATCTTTAATAGGCTTAGCTAACTTTCCGGAGCTTGATAAATATTATATTAATGATAGAAAAAAATCTTTTTGTTTCAAAAATAAAAATAAATTTATTTTAAAGTCATCTAATAATAATAATTTAAAAACAATCAAGATAATCGGAAACTTTCATGGAACAATAAGTTATGAAAAACAACGCAAAGTGATTAAAAAATTTGGTTGGTCATTCAGATTAGCTGGGTTTGATGCCCTAAACTATTGTTTGTTAGCTGAAGGAAAAGTTGATGCTGTAATTGAGGCTAACTTAAAACCATATGATATATTACCTTTGATACCCATACTAAAAAATTCTGGAGCAATAGTAACAAATTGGAAAAATCAACCAGCTGAAAATGGTGGAAATATTATAGCAACATCTAATAAAATTTTGCATAATAAGATTTTGAAATTATTAAAGCCATTTACAAAAAGGTAAAATGATAAATATATTTTTAAACAGAGTTTTAAGGGCCATTAAAATTGACATTGATTTGTTTGAAGAGGTCGAAAAAGATAAAAACGCAACTTTTCAGGCAGGTGCCGTTGTAGTTTTATCTAGTTTAGCAGCTGGTGTTGGCTCAATTCATTTAGGAGCTTCTAATTTTTTAATAGCTCCAGCTCTTTCTTTATTAAGTTGGTATGTATGGGCATATATAATCTATTTTGTTGGAGTAAAATTATTTGGAGGAGTTAAAACAAAAAGCAATCATGGAGAACTTTTAAGAACGATCGGTTTTTCAAGTGCGCCAGGATTAATTAGAGTTTTTGGAATTACACCAGAGTTAATGACTGTTACTTTTATTGGTTCTGCATTTTGGATGTTAGCTTGTATGGTTGTAGCAGTAAAAGCAGCCTTAGATTACGATAGTTTATGGAGAGCATTTGGGGTTGTTGTAGTTTCTTGGTTATTTCAAGCTTTTTTCTTATTTTTGGTAATAGTTTTATTTAAAGGTATTTAAATTGGAAATATCGTCTTGGCTAAATTACAGCTTTTGCAAATTTTATATCCGTGCATAATTAAATTTTGCTTAACGCTTTCATCTTCTTTTTTACATTCTTCACACAAATTATCTATTTTGTGCAAATAATCCTCTAAGACAATATAGTCATCGTTTTTCATCTTATTTAAGATATCATAATTAAATGAAAAAAGTTCTAATTATTCTCGCTTGTATATTTCATTTTAATTTAAATGCTATTGAAAATAAAAAAGCTTATTTTGCAGGCGGTTGCTTTTGGTGCATGGAAGAGTCATTTGATCAAGTTGAAGGTGTGATTTCAACTATCTCAGGTTATTCAGGGGGACATTTGAAAAATCCAAAGTATGCTGATGTGATTTATACTGACTCAGGGCATGTAGAGGCGGTAGAAATTACATATGATCCAAATGTTATTAATTATAAAAAACTTTTAGATATCTATTGGAAGAATATAGATCCTTTTGATGCAAACGGACAGTTTTGTGATAAAGGTAAAAGCTATAGATCGGTTATTTTCTTTGAAGATCAAGAACAAAAAAAATTAATAGACAATTCTTTTAAGAAAATACAAAATGATTTAGACAAAAAAATTGTAACTTTAGTTTGGAAATTTGAAAAGTTTTATAGAGCAGAAGATTATCATCAAGACTATTATGAAAAAAATTTTATTAGATACTTAATGTATAAAAAAGGCTGTCAAAGAGAGGAAACTTTAAAAAAAATATGGAATTAAAAAGAATATTTTTTTTTATTATTATAATTTTATTTAGCAATAAACTTAATAGTAAAATTATAAACCCAAATACTAAACTTTTACCTTATGATGTAGTCAAAATACAATTAGAAGCTCTTAAAAATAACGATAAAAATGATGAAGGTATAAAACAAACTTGGTTGTTTGCCCATCCCGAAAATAAGAAATATACAGGACCATATGAAAGATTTAGAATTATGATTTATGGAGCTCAATATAGATCATTACTTAATCATTCCTCTCACAAAATTAGTCTTATAATGAATACTCCTATTAAACATATTTTTAAAATTGAAATATTAGCAAAAGACAAACAACTATTAATATATGAATGGCATGTAAAAAAAGCTTCTGAAAAAAATTGTAACGATTGTTGGTTTACTTCAGCAGTATCAATGCCAGTGGACCAAGGAAATACTATTTAATGAAAAAACCACCATATATGTATAGGCTTTTAATAATTGCTTTAATATTAACTGTTATTCCAATAGGAACTACGCAAATAGCATCATTATATTTGGGTTCTAAAGATGGTGTCTTATTAGGTTTCTGTGTTGGAATTCCATGTGTAACTTTTGCATGTTGGAAAATGTTTATGGATGATTGGAGAAATGAGGATGAAGAATGATATTTAAAAGGACCAGAGTAGAGGCTCTACAAAATTTAGAATATTATATAAATAAAGAAATAACTAATTATTGTTCCAAAAGAAATTTTGATTTTGGACCTAACAACAGGAAAAATGTATCTTGCTTATCTCCTTATATATCCCATAGATTAATTACAGAATTTGAAGTTGTAAAAAAAGTTTTAAGCAAATTTCCTTATCGGAAAGTTGAAAAATATATTCAAGAAATTTTTTGGAGAGTTTATTGGAAAGGTTGGTTAGAATTAAGACCTCGAGTATGGTCAGATTTTATTGAAGATTTGAAAGCACTAAATGAAGATGATAATTATAAAAAGGCTGTCAATGGGAAAACTCAAATACAATGTTTTAACGATTGGGTAAATGAACTTAAAGAAAATAATTATTTACATAATCATACAAGGATGTGGTTTGCGAGCATTTGGATATTTAATTTAAACTTACCTTGGCAAAAGGGTGCAGAGTTTTTTATGAAACACTTATTTGATGGCGATGCCGCTTCAAACACTTTAAGTTGGAGATGGGTTGCTGGACTTCAAACTAAGGGTAAACATTATTTAGCTCAGGCGTGGAATATTAATAAATTTACAAATAATAAGTACCAAAATATAAAATTACAAGAAAATGTTTTGCCTCTTAAAGATAAAAGAGAGTACAAATTAAGTCCAATAAATTTAAATTACGAAGATAGCTCTAATGAAAATTTATTAGTATTTGAAAACGAATTAAATTTAGAAAATCGTAAACTAAAAAACTATAAAAATATTTATTTAATTTTATTAACAAATGAAGTTAGAAAGATAAAACTTGAGAAAAAAGTGTTAGATTTCAAGATGCAAATAATTAATGATCAAAAAAAAAGGCTTGATCAAATTAAAGTACTTAATGAGAAAAAATTGCAATCTTTAGCTAAAGAAATAATTTCTTTTGATGTTATTCATCCTTGTATAGGAGAAAATTATTCCTTTTTAAATAATATTAGAAAAAAACATAATTTAAAATTAAACTTTATTTTGAAAGAAGAAGATAAATATTCTTGGCAGTTTTCAAATAAAGGATATTTTAACTTTAAAAATAATATCCCAAATATTCTTTCTAAATTTAAATTAAATTGACTAGTTAATTTTAACTATTTCATCCCTTAAAAACTTACTTAACAAACTATATCCTAAATCGTTCATGTGTAATTGATCTTCATCGTAAAATTTATCATATCCTGCTTTTAACATTGGATTACAAATATCAATAAACTTCCATTTTTCTAGGGTGTTTATTGAATTTTTTATTTTATCATTTGTATTTGTAATCTCTGTTAAAAATTTTTTCCTGAAAGGACTTGGTTTTATTGAAATAAAAAAACAATTAGTATTTTTTAATTTTTCTGCAGTTTGTGTTGCAAACAATAAAAATTCTTGATTAATTTGATCGGAATTTAAACCTCTTCCTATATCGTTATCTCCTCCGTAAAAAAAAAGTATTTTGGGACTGTAGTTTGAAAAAATTCTTTCAAAATAAGTTCTACATGAGGATAAAGTTGATCCTCCAAATGCAAGATTCAAAATATTATTTCCACCAAGATCTTGTTCATAGTTCTCCCACATCCGAAAAGTAGAGCTACCAAATAATATTATTTTTTTCTGATTGACAGAGCGGTTTATAGCATTTAATTCAAGCTCTCTTATATCTAATTCAAACTCTTCCTCAATTGGACTTACAAGATTATAATTAGTAGTTAAATTCGATAATTCATGAGTATCAAGTTTAACTTTATTTGATAATTCATATGCTTCCTCAACATAACCTTTAAAAGTTTTTCTATACTTTAATAAAAATGATTTGATTTCTTTGATACTAGTTGTGTCTTTCACGAAATTCGAAATTTTTATTGGTTGTTTAATTACTGCCGAATAAACAGTTGAGGATACTGGTTTATCGAAATTGGCTAAAGCAATAGGAACTAAATAAGGTTCAGGCTTTAATTGACCTGCCAAAGTAAATGCGCCGGGTTTAAATGGACCAGGAGAAGTATCAGTAAAATTGTCATCTGTTTCTGATGTTCCTTCAGGAGCAATTACCAGTGGCTGACCCTTATCAATTATACCTTGTGCATCTTTAAAAAATTTATCTTTTCTATATTTTTTTTCTTCATCACTCTCATTAAGTGCATCTGACTCTTTAGTGTGAACAAATATGTAATCCAAATTTTCATAAAAATTATGCCTCCAATATTCAGTATTTCTACTCGCACGAACTATTCTTTTTCCTCCATTCCCGTATTTAGGGTATATAATTTTTGCACTTACGAAATGACTATCTATTGAAAAAGCATGACCATTAGCTAGCTTATTTTCATCATTAGCTGCTAAATGATTATAAAAAAAAATATTATTAGCTTTATCTGGAAGATTTTCTAATCCCTTTATAACGTAAGGAACATGGTCGAATGCTTTTATAAAATTAGAAAGCGTTAATTTATCTAAAGAGGCTTTACTTTTAATTTTTTTGAATTGTTCTACTCGATTATAAATTATATTTAATTCTTTAAAAAATCTTTGTTGTTTTTCAAAACTTTTAAGAGCATCGGACATCAAATTTGCAATAGATTTTTCAATATCATTACCTGTTACCATCAGATTATAAATAACATCAAAAGCTAACTCATGAGAGTAACGATTTTCTAATAAGTGTGGCACACTATATATTTTTGAATTTACAGGAAGTTTAGAAAAATTATCTTCAATTAAAAATTTTAAAAGTTCTATTTCATTTTTAGCAGCGTATCTTGCAAGTCCTGTTGCACTTTGTTGATATCTTCCTAATTGCCAAATTTCTCTTTTAAGAAGTTTGATAGCTAGCTCAGGATTATTTTTAATTAAATTATTAATTACCTCATTAGATAAATGTAAAATTCTTGTGTCTCTAGTTACTTTAATCGAATACGGAAATTTAATTAACCTTTTACCACAAGATAACGAGAGCGCAACTCCTGGTCTTGCTATAGATCTATATTTTTTTTTTATAGAATTATCTATTTTACTATTAAAAGATCCTTCAACCTTGCCAGAAAGTAGGATATTTAACCCGCTGCAATCATTACCCTCTAACGTTATGTATTCATCTGTTGAATATAATTTTATTTCACCTAAATTCAGTAATTTTTTAACATCTTCTTCAAGTATAGTAGAAAAAAATGTTGTATCTTTTATTTTTTCATAATTACTTTCTTTAATGCCAGAATTAGATCCCTTAGATATTTGATGATTATTTTGTTTATAAACATTATCAAGATTTCTGGTTGACCATAAAAGATTAGTAGAAAAGAATAATATATAAGATAAAAAAGTTGCTACAAAGCTTGGATCAAGACTTTCAATTTCATCTAAATAATCTAAATCAAAAGAATAGTATTCACTGTTTTTATCAATCATTATCTCAGCCATAAATCTTCCTGGGGGATTTAATCCGGAAATACCTAATGGAGAATTTTTCTTATTAATTGTAGCAAATGTAAGAGAATTTTTTTCAAAATATTTATTAAATTTTACGCTTCCATTTAGTAGAAAATAGATTTTTTTTGTAATTTCATGTTGTCTCGTTAATACAGTTTTTTTATTACATTTTGAGAATTGAATAGCATTTTCTAAAATTTTTTTAGTTACTGGTTTATTAGAAAGGGCAAACCCAGCATCTTTCATAATTATTCTAAACTGCTCATAATTGCTCATTATTTAGAATACTAATTTTTTATGTTACTATTACATTATTTTTTGCATATCTGATTTGAATTAGATTTATTTTAGATTATTTACTTAATTTTGAGCATTTTTTAGAGCAATATTTAACCAGAACCCAATTCAGTCTCCATTTTTTTCGCCATATGAAAGGCCTATTACAAATTGGGCAGTTTTTTTTAGGAAGATCAGATTTTTTTATCACTTAAGAAGATGTTTGTTTTTTAAAAATAAGAAATAAGCTGTTATCTCATAAAAAATATTTAACAAATAAAATAAAGGTTTAATTCTAAATATTTTGTATAAAAAATTATACTTAGGTATATTTTTCCATATAATTAAAAATACTTCTGCACCCTCGATTAATTTTTTGTCTTGAATTACATGCATTCTTCGTAAAAGTTCTTTATATGATTTTGAGGTAATTTTTTGAGCTTCTTGATTGTCAGTGACATCTACCCATTCAACGTTACCTTCACTATGTTTTTTATAATGATTAATCTCAGCTCTACAGATATTACATGAGTTATTAAAAAAAACTTTAACCATTAGTATTTTCTTTTATAAAATTATTTGCAGATTTGAAAATTCTAGATTTTCGTTCTTTGTTCATTTTTTCAGAAACTCTTACCATCATCGCAAGTCGTGGATTTTTTAAAAAGAATTTTTTATGTCTATCTATAAATTTCCAATATAAACCATCCACAACATCACACCAGGGACCCTTTTTAAAATGCATCATCTTTAGGAAATAACTTGAACCGCATATATATGGTTTTGTAGCAAAAATTCCTCCATCACTATGAAGACCCATTCCATAAACATTTGGAGCCATAACCCAATCAGAAGAGTCCACAAACATTTCCATGAACCATCTATAAACTTGTTTTGGGTTTATTTCACATAAGTTCATAATATTTGCTAATATCATTAACCTCTCTATATGATGTGACCAACCATAGTTTTTAGCATTATTAATTGCATGATCTAATGGATCTAGACCCGTGTTTCCATCGTACCAAGATTTTTTCATTTTTCTCTTATGATTAAAAAAGTTAGTTTTATCTAAGCGTTGATCATAGTTTTGATAAATACCTCTCATAAACTCTCTCCAACCAATTATCTGTCTGATGTAACCTTCTAAAGAGTTCATAGGCACTTTATTTTCTATCTTTCTTAATTTTTCTATTATTTCTTCAGGAGTAATTAAACCCAGATTAACAAGAGGACTTAAGGCGCTATGAAATACAGTATTGGACTTATCTGTAACTGCGTCTTCGTAGTCGCCAAAAAGTTTTATTCTTTCTTTTAAAAATTGATCAAGCCATTTATTTGCGTCTTGCCTTGTAGTTGGAAACCAAAATTTTTCAGTATTACCCGGGTGATCTTTAAAATTAGAACTGATAAATTTTTTTAGAGTTACCGTATCTTTAGTTTCTTTCACTTTAGAAATTTCAGGGATCTTAATTATTTTAGGTAATTTTTTCCTATTTTCCTCATCAAAGCTCCACTTATTCCCTTTTGGTGTTCCATTTTTATTCATTAATAAATTCATCTTAGTTCTCACAATCTTGTAGAAATTAGCCATAAAAGGTCGCTTATTTTTAGAAAGATAATTTTTAAATTCATTTCTTTCCATTAAAAACATTGGAGATTTAACTTGATTTACATTCAGGGAATTGTTTTTTGCTAAGCTTAATATTCTCTTTTCAAAAAATTTATCTTCAATTTCAAAAAATGAAATTTCTTTTATTTTCTTTTCTTTAATAGTTTTTTCCAACTTTTTTTCATAAGATAATTTAAAATCTTTATTTACATCTTTATAAACAACATTGAAATTTTTTGACTTTAATTCATCTTTGAAAGATCTCATTGAGGATAAAAATAATAAAATTTTAAGTTTATGGTGTTTTTCAAAAGTACATAGACCGTAGTCTTCAGCCATAAAAAAAGTATGGTCTTTGAAATCAGAAAGATATTTGGGGCTAAATAGTTGATTACCTAATATCAAAAAAAGCTTCATGATGTTAAACTACACATTTTAAAGTGTTATTACACGCGTCATTATTTGCATTTAATTAGTCAATAATGATGTTATTTATAGTTATGAAAAAAGTTATTTTAGGTGCCACAGGGTCAATAGGCTCTTCTTTGGCAAAGAAATTAATTGAAAGTGGAGATAAAGTTCATCTTGTTGGAAGGGACGAAGCCAGTATCTCAAGCTTAGCTGATGAATTAAATTCTTCTTACACAACATGTGACGTTCTTGAGGAAAATTTTTCAGATAAAATTTTAAGTGACCTAGGAGAAACTCCAGTTAATGGATTAGCATTCTGTGTGGGTTCTATAGATTTGAAACCTCTTAAGCTGACGAAAAGAAGTGACTTTATGCAGTCATTTAATTTAAATTTAATTTCTGCGACAGAAGCAATTAAAGCCTTAGCAGATAATCTAAAAAAAAATAAAGGGTCAGTTGTTTTATTTTCTACAGTAGCAATAAAACAAGGATTTCCAAATCATGCTATTATTGCATCAGCTAAAGGTGCAGTTGAAGGTTTAACAGTTTCGTTAGCTGCTGAATTTGCTCCAAATATAAGAGTTAATTGCATTGCCCCAAGTTTAACTAATTCAAAAATTGCTGAATTTTTGTTAAAAAATGAAAAAGTTGCTGAAGGAATAGCTAAAATGCATCCTCTTAAAAGGATTGGAGATGGAAGCGACTCATCCTCAATGGCTAAATTTTTATTGAGTGACGAAAGTTCTTGGATAACTGGACAAATAATAGGTGTAGATGGTGGAAGATCATCTGTCGCATAACAATTATTTAAAAATGAATTAAATAAATATTATGAAAAAAATATTAGTTTTATTTATAAGTATCTTTTTAAGTTTAAACGCTTTTGCGGCTGGTAGTGATAGCAGTGGAAGTTCTAGCTCAAAGGCTTCAATGTATGATGAAGGAATTAAATTAGTCAAAAGAGCAGGTAAATTAGAAAAAAAAGATAAGGCGGACAAAGCAAAAAAACTGTATTCGCAAGCTTTTAAGAAGTTTGAAAAAGCTTATGAAAAAGATAAAAAAAATCCAGACATACTTAACTATCTAGGTTTTACTTCTAGAAAATCAGGAAATTTCACTGAAGCAGAAGATTACTATCTAAAAGGCTTAAGTCTAGATCCAAAGCATAACGGTATAAATGAATATCTAGGAGAACTTTACGTTCAAACTGACAGAATTGATAAAGCAAACGAAAGATTAGAAGTTTTAAAAAATTGTAATTGCGATGAATTCCAAGAACTTGAGTTGATTATAAAAACTCGAGGTACTAAAATTTACTAAGATAAATCTACGGCAAATTTTTTTAATTTCTCAATTGGAATTAGCTCTAAAGTTTTAATATTAGTTTTTTTAAGATAAATAGAACATGCAGCATTTTCTTCAATTGCTCGTGCGTACCAAGTAGCACACACGCACCAATTATCACCATCTTTTAAGCCAGGAAAACCAAACTCTGGGTGAGGAGTAATTAGATCATTACCAACTTTTTTTGACCAAATTAAAAATTTGTCTGTGACTTTTGCGCAAACGGTGTGGACGCCTCGATCATTTTTGTCAGTATTACAACAACCATCTCTTAACCAACCTGTAAGCGGATCATTTGAGCATGACTCTAGCGGTTCTCCAAAAACGTTTTTTTGTGATTGATTACTCATCTGCTGAAAACATTAGCAATTTTTTTATCAATTTCTAGATTAAAAGAGAAAGATCTTCTTTCTCCGTTTGATTTAAAAGGATAAGCAGTATGCATTAAATAATGTGGAAATAGTATCATATCTCCTACTTTTGGTTGATGATTATAAATACTCTCACTTAAAAGCATTCTATTTCCATTTATAAAATCAATTGATCCATCAATATTAGATTTTTTTCTATTTTTTAAAATAAATTTAGGAATTTTTAAATAACCAACACCAGAAATATGTCCATCGTGAAAGTGAATTGGGTTATATTCATTATTAAATTGCCGAACAACCCAAAAATTTTTAATTTTAATCTTTGAAATTTTCTTACCTAAACTTTTATAAATATATTTATTTACCTCTTTAAATATCGTTTTTTCAAAATTTTTTTTAATAAAGTTTTTTGGGATCTGAAACTCCTGTTTTACTTGACCAACTAACTTATTTGAATAATCAAATTTTTTTATTAAATTCTTTTTAGAAAGAATTCTATCAACTTCTTTATTTAATTTATTGATTAAGTTATTTGATATTTTTAATTTTGCAATTTTAGGGCCAAACGGACTTACAATTTTCATTATAACTTCGTAGGGTTAGGTTGGCCTTTGTAAATTTCTTCAGGATCGAATTTTTTTTCTTTTTCTTTAAAATCTAACTCTATTTCCTCTGAATTTTTTATAGGACCCAAAGGTATTGATCGATAAAAACAAGATTTATATCCAACGTGACAGCTTGCACCGTTACCAATATCAACCGACATCCATAACGCGTCTTGATCATCGTCAATTCTTAAATCAATTACTTTTTGAATAAATCCGCTCGTTTTACCTTTATGCCATAATGCTTTTTTTGACCTACTCCAATAGTGAGCCTCTTTTGTTTCGATTGTTTTTTTTAAAGCCTCTATATTCATGTAACCATGCATTAACAAATCGCCAGAACTGCTATCTGTAGTCGTTACAGGTATAAGGCCATTATCATCAAACTTTGGTGAAAGAAATTTACCTTCTTCTACCTCAAAAATATTTTCTCTTTTTTTGAACATGTCAGTAAATTAGTGAAAAAAAGACAAAATAGCAATTTGCAATAATTAATTATGTCCTATAAAAACATCACTATATGAAGTTAGTTAAAGACATCGATAAAGAGTCTTCGATCAAACCTCAAGTTAGTGACAAAGAGGCAGAAGAAGCAATAAAAAAAATTCTTACGTGGATTGGAGAAGATCCAACTAGAGAGGGTTTAATAGAAACTCCTAAAAGAGTTGTAAAGGCATTCAAAGAATATTTTAAAGGTTATAGCCAAAACGCAGAGTCAGATTTATCTAAAACTTTTGGAGATGTAGAAGGTTATGACGATATGGTGATAGAAAAGAATATTACTTTAGAAAGTCATTGTGAGCATCATATGGCTCCAATTATTGGGGTAGCCCACGTATCTTATATTCCTAACAAAAAAGTTGTTGGACTTAGTAAATTAGCTAGAACAGTTGAAATTTTTTCTAAAAGACTACAAACACAAGAGAGACTTACAATGCAAATCGCAAAAACTTTAATGAGTGCTTTAGATGCAAAAGGTGTTGCTGTTACTATTGATGCTGCCCATCAATGTATGACTATGCGAGGTATTAAAAAAGAAAGAGCAACTACTGTTACAAATTATTTTCTAGGTTCATTTAAAGAAGATTTAAGTATTCAAAATAGATATTTAAAATATATCGGACATTAAATGTCAGAAAAATTTAAAGCGATCATTATAGATAATCAAAACGATAAATTTTCAAGAGATATACAAGAAATTGATACAACTCATCTTAAGGATGGAAACGTTTTAGTAAAAATCGATTATTCCAGTTTAAATTTCAAAGACGCTATGATTTTAAATAATGGTGGACGAATTGTTAGAAAATTTCCTTTTGTTCCAGGTATAGATTTTTCAGGAACAGTAGTTGAAAGCGAGGACAGCAAGTTTGTAAAAGATGATAAAGTTATACTAACAGGCTTTAGAGTTGGAGAGGCTTTTTTTGGAGGTTTTGCACAATATGCAAAAGTTGATTCAAATTTTTTAATTAAAATACCAAAGGATTTAGATAGCTATAAAGCGATGATGCTAGGTACAGCTGGATTTACTGCTTTGCTATGTAGTTTTGCTGTAAAAGCAAAAGAAGAATTATTGTTAGGTGAAAAAGTTAAAGATGTTTTAGTTACAGGCGCCACAGGCGGAGTAGGGAGTATTGCGGTAATGATTTTATCAAAAATGGGTTACGACGTTCATGCGGTTACAGGAAAAAAAGATAAAAATAATTATTTAAAAGACTTAGGTGCAAAAAATATTATTGATAGAAAAGAATTTGAAGGTGAAAGTAAATTGTTAGAGAAAGGAGTATGGGACGGTGTAGTTGATACTGTTGGTGGCTCTGCATTAACTAAAATTTTCGCACAAACAAAACCAGGAGGAATAGTTGCTGCTTGTGGAAACGCTGGTGGAATTAAAATAAATACAACCGTAATGCCTTTTATAATTAGAGGTGTAAAACTTTGGGGTATAGATTCCTCTGGTTCATCACTAAAAAGAAGAGAATTCATTTGGGGAGAATCAGCTAAATTAGTAGATTTTTCAAAAGTTCAATCTTTTACTAAAGAGCTTTCTTTTACTGAGCTTTTAGAAACTTATCCTAAACTTTTAAAAGGCGAGTTTTTTGGAAGAGCTATAGTAAATCCAAATAAATAACTTATAATTAAATTTATCTATGGATTGGGATAAACTAAAAATTTTTCATACTGTTGCAGAGGCTTCTAGTTTTACAAAAGCCTCAACAATTTTAAACTTAAGTCAATCAGCTATAAGCCGCCAAATACAAGCATTAGAAAGCGATTTAAAAGTTCAGCTTTTCGAAAGGCATGCTAGAGGTTTAGTTTTGACTGAGAACGGTGAGTATCTTTACAAATCTGCACATGAAATTATATCGAAATTAAAAGATGTAGAGTCGAATTTAAGTGGACATAAAGATAAATTAAATGGAAAACTTACAGTTACAACAGTTGTAAGTTTTGGCACTACATGGCTTACGCCAAGAATAAAGGAATTCATGGATTTACACCCAGATATTGAAATTGAATTAATATTTAATGATAATGAACTTGATTTAAGCACGAGAGAAGCAGACGTTGCAATTAGAATGAGAAGACCTAAACAATTAAATTTAATTCAAAAAAAATTTGTTGATTTTAATTATCACATATATGGTTCAAATGATTATCTCCAAAAAAACGGATATCCAAAAAATCTAAAAGATTTAGATGAGCATAAATTTATAACTTATGGAAAAGGCGCTCCTTCGCCGGTTTATAATCCTGACTGGGTTCTAAAACACGGTATAAAAAATGGAAAAAAAAGAAAATCAATCATGAAAGTAAACAGTGTTTATGGATTATTACTAGCAGTACAAAGTGGCGTAGGCTTAGCTGCTTTACCAGATTATATTTCGCATAATGTGAATAATATAACCAAAGTTTTACCTGAGGAAGCCGGTAAACCTACCGAAACTCATTTTGTTTATCCTGCTTCTTTAAAGAATAACGCGAGGTTGATGGCTTTTAGAAACTTTATATTTACGAAGGTAAACGAATGGAAATTTTAATATCTTTCATAATTCCATTTATAATTCTACTTACTATTGTTGTTTTTATTCATGAATATGGACATTATTATTTTGCAAGAAAATATGGTGTTGGCATAACTGACTTTTCAATAGGTTTTGGTAAGGAATTATTTGGTTTTAAAGATAAATCAGGTACAAGATGGAAATTTTGTGTAATACCTTTAGGTGGATATGTTAAATTTTTTGGCGATAGAAATGTTTTTAGTCAAGCAGAGCAGGAAGAACTTTTAAAAGAATATAACTATGAAGACCAAAAAAAACTTTTTGTTATTAAACCTCTCTATCAGAGATCATTAATTGTAGCAGCTGGACCCTTAGCAAATTTTTTATTGGCTATAGTTATTTTCGCATTTATTTATATGTTTGCGGGTAAGGATTTTACTCCAGCACAAATTCAAGAGGTTCAGTCTGAAAGTCCAGCCTATGAGGCAGGAATTAAATCAGGCGACTTAATTCAATCGATTAACGAAAGAGAGGTAAAAAGCATTATGGAGGTCTCGACTTTTATAAATGCATCATCCTCAGAAATTATTGATATCCAAGTTTTAAGAAATGGAAATGAAATCACTTTAAAAGTAAAGCCAAAATTTATTGAAGGAGAAGATTCATTGGGAAATCGAATAAACAAGAAAATTATAGGAATAAAAGTTGTTCCTTTAAATGAGGAGATAAATAGGCAGCGATTAGGCCCTGCTACAGCCCTATTTTATGCTGTGAAAGAAACTTGGTTTGTTGTAGATGCTTCGTGGGATTTCGTTGTTTCAATGATTAAAGGGACAGGGGATACCTCTCAATTAGGTGGTCCGATAAAAATTGCTAAAATTACTGGTCAAGTTGCAAAATTTGGAATTGTCGCTTTTTTGAGTATTATGGCTTATATATCTATAAGTTTAGGATTTATTAATCTTTTCCCAATTCCTATGTTAGACGGTGGTCATTTAATGTTTTATGCTTTTGAAAAGGTTCTAGGGCGTCCTTTGACACAAAAAACTCAAGAGGTATTTTTTCGAATCGGTCTATTTTTATTACTTTCATTGATGTTTTTCACAACTTTTAATGACTTAAAAGATTTAGGCTTATTTTAAGCCATTTTATTGGTAAAAAAAGCCAATAAAATCAACACTTTTAAACACACAACATGTTGTGTTAACATTTACGTGAAACACCAAAAAAACATTGATTTTACTAGCTTTTTCTGCAGATTAGAAAATAATCAAAAAGGGGCATAAAATGAATAAAAAACAATTAGTAGCAAAAATATCTTCAACTTTGGGTCAAAGTAAGGCTGATGCTGAGAGAACTTTTGACTCAATAACGACTATAATTTTAGATGCTTTAAAAAATGACGATACTGTTAAGATAGCTGGTTTTGGTACTTATAAAGTAGCTAAGAGAAAAGCTAGAGTAGGAAGAAACCCTAGAACAGGTGAGTCAATTCAAATCGCTGCATCTCAAAAAGTAAAATTTTTACCTGCTAAAAGCTTAAAAGAAATGTTTAATCGATAAACTTTTTAGCCCTTATTTAACAAACTTAAATAGGGGCTAAACTACCTGCAAAAATTGCATATCTAAAATCATTATAATTCAGTTCTTTTTCAATACTTAAAATTCTATAACGCACGATCAACAAAGGGAGAACTTATGAAAAAATACATTGGTTACTTTTTAGCAGGTACAGCCATTTACTTTGGCTTTGCTAGTTTAGGCTATGCCGAAACTACAGTATCTGCGGAAGTACAATACATATTTAATACTATATTATTTTTGATGTCAGGTTTCTTGGTCATGTGGATGGCCGCAGGATTTGCAATGTTAGAGTCGGGGTTAGTAACATCAAAATCTGTTTCAGCAATCTGTGCAAAAAATATAGGTTTATACTCAATCGCCGGGGTTATGTTCTGGTTGGTTGGTTACAATTTAGCTTACGGTATTCCTGAAGGAGGATATATAGGAACATTTACACCATGGAGTGATGGATCAAAACTTGAAACGGGTTATTCAGATGGATCTGATTGGTTTTTCCAAATGGTTTTCTGTGCTACTACAATGTCAATCGTATCTGGTACGTTAGCTGAAAGAATTAAGATATGGCCATTTTTCTTATTTGCCGCAATTTTAACTGGAATTATATATCCAATTTCAATGGGTTGGCAGTGGGGTGGCGGATGGTTATCGGCTGCTGGATTTTCAGACTTTGCTGGCTCAACATTAGTACATGCTGCAGGCGGAGCTGCCGCTTTAGCGGGTGCAATAGTGCTTGGAGCAAGATCTGGAAGGTTTAGTTCAAGCGGCGGAGTTAAAGCTATGACACCATTTGCTGCATCATCAATTCCATTAGCAACTTTAGGAGTATTTATACTTTGGTTAGGTTGGTTCGGATTTAATGGTGGATCGCAATTGGCCGCTGGAACACTAGAGGATGTGTCTTCAGTAGCAACAATTTATATCAATACAAACTTAGCTGCAGGTGGCGGCGTATTAGCTGCTGCGGCTGTATCAAGAGTAATTGGTGGTAAAACTGACGTAGTTATGATGCTGAACGGTGCTATTGCCGGATTAGTAGGAATTACTGCTGAACCATTAACGCCAAGTCCGTTAGCCGCAATCTTCATCGGAGCGATAGCTGGGATACTAATGTACTTCTCAACAAAACTATTGTTCAAAATGAAAATTGATGACGTAGTAGGCGCCATACCTGCACACTTAGTAGCTGGAGTATGGGGTACGTTAGCAGTGCCATTAACAAACGGTGATGTTACTTTTGGAGCACAGTTCCTAGGAACTGTCTCAGTATCTGTGTTCGTATTCGTAGTTTCGTTTATTGTTTTCCAAATTATCAAAAGTACAATTGGATTAAGAATAAGTAAAGAAGCTGAAAGACTAGGAACCGACAAATCAGAGGTCGGTGTAATAGCTTACGGTATAAGAGACTAAAATAAATCCCTCCCTCGTTAGTTGGGACAAATTATAAGGCCTGGTTCGGTATACCGTCCAGGCCTTATTTATTTTACAGGTCTAATGTATATGACTCAATCAAGCTATTATTATTTAAATTTTAATAAATTTGATTAAAGTTTTACAAAAAAGAGACAAAACATGGAAAAATTAATTTTCATTTTAACTGGTTGTATTTTGCATTAGTGGGCGTCTCCCAGAGTTTCGAAGTAAAATAATGTTTTATGAAGGATAACATTTTTTTAAAAATTAAGGATTTTTATTCGGGTTTATTTTTTTATACTTTTAAGATTGCAGGTTTTTGCATTCTTTAGTTTGGATTATATACCAAAAAGAGTACTCGACAATTCCCTTGATAAATATAGGTAAATTCGCTGCATAACCTTTGTATTTTTCTTAGTAATGTATAATTTATCTTAAATTTTAGTAATTAGGATCTTTTTCATTTGTAAGAATTTACAAAATCATAAACTTCCTTTGCATGATTTTTAACTCTTACATTTGACCAAATTTTTTTGATTTTCCCTTTATCAAGAAACACAGTTGATCTGATTGTGCCAAGAAATTTTTTTCCCAAAAAAGATTTCATTCCCCAAACACCATATCTTTTTTGTATTTTTACTTCTTGATCTGATAAAAGTTCAAATGGAACTTTATACTTCTTTTTAAATTTTTCATGGCTTTCGACAGAGTCTTTTGAGATCCCAATCACCTCACATTTAGAAATTTTAAATTTTTTATATAATCTTGAAAAATCTTTAGTTTCTAAAGTGCACCCAGGTGTATCATCTTTAGGATAAAAATAAATTATTAATTTTCCTTTAAATTTATTTAAATCAAATTTTGTATTTTTTGTCCCAGAAAGTTTAAATAAAGGGGCTTTTTTATTCACTTTAATTTTTACTATCATCCCAAAGTTTTTTTAAATTTATGAAAGGCGATAAACCAAATATTGAATTTATATTTGCACAGTGAACAGCTAAAGAAGGAATTGGAGATAAGCATGGATAAAAGTTATATATTTCATGTAATGGTTTTTCCCAAGGGTCAATCCACTCGATACCCATCTTTTCTAAATTATCATAATTCTCCTCTATTACTCTCTTACTTGTCATGAAAGTTACTAAACTTTCAGAAACTATTCTCCAATGATATTTTTCGCCCAAATAAATTTTTGTTGATTCATCTTTTGTATATAAATAAGGATAATCAGTCGGGAGTAGAACTAAGTCTTTAGAGAAGATTGTACTTAATTTTTCAAAAGCAAAAAGCATTTCCGTGATGGTTTCTTCTGAATGCAAATAATCATCTTCAACAAAATAAATAACGTCAGCACTTTCTTTTTTTGCAATCATCAAAGAATTATAAAAATTAGCCATATTCGAAAATTTTGCTTTAGAATAACCTGACTTAATCTTAGTTTTAAAATCTTCAAGCTTTATTGGCATAAATACACTTTTTATATTGGATTGATTTAATATTTCTTTAATTTTATCTACATCCTGTTTTACGGAATTAGTGTCTGTAACCATAAGATCAAATTTAATATTTTTAAATTGCAAAGATGCTTTATTAATTGATTTTATTAATGACTTTAGAGTTCTAAAAGTATACTCATTTTTCTCTTTATCAAATATTCTTCTTTTATTTTGATCCATTATGAGTTCAGACGTACAAGTTCTAACTATTATTTTAAGACTATTTATTCTGTTTTTAATGTTAATCTGACCTAAAGGAATAGTAATAGATTTTTTTCCTTGAATACTTAAAGTTTCGTTTAAATCTTTGTTTAAAGTAGGAGAGTTAAAGTTTGATTGGTCAATAATTTCAAATCCAAGTAATCTACAGAATTTAATAAATATTTTTTTTAAAAAATTTGTTTTTTGCTTATTTTTAATTTTTTTCATAGTGGTTAATTTTATATATTAGTTTATATTTTAGATCTATGAACATAAAATCATCTCAAAAGCTTGTAGAAGAAGCTCTTAAAAGTATTGAAACCTTAGATTCTATACAGGTAAAAAAATTAGTAGAAAATAATGAAATAACTTTGATCGATGTGAGAGATATTCGGGAAATTTGGAAAGAAGGCACTATCGAAAATTCAAAACATATTCCAAGAGGCATGATAGAATTCTGGCTTGATCCTGAAAGTACTTATTATAAGTCTAAGAGTATTAAAAATTTAAAAAAAATGGTTTTATTTTGCGCACTGGGATTGAGATCAGCTTTGGCAACTAAATCTTTAGTAGATATGGGCTTTAAAAATGTAGCTCACGTAGAAGGTGGATTTGATGCACTTAAAAAAAGTGGTTTAAAAGTTACTATAAAACAAAAAAAATAAATTATTTTCTAGCTTCTCTTAAAGCAAATTCAATTCTGTCTTGTCCCCAAAAAATTTTATTATTAGCTACAAATGTTGGAGCACCAAATATTCCTTTTTCATAGGCATCATTAGTTTTTCTTCTGAGTGAATCTTTGATTAAAGACGATGTAGATCTTAATTCAAAAGTTTTTGGATTAATATTCATATTTTTTAAAACTTTATGAATTATTATTTCATCATTCATATTTAATCCATCTTGCCAAATAGTATTAAAAACACTATCAATATAGTAACTTTTTATTTTATCCTCTTCTGCTACTATTACTCCTCGCATTAAATTTAAAGTACGTATTGGAAAATAATAATTAAATTTAAATTTAATATTGTTTTTTTTAGCTATAAGCTTACAGTCTCTGATCATATGCTTGGCTTTTGCTGGAATAAAAGCGGGGGCTTTAATCCCGTGTAAATTATGAAGACCCCCTAACAAAATTGGGTTATATCTTATTTTTATTCCTTCTTTATTTTCAACTTTTTTAATTTCCTTATGTGCGAGAAACGAGTAAGGACTTACAAAATCAAAATAAAATTCAAAAGGCTTAATCATTAAAGCTAATTTTTTTAGCAAATAAAATTCTAAAAAACCAATAAACAACTAATCCAATTGGCCCAGTAAAATAAGTTAAAATCAATGACGGAATAATGATTAATTTAGGTATAAAATATTTTCTACCATCTCTAACAATCCATGATCCTGCAAATAAACTAATTGCTAAGAAATGAAGCCAAAAAACTAATAATAATACTTCATTTGCAAACATTGAATAAAGGCCGTCTAATCCGTTGTATAATTCAAAACCGTCTAGAATATTTCCTTCTTTGTAAATTAAGTAAGTTAAATAAGTGTAACCTATTGCTAAAAGCAACAGGATGACCACAGACTGGTTAAAAAAATTTGATAATTGATGATTTGGAATAAAAATTAACAATAGCCAAAAAGGAATTACTCCCCAATTAGCAATTAAATAAATATTTTCATATGTTAAAAAAGTCAATAAATTATTTATCATGAAAAATAATATAGTATATTAGAGAAATGAATCCCACACTTAATAAAAGTGATTTTGAAGATTTAACTACCAATCTTAGAGATTTAGCATATTCATATTTAGAAAAATATAGTCCTTCTAAACAACAATTAAAAGTTTACTTACTCAAAAAATATTTAACTAAAGTCAAGGGAACTAAATCAAAAAAAGAAATAACTTCAATAATAGATAAAATAATTTCCAATCTTGAAAAAAATAAAATTTTAAATGATGAAATGTATTCAGACTCTAAAGCTAGAATGTTTTTACGACGAGGTTATTCTTTAAATAAAATAAACCAATCTTTAAAAAATAAAGGAATAGATGGTAAATTTATCAAGCAAAGCATAGATAAAATTAAAGAGGATGAAATAGAGCCAGATTTTGTTTCAGCTTTAAAATTATGTAAAAGAAGAAGAATAGGACCAACAAGACCAGATGATAATCGAGAATTATTTTATAAAAAAGATATGGGAATTTTAGCAAGAGGGGGGTTTAGTTTTGAATTATCAAAAAAAATTTTAGAGTTAAAAAAAAATGAATTTAATAAATTAATCAAGATTATCTAGTTTTCTTTTTTTTTCTTCTTCGACCAGATTATCTAATTTCCTCTTAAGTGCGTTTCTAACTAAAATAAAAAATAAAATGCCAAAAAAAGTTACTGATAAAACAATTATTGAAATAGTCTTAATCATCCAATTTTTCTGCTCTTTTAATCAGTAGACTAGGATTCCTGTAATCTTCCTTTCCATATAAAAATGGTTTTTCGTCAAGGGTTTTTATAATTGCACCTGCATTTTGTGCTATTGCGTGGCCAGCAGCATAATCCCATTCGTTAGCTCGTTCTTTAGCAGCATATATATCATATTCTCCTGTTGCTATAACACAGAATTTATATGAACTTGCCATTTTTACTATGTTAGTAACATTAAACTCTTTTAATTTATTTAAAATTGTATCAGAAGGTTTTATTACACTTGATAAAGCTACTATTTTTCCTTTTGGTTGTTGTTTTTTACAATTAATCTTTTTAGTATTTCCATTTTCAATCAAATAACTTTCTCCAGGTGAATAGGTAAAAAAAAGTCTATTTTTCTTTGGAACACCGACAAGACCAAGCACGGGAACAGTGTTTATTACTAAAGCTGCGTTAAGAGTATATTCATCTTTTCCAGCAATATATTCTTTAGTTCCATCAATAGGGTCTATAAGCCAAAATATTTTTGCCTTATTCTTTATCCTCAAATTTACAGTTTCTTCTGAAATTACCGGAAGATTGGGGGTAACCTCTTTAATCTTAGAAGTTATTAACTCATTAACTTTTAGATCTCCATTGCTTACGGGGGATTTGTCTTCTTTAATTTGAATCTCTAAACCTTTTTTATAAAGATCAATAGAAACTTTCCCGGCATTAAGAAAAGTATCAATTAAATTTTCACTTAAGGATTTAAGGTCACTGCTTTTCATCGTTTACTTTTTCTAAATTTATATTTTCTACGTTAATTACTCTTTTACCGTAATTTACAAAGTTTACAGTAACCTTGTTACCAATAATTGATTGAACTTGTCCAATACCCCAATCTTTATTAAGAGGATTTGTGACATAATCTCCGGGTTCAAAATCAATAAGCATGATGGAAAATAACTGTATTTTCGATTATACACTTTAATTATGAATTCACTAGGAATTAATAAATCAACAAAAAATACTAAAGTTGTTGTAGCGATGTCTGGAGGAGTAGACTCGTCTGTAGTTGCCGCTTTAATGAAAAAAGAAGGCTATGAGGTAACAGGCATAACACTTAAATTATATGATGATACAAAACAATCAAAAGAAAACCGTCAATGTTGTGCTGGGCAAGATATTTTGGATGCCAAAAGAGTTTCGGAGAAAATTAATATAGACCATAAAATTTTATTTTATCAAAAAAAATTTAAATCTGAAGTAATAGAATCTTTTATAGATAGTTATGCTGCAGGTGAAACTCCAATTCCTTGTGTACAATGTAATCAGACAGTAAAATTTAGAGATTTATTCAAATATGCAAAAGATTTAAAAGCGGATGCACTCGTTACAGGTCATTATGTTTCGAGACTTCAAGTCAATGGTCATGCAAACATGTATAGAGCTAAAGACCAAAAACGAGATCAAAGTTATTTTTTATTTAGCACAACTCAAGAACAATTAGATTACTTAAGATTTCCTTTGGGTAAAATTGACAAGTCTGAAACAAGATCAATAGCAGAAAAATTAAATTTAAATGTGGCTACTAAACCAGACAGTCAAGATATTTGTTTTGTACCTAATGGAGACTACGCTTCAGTAATAAAAAAATTTAGACCAGAGTCTTTTAAACCAGGTAAAATTCTTGACATTGGAGGAAGACAAATTGGCGATCATGAAGGAATAATTAATTACACGATTGGTCAAAGAAGGGGAATTAGGGTATCAAGCGCAAATCCTCTATATGTTATCAATATAAATCCAGAAAAAAATATTATTATCGTTGGAGAAAAAGATTGTCTTGAAATAGGAAAAATTACTTTGAGAAATTTAAACATTCTAGGATCAAAAAAAGAACTTGATCAAATAATAAATATCAAAGTTAGATCCACAGGGAAAATGTTGAAGGCAAAAGTAAAAATTTTAAAAACATATGCAGATGTAGAAATTCTTGATAAAGAAACTGGAATTTCACCAGGTCAAGCATGTGTTTTTTATTCAAAAGATAAAATTGGGGATAAGGTTCTTGGCGGAGGGTGGATACATAAGACTATCAATAAAAACTTATCCACAAACTTAACAGATCTAATAATTACACGCTAAAAGTGATAACTTTTTTTTTTAAGTGTGATTTAATGAATTTAATTAAGAGGCAACTCTTAACTGGCCAATTAAGGAAAAGCCGAAAGGTTCAAGCTTAAGGGGCAGAAAGGTGGACCTAGTAGCGCTAGAATAGTTCATCGGGTACGGCTTGGCGGTAGCGCCTAAACGACGAGCCAAAACTACTAAATTTCTGGGCGAAAGCCTAGAAATTTACGTGGTTTCCTTCCATAGAAATCTAGTTAACAAGTAAAATAATATAACACCAACAAAATAATTCCATTCTAAAGCATGTTTAAAATGTGTATTACCTTTAACCAAAAGTATTGGTAGACTTAATATTGCTATTGAAGCTAAAACCGAAACTAAAATTGCTTTTAAAACTAAAATTTTTTTATTAATTAAAGCTGAAATTTTATTTTTTAATTTAAAAAAATGGTAAACAAGTATTCCTTGAGCTATGATTTCAAAAATAATAAATAATAATAAAATTACCCTTCTCATTAATTTATACAATTGAATATCAAATTTAATACCTAAAAAAATTGAATGGATAGCCAAAAAAAAAGCAGAAAGAATTCCAAAAGTCTTAAACTTATAATTTATATTAGTAAGTCTGCATCTGTTTACTAGATCATTATTATTTGACCAATAAAAATATAGAATTATTGCTGTGATAATCATAGCTGGTTTAAAAATTAAATATTGAGGAAAAGTTCTAGAAGCCCTACTTATTGATAAGCTCCCATCTAAATAAGGTATTGAAAAACCAGATCGTCCAATTTGATCAACAGTAAAATATGTATTCTCTAGTAACTCAGGATTTTGAGATATAAAAAGACAAAAATTTATAGCTATTAATGGAATAAAAAATATCCATAGACTCAATTTTCTTATTTGAGTTATTTCATTCATAAAAATTTTAGTGATTATTTTTTCTTATTTCTTTTTCTAGCTCGCCTTTTTTTTGAGCCAATTTTTCTTCTTCCCCGGTGTTTTTTTGGGTAACCCATATTTTTGCCTCCTTTTTTATATAATAACTAAGTAATTATAATATAAATTTAAGTACACTTATTTTATGAAAAAGTCCATTAACACCTTTTTAAAACATCCTACGAAAGATAATATTAATAGATCAGCAAACCCGCCAGTAGCAAGAGCTTCAACTATATTATTTCAAACAATGCAAGAAATGCATAAGCATGAAGCAAAAATCAAGCAACACAAAAAAATAAGTTATTACAACTATGGTCGCTATGGAAGCACGACTACAATTGAACTTGAAAATATTTTAAAAGAATTAGAAAAAGCATATCATGTTTTTTTAACTGGAACTGGCTTTGGCGGGATAGCGCTTGCTTTAATGAGCCTATGTAGACCTGGAGATGAAATTTTAGTTTCTGACAATGTATATGGTCCAACAAAAGAAATTTCTGAAAAACTTTTAAAAGAATTTAATATAAATGCTAAATTTTATGATCCAAACTCTTTAGATGATTTAAAGAGGAAAGTTACAAAAAAAACTAAAATGATTTTAGTTGAAAACCCTGGAAGTAATACTTTTGAATTTCAAGATCTGTCTAAAATCGTAAGTTTAGCCAAGAATAATAAAATATTAACTTTATTAGACAATACTTGGGGAACTCCTTTATACCTTAAGCCTTTAGAATTGGGTTTTGATATGTCTTTTTCTTCAGCAACTAAATATTTTTCAGGCCACTCTGATGCTATGGGAGGATCTTTAGCTGTAAATAAAAAAGTTTTTAATAAAATAATGTTTTTTTATAAACTATCAGGCTATCGAATGTCAGCTGACGAAGCCTACTTAATTATTAGAGGTTTACGTACTTTAGATACAAGGCTCAAACAGCATTATCAAAATACAAAGATAGTAATAAACTTTCTAAAAAAACAGAAAAAGATTTTAGAAATACTTTATCCGCATGAACCTGGAAGCAAAAATTATAAACTTTGGAAAAAATATTATACAGGCGCGACAGGATTATTTTCTGTTGTTATAAAATCAAAAAAAAAATCCTCAGTTGTAAAGTTTGTAAACTCATTAGAATTATTTGGAATAGGTTATAGTTGGGGTGGATTTGAAAGCCTTGCTATTTTGCAAGAACTTAAAGCAAGTAAAGATGAATACAGTCAAGGTAGAAGGTTTTTTAAATATGGAAAAAATGAACATATTGTGAGATTGCATATTGGTCTCGAAGATCCTAATGATTTAATAAATGATTTAAATAAATCTTTAAGATATATAAAATAATGAATAAATTTTTTCCAAATAAATTAGCATTGGTTGTTTTAATTTCAGCATGCAGTATTATTTTTATTTCAATGGGATTAAGACAAACCTTTGGTTTGTTTTTCGATGCTTTTGAAAAAGGTTTAGGCATCACAAGGACAGAGTTTGGTTTAGCAATTGGTATTCAAATGCTCTTTTGGGGAGTATTTGCACCAATATTTGGCTTTCTTGCTGACAGACTTGGGGGAAATAAAGCAGTCTTCATTGGTTTTATAATATTCGGTATAGGGATTTATTTACTTTTTTCAGGTCCAAATACTGGAGTTTTTTTTCAAATTGGTCTTGGTGTTTTAGTTGGCATAGCTTTAGGTGCTACAGCTATCGGTGTTCCGGTATCAGAGGTTGGTAAACACTTTCCCAATGAAAGCAGAACTATGGCCACTGGAATTGTAACAGCTGCTGCATCAATAGGTTATTTTTTATCACCTTTACTTACAAAATATAGTCTCGAAAATTTTGATTGGGAAAAAACATTAATGAATTTTATGTATTTTATTGTTTTTGGGTTAATTGTCTCGATTTTTTTATTTCCTACAAAAAATATAATAAATTCATCTCAAGCAGATAGAGATCAAACTTTTAGTTCTGCAATTAAAGAGGCATTTTCTCATAAAGGTTATGTTTTGCTAGTCTTAGGTTTTTTTGTATGTGGTTTTCAAATTACATTAGTTGGAACTCATGTTCCAGGTTATATGCAAGATAGAGGTATGGACGGTTGGTCGGCTACAATTATCTTAGCTTTAATTGGTTTTTTTAATATTTTTGGAACATTGGGAATGGGTTATCTTGGAACAAAATATAAGAAAAAAAATTTACTTAGTATACTTTATGCTTTGAGAGCAGTGAGTATTTGCGTATTTATTTTTTCTCCTCCATCACTATTAAACTCGATCATATTCGGAATAACATTTGGATTGTTATGGCTCTCAACAGTTCCGCCCACTAACGGGATTGTAGCTCAAATTTTTGGCACTAAATACTTAAGCACTTTATTTGGGATAGTTTTCTTATGTCATCAGTTTGGCGCTTTTGCAGGAGCATTTTTAGGAGGATATTTTTTCGATCTTTATGGTTCTTACGATAACGCATGGTATATAGCCATAGCACTCTCAATTTTTGCTACAATTGTCCATTACCCTATAGATGAAGCTAAGCTAGTCCGTATTGATAAGACTATCTAAGGTTGTATTTTGAGTCTTAAAGTGAATCAAAAGTGAATCAAAAGGTGAACATTTAGATAAAAATAGAAAATGGTTGTGGATAATTTTTTTGTTTAATCTAGTGGTTTTTTTTAATACCTTAATATTAACCAAGGAGCAAAATGTTTTCAAAAGAATTAAATAAAAAATTAGATCAATATCATCTATTAAATCATTCATTTTACAAATCATGGAATGAAGGAAAACTTACAAGAGAAATTATAAAAGACTATGCTGAACAGTACTACCAGCATGTAAAAGCGTTTCCTAGGTATATAAGCGCAACTCATTCATTGTGTGAAGATATAGAAAAAAGAAAAATTCTTTTAGAAAATCTTCAAGATGAAGAAAATAAAGATGCAGATCATCCAAAATTATGGAAAAATTTTGCAATAGAAATGGGTTCAGACTCAAAAAAAATTGAAGAAGTTAAGCAAGATACTTTTACAAAAAATATGATTAATAATTTTTTTAAACAAGGCAGATCATCTTACTCTGAAGGTTTAGCTTCTTTATATACATATGAGAGGCAAATTCCTGAGATAGCAGAGACAAAAATACAAGGTCTTAAAAAACATTACGGTTGTAAAACAAAAAAAGGCCTTGAATTTTTCGTAGCTCACAAATCAGCTGATGTTCATCATAGAGCAGAATGTGAAAAACTATTGGATTCATTAACAAAAGATGATCAAAGAAAAGCAGAGAAGGCTGCATTGTCAACAGCTAAATATCTATGGAATTTTTTAACAGGTATGTCCACGAAACATAACTTGCTAGAAGCCGCATAATCTTTAAGCTTGCTCGTTTTTAAAAATGAGTTTTATTTAAAGATATTTTAATGAGTGAAGCTAGAAGAACTGATATAGACACACTTAGAGGTATCTCAGTTATATCAGTTTTAATTTATCACATAGACAGTGCAATTTTCCCCAATGGATACCTTGGTGTTGATCTATTTTTTGTAATTTCTGGTTATGTTATTACAAGGTCAATAATCAAAGAACTTAAAAATGGAAATTTTAATTTTTTTGATTTTTATAGCAAAAGAGCAAGAAGAATATTACCCGCACTATTATTTGTACTATTAATATCACTGATTTTTGCAGGATTTTTTTTTCTTACTGCAGATTTAAAAAGATTTGTTGAAAGTTTAATCTCATCACTTGGATTTGTATCAAATTTTTATTTTTGGATTACCGGGGGATATTTTTCTTCTAATGACCAGTTAAAACCTCTGTTACATTTATGGTCACTTTCAGTAGAAGAACAATTTTATATATTTTTTCCAATTTTTTTGTTTTTGATTTATAGAATTTTTAAAAATAAAAATTTTTATTTAATCGGAATAATATTGGCATCTCTTATTTCCTATAGTTTGAATTATTATTTTTTATCTCATACAGATACAGTTTTTTTCTTATTTCCAACGAGAATATGGCAATTTGGAATTGGAGCTGCTATGGCACTATGTCCAAATTTAAAAATTAAAAATTTATGGTTTGAGTCTTTTTATTATTTCTTAGCAATCTTTCTTATTACTTATAATTTTTTAGCTACTTTAAAATTTTTACCTGATGGAACATTAATGTGTATAGGTTTGAGCTTAATTTTACTTAAACCAATTAATGAAAAAAATTTTTTATCAAAAATTTTTCAGTTTAGGCCAATTATTTTTATTGGACTAATCTCTTATTCTTTATATTTATGGCATTGGCCAATAATTTCTTTCTTAAAGTATATCTATATAGATGGACTAACAATACAAATAATAATCTTAGCCACGATTTTTATATCAGCCATATCTTTTTTAAGTTGGAAATTTGTTGAACAGCCATTTTTAAATAAACGATCAGGTATTTATAAATACGATTATTTAAGATTATTTAAATTTATAACCTTAAAATATTCTGTGTTGGTATTTGTTTCACTTATAATTGTTTTCAGTAAAAATCTTCCCTCCAGATATGATAAATTTCCGAATCTTTTAGCTCAGTCAATAAGGTCCAGCTATGATTGTCCTCCATTTAAATATAAAAAATTTTATGAGACTTATGGTTGCTATATTAATTTAAAAAAAGACTCTTCCCCTGATAATATTCTTTTAGGCAATTCACACGCATATATGTATGGTTGGCCATTTATTGAGCATTTGAATAAAATTAATAAAAGTGGATTAATATTACAATTCAGTTGCCAACCTTTTATAGATAAAAATTCATCTCAAAAATGTTTAAAAAAAGCTAAAAGAAGATTTAATTCTATCTTAAAAACAAATAAAAAAGAAAAAGTATTCATAGGGCTCACTTGGAATTCTAAAAGACTTATTAATGAGAAGGGTGAAATATTTACGGATACTGATTTCAAGATAATAAAGAAATCAATTGACAATTTAATCAATCAATTAAAAATAAATAACAAAGATGTTTATTTGCTTGGTCCACTTCAAACGCCTAATTATGATTTTGCCTCTAAAAATAGTCGTCAAATTATTTTTAAGGGAAAAAAATATAATTATAAAGAACCCCTAGAGGAGTTTGAAAATAATTATAGAACTATAATTAATTACTATGAAAAAAAATTAGGCAATAAGTTTATTCAACCTCACAAAAAATTTTGTGATGCAAATTATTGTTATTTTTCCGATAAGGGAGGAGCTTTTTTTGCAGATAGAAGCCATTTAAGCAAATATGGATCTATGAAAATGTTAACAATATTTGAAAAGATAGATTAGTATATTTTAATTTTAAATATAATTATGAAAAATGATAATCACAAATGGGATAATAAACATCCTACAGCACAAATGTTAGGCAGGTGGCAACCATGGCATGCCGGTCACCAAAAACTTTTTGAGGAAACTTTAAAAAAAACAGGGCAAGTAAATATTATGGTCAGAGATGTAAAGGGAGTTGATGACAACCCATTTGATTTTGAGACTGTAAAAAAAAACATTTATGAAGCCCTTAAAGATTATAAAAATAGAATACAAGTTACTTTAGTGCCCAATATAACCAATATTTGTTACGGAAGAGGCGTTGGCTATAAGATAGAAAAGATTGTCTTAGATGATAAAATACAACAAATTTCAGCAACAAAAATAAGAAAACAGATGAGAAAAGAGGGCAAACTCAAATAGTTGATAACCTTTCTCACTTGACCTCTAAATTGCCTCTATATATAAAAACTGTTAATGATTACTAACAATCCATTCTCAGCTCTAGCTCAATTAGTTCCATCGATTGCAATGCAAGGATTTGTAATAACAATGGCTGCATTAACTCTATTAGGTGTTTTGTTTGATATTGTTCATAAGAAAAATGTTAAATATTTTTTTAATAATGCAAAAAAAGCAAAAAAAAATGCTCAAGTTGAATTAACAACTGGAAAAAGAACTGCAGTGATTTTAAAGACCGTAGTTAATGATATTGCAACAACATCTGAACTTGGCTGGGGTAAAAGAAGGTTAGCGCATGTTTTAGGTATGTATGGAACGATTATTTTTTGGATTTGTTCAGCTATTTTAATTTTTTCTTATTCATCTGTTGGGGTTGAAACTCCATCAATTATAACTTCTTTATGGCATATCGGTGCAGTTTTAACTTGTATAGGTGGATTTTGGTTTTGGTTTTTTTTAAGAGTTGATGTTTCTGCAGAAGCACATCCTTGGTATAGAATAATTAAAGCAGATTTATTTGTTTTAGCGCTTTTAGCTTGTGCAACATTTGGTTTAGCTTGGTCTTTTACACAATACACAAATATGGTTGGATTAAGTTATTTATTTTTAGTTTTATTTATAATTTCTAACTTAGTTTTGTTTGGAGGAGTTTATTGGTCAAAATTTGCCCATATGTTCTATAAACCTGGCGCAGCGATTCAAAAAAATTTAGCAGAAGCTGACGGATCTAGAGACAATTTGCCACCACCAGCAGAAGCTCCTGAGCGATTTGGACTGGGTATTAAAAGAGAACAACCAAAGCATTATTAGGTAATTTATGATATTAAACTTTTGAGGAGAAAAATAATTTATGTCAACTTTTGTGTACATGACAAGATGCGATGGATGTGGTCACTGCGTAGATATATGTCCATCAGATATAATGCATATAGACGAAACAATTAGACGGGCAAAAAACATTGAGCCAAATTTTTGTTGGGAATGTTATTCATGTGTTAAAGCTTGCCCAAACCATGCAATAGATGTTCGAGGTTATGCTGATTTTGCGCCAATGGGACATAGCGTTAGAGTGAGAAGAGAGGAAGAAAAAGGAACTATTTCATGGAGAATAAAATTTAGAAACGGAACTGAGAAAAATTTTGTCTCACCAATTACTACAAAACCTTGGGGTAAATTTATACCAAAGCTTGCTGAAGAGGATAAACCTAATCAAGGAGAAATATCAACACAAAGACTCTACACAGAACCTAAAGGTTTAAATATCGATGGAGACCTCCCAACTGTAAGTAAAGACTCATTCAAGAAAGGTGTTTATTATTAATGGCAAATGTAAAAACTCACGTTGAAGAAAGTGATATTCTGATTGTTGGCGGTGGTATGGCCGGGACAGGAGCTACATTTGAAGCAAGACATTGGGGAAGAGATTTAAAAATAGTTTGTGTTGAAAAAGCTAACATCGACAGAAGCGGTGCAGTAGCTCAAGGCCTTTATGCTATTAATTGCTACATGGGTATGCAGTGGAATGAAAATCAACCAGAAGATCATGTTAGATACGCGCGTAATGATTTAATGGGAATGGTTAGAGAAGATTTAGGTTACGATATGGCTCGTCACGTGGACTCGACAGTTCATATGTTTGATGAATGGGGTTTACCAATGATGAAAAATGAAAAAACTGGAAGATATTTAAGAGAGGGTAAATGGCAAATTATGATTCACGGTGAAAGCTATAAACCCATTGTTGCAGAAGCTGCAAAAAAGTCTGCTAACAAAATTTATAACAGAATAATGATTACTCATTTGTTAATGGATGATGAAAAAGAAAATAGAATAGGTGGAGCGGTAGGTTTTAATATGAGAACTGGAGACTATCATGTATTTAAAGCAAAAACTGTAATTGTTTCAGCCGGCGGAGCGTCACACATTTTTAAACCAAGAGCAGTGGGTGAGGGAATGGGAAGAACTTGGTACGCTCCCTGGAGTAACGGATCAGCTTATGCCCTTCCAATTCAGGTAGGTGCAAAGATGACACAAATGGAAAATAGAATAGTTCTATGTAGATTTAAAGATGGTTATGGTCCAGTTGGAGCTTATTTCTTACATTTAAAAACTTATACTCAAAATGCTAATGGTGAGAATTATGAGAAGAAATGGTATGATCAAACTAAATCTTTAGTAGGAGAATATATTGATCATCATCCAACCCCAACTTGTTTAAGAAATCATGCCTTTATTCAAGAGGTACAAGCCGGCGGTGGACCAATTCAAATGGTTACAAAAGAAGCATTTCAAGATCCTCATTTAGAAACTGTAGGCTGGGAAAACTTTTTAGGGATGACAGTTGGACAAGCTGTTGTATGGGCCTCACAAAACATTGATCCAAAATATACAAATCCAGAACTTACAACATCTGAACCTTATGTAATGGGGTCACACGCTACATGTTCAGGTGCCTGGGTAAGTGGACCAGAAGATTTATCCCCTCCAGAATATTTTTGGGGTTATAATAGAATGTTAACAGTCGATGGTTTGTTTGGTGCTGGAGATACTGTAGGTGGAAGTGCACATAAATTTTCCTCTGGATCTTTCACGGAAGGTAGATTAGCTGCCAAAGCTGCTGTTAAATATATTGAAGATCAAAAAGGAGAAGGAATTAAAGTTAGCGATAAACAATATAAAGATTTAAAAGAAGTTATATATAAACCTTTAGAAAATTATACGGTTGGTAGAAATGAAATAACTGGTGGAACAGTTTCACCAAGCTATATTTCTCCTATTCAAGGTCTTCAAAGACTTCAGAGAATAATGGATGAGTATGTGGGAGGAATTGCCACAAATTATATGACTAATAAAAACATGCTTAATAGAGGTTTAGAATTATTGAAATGGTTAGAGGAAGATTTGGAAAATGTCGGTGCTGAAGATTACCATCAATTAATGAGAGCTTGGGAATTGAAGCACAGAACCATTACATCTCAATGTGTAACAGAACACACAAAATTTAGAGAAGAAACTAGATGGCCAGGTTATTATTACCGTGGAGACCATCTCAAACTTGATGACGACAATTGGCATTGTTTAACCGTCTCAAGAAGAGATCCAAAAACTAAAAAGTTTTCTCTTGAAAAAGTTCCTGTTTATCACATAGTAGATGAAAAGAAGGAAAAGAAAGCTTCATAAATTTAATGGAGTTATTGGAAAAATCCGATAAAGAAATTAAAGATATTGCTCAGCCAATCTGGAATAATTTAGTTAAATCATCTAACATAAAAGATTACGGAGGATTTACTAAAGATTTTTCTTCCCAAATGCTTTATGGGGCAAATGAAGTAGAACTCGGAAAGCAGTGGGCAAACAACAAGTTGCTTACAAGTCTTTCTGAAAAACAGGAATTTTTGGGTACAATTAAAAGAAATCAATTTATTACAGTTCTCTACAAACAGACTAGTCAAACAATGCCAGGTGAATTTTTAGGTAGATTGGTTCTTGGTGAAGAAGACGGTATGATAAAAGTTTTTGGCGCAACGATTTATTAAGATTGACTTCTCTTCTATACAAGCATACTTAGAATAATGCTTGAGATTTATCTTCCTATTGTTCAAGTAAATATAGATATTTTTTTGTTACTTTTTTTAAGTTTATTAGTTGGTGTTCTTTCAGGTATATTCGGCGTTGGCGGTGGTTTTTTGATGACACCTTTTTTAATTTTTATGGGCATACCCCCTGTTTATGCAGTACCCAATGAAGTAAACAATATCTTAGCTACATCTGTTTCTGGTTCTCTTACTCATTGGTTTAAAAATACCTTAGATTACAAAATGGGGATCATGATTGTTGCAGGAGGTATCGTTGGGACTTTTCTTGGGATCTCAACTTTTACTTATTTTGATGGAATAGGGAAGATAAGTATAATTATCTCTTTACTCTATATGTACTTATTAGCAATTGTTGGAACCCTAATGCTTATTGAAGCGTTAAAAACAGCTACTCAAAAAAATCTAATTAAAAAAAAACTTCATGATCACAACTGGTTGCAAGGCTTACCTTTTAGAGTGAGATTTCAAAAATCTAGATTATATGAGAGTGCTCTAACTCCAATTCTATTAGGATTAATAGTGGGTTTTGTAGCTACAATGATGGGAATTGGTGGAGCGTTCTTAATGGTGCCTGCAATGATTTATATTGTAGGAATGCCAGTAAAATTAATACCTGGAACATCTTTATTTGTAACAATTTTTATAAGTGCAATTGTTACAATACTTCACTCTTTTAATTACGGATCAATAGACTTTTTCTTGGTAATACCTTTAATACTTGGCTCAATCTTTGGAGTACAACTTGGTCAAAAGTTGGGACAGTATTTAGATAATAACCAACTAAAATCTTTATTTGCATTATTATTATGTAGTGTTGCTATCGCAATTGGTTACGATACTTTTTTCAAAGATCAATCAAATTTTGCAAATGAAAAAAAAATAACAAATATTGATTTAAATAAATATGCTGAATTCTCATTAAAACTTTCGAGTGAATTTCCTTTTTTATACGGTGCTTTTGCAATTATTCTTGCCATTACACTTGGAGTTTTGGCAGCTTGGTTAAGAAAGTTAATTTCAGATTTTAGAAATAAAAAAACAAAAGAAGAGGTTAAATTTCCAGAAAAATAGTTAATTCCTTATATATTTTTGTTTAATAGGAATTACACCTCGAACCCCACCTCTAGGGTCTTTGACATCTCCTTTTCTTCTCGGGATTAAATGAATGTGGCAGTGCATTATTGATTGACCTGCATCTTTTCCTACATTAACCCCAACATTAAAAGCACTTATTTTTTTATCTAAATTTTTTAACTCCTTTTTTTGTTTTTTTAAAATTTTATCTAAATCATTCATTTCATCTTTTGTAAGATTAAAAAAATCTTCTACATGTCTATTAGTAATGATTAAAGTATGATGTTTAGTAACAGGGTAAACAGTGTCTCTAATTAAGAAAAAAAAATTAGTTGAAGATATTACTTTACATTTAGTTTTGTTACAAAAAATACAGTCCCTTTTAGCTAAAGACATCACGCACTTCGATAAAGCTTAGTCATAACAAATTCTTTGTGACCTAAAGCTTCAGCACAAGTTAATCTACCATTAGCAACTTTAATAGTAGTTTCTATAAGTTTATCTCCTGCTTGGTCCAAATTCATTTCTCTAGATAAAATTTTAGAAACATCACAATCAACATGCTCACTCATCAGTTTTGCAGTAATAGGATTTGCTGTAAGCTTTACAACAGGCTCAATAGGATTACCTATTATATTTCCTTGTCCTGTTGGAAAAAGATGAATATTAAAACCACCTGCCGCCTGAAGAGTCACACATTCTGCTGCTGCAGAAGACGTATCCATGAAGTATAAGCCTTTCCCTTTTTTTGGTTCTTCAGCTGGCTCTAAAACATCTATAAATTTTCTTGATCCTATTTTTTGAAAATTACCGAACGCTTTTTCTTCAATAGTGCTTAAACCACCAGCTATATTTCCAGCAGTTGGCTGGCTTTCAGATAAATCATCAGTAGCCTCTTTTAAAATAAAATCATTGTAATTATTCCAAGTCTTCATAAACTTTTTCTGCGCCTCAGGAGTTTCTCCTCTTTTAGCACAAACTTGTTCTGCTCCAGTTAACTCAGACGTTTCTCCAAAACACAGGTGGACTCCAAACGGCTCAAGTTTATCCATCAAGTTTCCTACTGTTGGATTTGAAGCTAATCCTGATGTTGTATCAGACTCACCACATTTAACTGATATCCATAAGTCACTTAAAGGACATTCTTCTCTTTGCTTATCAGAAGCCCAAATAGAAAATTCCTGTGCTTTTTTTGAGGCCTTCATAATTGTTTGAATATCTCCACTTCGCTCTATATGAAATCCTTCTACAGGTTTTCCTGTTTCAGCAATTCCATCTACAATTTTTTTTGTCCATTTAGGCTCTATTCCGATAACAATAACTGCTGCTACGTTTGGATTTCTACCAGTACCAATCATTGTTCTAAAGTGTAAATCTAAGTCTGCACCAAATTGTAATCTTCCATAAGAATGAGGAAGAGCAATTGTTCCTTTAATATTATTTGCTACTGCTTCTGCACAAGCATTTGAAATATCATCTACCGGAAGAATAATAACGTGGTTTCTTGTACCTGCTCTTCCGTTTTCTCTTTTATAGCCTAAAAAACTTTTTGGAATTTTCATAATTTATTTACCACTTTTTAGTCTTTATATTATGAACATGCACGTGTTCACCTTTTTTAATTTCTTTCACAACTTTACCAATATCATGTCCATATTTAAAAATTGTATCGCCTATTTTAAGATCCTTAAGTGCAATTTTATGTCCTAAAGGAACAGCATAAGCAGAAGGAACTTTAACTGTTCTATCGTTTTCCATAATCCAAGCGTTACAATTTTGACCTTCTCTAGTTTTTTCTATAACAACAACTCCTACGTTATCTTTTTCATCGTGAATAATGAGATCTGGATGTGACATAAAAATATCTAATGGATATAGACTAAAATTTAGTATAATTAAAGCTAGAATCCGAAAATACTTTATGGAGATTTATGACTAAAATGACAACTGAGGAAGCTTTTGTAAAAGTTTTACAAATGCATGGCATTGAACATGCGTTTGGTATTATTGGTTCTGCATTCATGCCTATTTCAGATATTTTTCCAGATGCAGGTATTACTTTTTGGGACGTTGCTCATGAAACAAATGGAGGCTTAATAGCCGACGGTTACACAAGAGCTACTGGAAAAATGTCAATGGTTGTAGCACAAAACGGACCAGGAATAACAGGTTTAGTTACACCAATTAAAACTGCATATTGGAATCATACTCCACTGCTTGTAGTTACTCCTCAAGCTGCAAATAAAACAATGGGTCAAGGTGGCTTCCAGGAAGTTGAACAAATGAATTTATTTAAAGATATGGTTTGCTACCAGGAAGAGGTTAGAGATCCGTCTAGAATTGCGGAAGTTTTAAATAGAGTAATTGAAAAAGCCATAAGAGGCTCAGCTCCAGCGCAAATAAATGTTCCAAGAGATTTTTGGACGCAAGTAGTAGATATAGAATTACCTCCAATTGTAAGACTAGAAAGACAAGCAGGCGGCGCGGCATCAATAGATGAAGCTGCAAATTTATTATCGAATGCAAAGTTTCCTGTAATTTTATCTGGTGCTGGTGTAGTGATTGGTGGAGCAATAAAAGATTGTGTTAAACTTGCTGAAAAATTGGATTCACCAGTATGTTCTGGTTACCAACATAATGATAGTTTTCCAGGAAGTCATTCTTTAGCAGTTGGCCCATTAGGTTATAATGGATCAAAAGCTGCAATGGAATTAATTGCAAAAGCGGATGTAGTGTTAGCCTTAGGCACAAGATTAAATCCTTTTTCTACTTTGCCAGGATATGGAATTGATTATTGGCCAAAGAAAGCAAAAATTATTCAAGTTGATATGAATTCAGATAGAATTGGTTTAACAAAAAAAGTCACAGTTGGAATTTGTGGGGATGCAAAGTTAGTGGCTCAACAACTATTAAGTAAATTATCTCCAAAAGCAGGCGATACTGATAGACAAGAAAGAAAAGATTTAATTCACCAAACAAAATCAGCTTGGTTACAAAAACTTTCTAGCTTAGATCATGAAGAAGATGATCCGGGAACAGTTTGGAATAAAGAGGCAAGAAAAAGAGATAAGGATAGAATGTCACCAAGACAAGCCTGGAGAGCTATTCAAGCAGGTATGCCAGAAGATGTAATTATTTCAAGCGATATTGGAAACAACTGCGCTATAGGCAATGCTTATCCTACTTTTGAAAAAGGAAGAAAGTATTTAGCACCAGGATTATTCGGTCCTTGTGGCTACGGTTTTCCATCTATTTTAGGTGCTAAAATTGGTTGTCCTGATACTCCGGTGATTGGTTTCGCAGGAGATGGAGCATTTGGAATTAGCATGAATGAAATGAGCTCTTGTGCGCGTGAAGAATGGCCTGCTATTTCTATGGTAATATTTAGAAACTATCAGTGGGGTGCGGAAAAAAGAAATACTACATTGTGGTTTGATAATAATTTTATTGGAACAGAATTAGATCCAGAATTAAGTTATGCAAAGGTTGCTAATGCATGTGGTTTAAAAGGAATTACAGTTAAAACAATGGATGAAACCACAAAAGCGATTAAACAATCATGCGAAGATCAAAAAAAAGGAATTACAACATTTATTGAAGTAATCCTTAACCAAGAACTAGGAGAGCCGTTTAGAAGAGACGCTATGAAAAAACCTGTAAAAGTAGCTGGTATTAAAAAAGAGGACATGAGGCCTCAAAAAGGTTTGAACTAAATCAATTTAAAATTGAAGCTGGATCTAACTTAATATTAAACCAGTTTAAACGAATGTCTAAGTGAGGACCAGTTGCTCTACCACTTTGTCCTAGTGTCCCAACAATTTGACCTTGTTTTACTATTTCACCAACTTTTACATTAATATCTTGCATATGCATATAGAGAGTACTTATTCCATGACCATGATCAAATATAATTGTTCCTCCAGTAAAATACATATCATTTTCTGCTAAAGTTACTTTTCCATCCATCATTGCCTTTACCGGTGTTCCCTCTGGAGCATGAAAATCTATTCCATAATGCGGTCTTCTAGGTTTACCATTTAAAATTCTTTGACTACCGTAAACACCTGTAATTATATACTTATCAATTGGATATATAAATTTATTTTTAAAAAAATCATATGAGGTATCGATTGACCTTGCCTTTCCAATTAATATATTATCTTTTTTTATTCTTTCATATACTTCAGGAGGTGGTGTTACTTGTTTTGGTGGCAAACCATCAATTCTTTGAATTTTATATTTTCTCTTCAAAACTCGTTTTTCGATTTTTTTTGCTTTTCCATCCTCTATAATCTCAATAAT
>QBYC01000002.1 GCA_003283025.1 Pelagibacteraceae bacterium AG-325-C03
AATTACTAATATCGAAATGGATTTAAGATTTGAAGCTGCCGCTGCTAACGAATTATATGAAAATACTAAACAAGATAAGGGGTTTAACGTTCCAAAGATTTATTGGAATTACACAACAAAAAAAATACTTACTTTAGATAAAGTAAATGGTGTTTCAATTAGAGAACAAGTAAAATTACAAGAACAGGGTATAAACTTAAAATATTTAGCAGAAAATCTAATTCAACATTTTTTAAAACAAGCTGTTAGAGATGGTTTTTTCCATGGTGATATGCATCAGGGCAATCTATTTGTAGACCCAAAAGGTAATATTGTTCCTGTAGATTTTGGGATTATGGGTAGACTAGATAAAAGTAATAGAAAATTTTTAGCTGAAATTTTATATGGTTTTATACAACGTAATTATGTTAAGGTTGCGGAAGTTCATTTTCAAGCTGGACTAGTTCCTCAAAATGCATCTAAAGATGAATTTGCTCAAGCATTACGCTCAGTAGGTGAACCAATTTTTGGCCAATCTATAAAAGATATTTCCGGTGGAAATTTACTTGCCCAATTATTTGAGATTACCGAAAAATTTAATATGGCTACTCAACCTCCATTATTGTTACTTCAAAAAACCATGGTTGTCGTGGAGGGAGTCGCAAGAAAATTGTACCCAGAAACTAATATTTGGGAAGTATCTAAACCAGTTTTAGAAGATTGGCTTAAAAACATAAAAAGTCCTAAATCAACAATTGATACAGCATTAAATACTTCTGCCGAAATAATAAAACGAATTCCTGATTTTCCTAGTTTGATGGATAAAGCAGAATATGCTTTAAAACTTGTAGCTGAGGGAAAATTAAATTTAGGCATAAATAACAAAAACTTGGAAATGGAACAAATGAGATTAAAAAATTTTAGAAATAATGTCGTGATAAGCTTTTTTGGTATTGTAATTGTCTTCTTGTTAGTATTTTAATCTAAGATAATGACGTTAAAAAATAAAAAAATCTTAATAATTATTGGAGGTGGGATAGCTGCCTACAAATCATTGGACTTAATTAGATTATTAAAGAAAAATGATGTGGAGATAAAAACTATCCTTACAAAAAGTGGAAAACAATTTGTTACTCCTTTGTCTATAACAACATTAACTAAGTCTAAAACATTTGAACATATATTTAATAGCGGGAAGGAGTTAGAAATAGATCACATAGCACTTTCTAGATGGGCTGATATAATTTTAGTAATGCCAACTACTGCCAATTTTATGAGTAAATTGTCATTAGGAAAAGCTGAAGACTTAGCTACTACTGTTTTGTTAGCTGCAGACAAAGATATTATTTTAGTGCCAGCAATGAATGTCCGAATGTGGTTACATAAAGCCACTCAATCTAATCTGAAAATTCTACAAGATTTTGGGTATTTTTTTATTGGACCTGAAAAGGGTGAAATGGCATGCGGAGAGTTTGGGGAGGGTAAAATGTCAAGTCCAAGACAAGTTTTTACTTATTTAAAAAATTACTTTGATAAAAAAAATATTGTTAAAGAGAGAAATTTTAAAGCCTTAGTAACAGCAGGGCCTACAAGAGAATATATTGATCCAATACGATATATCTCTAATGAATCAAGTGGTAAACAAGGTTATGAAATTGCAAGAGCACTAAGTAAACTTGGTATAAAAACAACTTTAATAACTGGACCTGCAAAGTTAGCCATACCTAAAGGTGTTACAGTAAAAAAAATAGTTTCAGCAGATGAAATGTTAAATGAAGTAAAAAAAACTTTGCCTGTAGATTTAGCCGTATGTACTGCAGCAGTTTCTGATTTTAAACCTTCTGAAAAGAGTAGGAATAAAATTAAAAAAGATAAATCAAACTTTAAAACAATAAATTTTATTAAAAATAATGATATCCTTGATTTTTTGGCAAAAAATAATGCAAATAGACCTCAAATAGTTGCTGGTTTTTCAGCAGAAACAAAAAGTGTAATTACAAATTCTACACAAAAAATGAAAAATAAAAATTGTGATCTAATTTTTGCAAATGATGTTTCTAAAAAAGGAATTGGTTTTAATTCTGACTTCAATAAAGTTTCAATGATAGATCAAAAAGGTAACATAAAAATAATACCAAAAAATAGAAAAAGTTTTATTGCAAATAAAATTGCTCAAATTTTATTAAGTAAATTAATTAATGACAGATATATTAATTAAAAGGTTGTCAAAGAAAGTAATTTTACCCAAATACAAAACAAAGGGTTCTTCAGGTCTAGACTTGTCAGCTAGAATAGATGAACAAATTGAAATTCTTCCTGGTAAATCAAAAATTATCCCTACAGGATTAGCTATAGCTATTCCAAATAATTTTGAAATTCAAATTAGGCCTAGGTCAGGATTAGCAGCAAAAAGTCAAATAAGTGTTTTAAATACTCCAGGGACGATCGATGCTGACTATAGAGGGGAACTTAAAGTAATATTAATCAATTTAGGTGATAAGGTTTTTATTGTTGAAAATGGCTTGCGCATCGCACAAATGGTATTATGCCCAATTATAAAAGCAACATTAAAAGAGGTTACAAAGTTAGAAACAACTGAACGTGGATCTAGCGGATTTGGCTCTACAGGAATTAAATAGTCAATGGCAATTAATCTTAAAGAGTTTCAAAGATTTGAAAAACAAATTATTTTAAAAAAAGTTGGTATATCTGGTCAAAAAAAAATTATAAAAACAAAAATATTAATTATAGGGATTGGAGGATTAGGTTGCCCATTGCTATCATACTTAGCTTCTTCTGGAGTTAATAATATTGGAATTGTAGATCATGATAAAATAGAGCTAGGGAATTTGAATAGACAAATTTTATTTGATACTAACGATCTCGGTAAATATAAAGTTTATCAAGCTAGAAAAAAAATTAAAAAATTTTATAAACAAATAAAGATAAAAACATTTAAAATTAAAATTTCTAAATCAAATATTAAATCAATTTTAGAAAAATATAATATCATTTGCGATGGAACAGATAATTTCAACACTAGATTGTTAATCAATGATTATTGTAAAAAAAATAAGAAAATTTTAATCTCAGCAGCAATAAGTAAGTTTTATGGACATCTATTTAAATTTAACTTTAAAAAAAAAGGACCTTGTTTTAGGTGTTTTATGCCACAACAGCCTTTGCGAGAGATGAATTGCGATGTAGAAGGAATATTTCCACCTGTAGCTGGTGTATTAGGTTCCTTACAAGCAAATGAAGTTTTAAAAACTATTTTAAATCTTAAAGATGATCTTAATGGTAATATCTTAATTTTTGACTCTCTAAAAATGACTATAAGAAGATCAAAAATACAAATTAATCCAATATGTGAAAATGTATGCAAAAATTAATTTTTTTTTTAATAACCTTTTTTTACTTCGAAAACTTATTATCTCAAGAAGAATATTTTTTAACTTTAAGAAATGAAAAAGTAAATTTACGGCAAGGACCTTCATTTGATTATCAAGTTAAAATATTTTACAAAAAGAAGTTTCTTCCAGTGCTAATACAGGATAGTTCTAATAACTTTAGAAAAGTGAGAGATCACGAAAATAATTCTGGATGGATACATATTTCTCAATTATCAAAAAAAAAGGCTGCAATAGTTATTAATGATGAACTGATTATGTTCAATGGTTCAACTATATATTCTAATCCTATCGCCTTGCTCAAAAGAGGGAGGTTAGTTAAAATAAAGAAATGTAAAAAAAACTGGTGCAAGGCCGTATCTGGAAATTTTAAAGGCTGGATTAAAAAAGAAGGTTTATGGGGATTACTATAAATTTAGTTTTTATATTTCGCTATCCAAATTTTATCCAAAACAAAGTACCATATTGAATTTGCTAATGGCTCAACAATTGCATCCGTAAGAGCAATCGCAAAGGAAACATCTGCAACCATCATTAAAACGGTTATAGCGATTGCAAAATGACCTATTGTATAAATTATTGTTCTTAATACAGATCCTTTGTTATTTATATATATATTTTTGGTTGCTGAGAGTATTCCTTGTGTAAATTCTGTCATTTAATTGAATGGACTTTTTAGAACGCATGCAACAAGATGTATTCTATTTTGTTCACCTCCATTGAAAAAGTTATGATATTTTGTATTATTAGTGATTGTTACTGTCCCGTCTGCAGGCATATGTTTACTTACGTCCTCAATAACCATCCTACACCCCTTGTTAGTAATAATCGGAATATGAAGTCTAGCTTCAGGATCTCTATGCCAACTCAAGGTAGACCTAGGTTCTTTTAAAAGTATTCTTACCCTACCTAATTTAAAATTTTTCTTTAAAATATCAAAAACTTCCTCAAAGTATGTACCTTTAAATTCTGGAAGCAACTCTGTATATTTTGACTCTTCTATTGGTTTATCTCTCATGGCTTCTTTGCCAGTTTCATCCGGTATTGTCCAATAAGTGCCCCTGACATTGTGCCCCTTTATAGATGACTTGTCACCAGGTATTTGATTTAATGGTATAGCAGCAAAATTTTTAATCCCTAATGAGTCAAATTTTTTTTTCTTTAAAATTTTCTCCAAGTCAAATCTTAATTTATTAATATCAAATTTAAGATGTGGAACTTTGTAAAAATCGCTAGAAGTTTTTTTACTTATATTTACAACTGTTTCCATTGTAGCCACACTTTTTTCATATTAGTTTAATTTTTTTAAATTTGGTCGGTCTGCATTCATAATCTTAGTCCATATAGATACAAAATCTTTGATAAATTTTTCCTTATTATCGTCCTGAGCATATACCTCAGCATATGATCGTAAGATTGAATTAGAACCTAATACCAAATCTGCTCTAGATGCTGAATATTTTACTTTATTAGTTTTTCGTTCAATAATATCGTAAGAATTTTTACCTATAGGTCTCCATATATATTTCATATCAACTAAATTTATAAAAAAATCATTAGTCAAAGTTCCCACTCTATCAGTTAACACTCCTTTATTTTTAGCTGTCTCATGATTTGTTCCTAAAACTCTCATACCTCCAACTAAACAGGTCATTTCTTGAGCAGTTAAACCCATTAACGATGCTCGCTCTAGTAAAAGCTCCTCTGGCATTACAGAGTAATCTGATTTTACAAAATTTCTAAATCCGTCGTGCAAAGGTTCTAACCATTTAAAATTTTTAGTTTCAGTTTGCTCTTGAGTAGAGTCACCTCTGCCTGGATTAAATGGAACTTTAACTTTAGAACCACCTTTTTTTATTGCTTTTTCTAAACCTAAGTTCCCTGCAAGGACAATTGTATCTGCAATAGACGCACCTGTTTTATTTGCAATAGTTTCTAAAACTTTAAGTACTTTAGAGAGTCTTTTTGGTTCGTTTGCTTCCCAATTTTTCATTGGTTCTAAACGAATTCTTGCTCCATTAGATCCACCTCTTTTATCTGTTCTTCTAAAAGTTCTAGCACTATCCCAAGCAGTAATTATTAAATCAGAGTTACTTAATTTGCTTGCTGCAATCATTTTCTTTACTTTATTTAAATTGAATTTCTTCTTAGAAGGCTTAACATTACCTTGCCAAAGAAGATCCTCTTTGGGGGCCCAAGGACCGATGTAATTATCTTTATTTCCCATAGTCCTGTGTGTTAATTTGAACCAAGCTCGCGCGAATGAGTCTTCAAAAAATTTTGGATTTTTATAAAATTTTTCTGAAATCCTTCTATATTCTGGATCCATTGCCATTGCCATATCAGCGTCTGTAAACATTAATCTAGCTTTCTTTTTAGGATCACCTAGATCGACTGGTTTTTTCTCCTCTTCAAGATTAATTGGTTCCCATTGCCAAGCACCGGCAGGACTTTTTTTGCTTTCCCACTCATAATTAAGAAGAAGATCTAAATATTGATGATCCCATTTATCAGGATTAGTTGTCCAAGCTCCCTCGAGACCTGAAGTTATTTGGTTTACACCTTTGCCACCATTATTTTGAACCCATCCGAAACCTTGTTCTTGAATATCTGCTCCTGCTGGCTCTGGTCCTAAATTAGCAGGATCGCCATTTCCATGAGCTCTCCCAATTGAATGACCACCTACAGTTAACGCGGCTGTTTCTACATCGTTCATTCCCATTCGTCCAAAAGTCTCTCGGACATCCATAGCAGTTCTTACTGGATCAGGTTTACCTTCAACTCCTTCAGGGTTTACATAAACTAATTGAAAGTGAGATGCAGCTAATGGCGCTTCTAAAGAAGAACGATCTAATGGATCTCCATACCTATTAACAGCTAATGGAACTGTTTCTTTGCCCCAGTAAACATCTTTTTCTGGTCCCCAAATATCTTCTCTTCCAAATGAGAAACCAAAAGTTTTAAAACCTGCTTTCTCGTAAGCCATAGTGCCCGCTAAAACCATTAAATCCGACCAGCTTAACCTGTTACCATATTTTTTTTTTATTGGCCAAAGTAGACGTCTTGCTTTATCTAAATTTGTGTTGTCTGGCCATGAGTCTTGAGGGGAAAATCTATGCGAACCAACGTTTGGCCTACCATCAAATTCTCTGTAAGTTCCAACTTGGTGCCAAGTTAATCTAACCATAAGCCCTGTATAGCTTCCTAAATCTGCAGGCCACCATTCTTGGCTATCCGTCATCAATTTTAATAAATCTTTTTTTAAAGCTTTAAAATTTAATTTTCTAACTTCCTTTTTATAATTGAATCCAGGTAATGGATTAGTTTTTGTGTCGTGTTGATGTAAAATATCTAAATTAATGCTATTCGGCCAAAGTCTAGAGGTGTTTGATTCACCTGCTTTGGTAACTCCCCCATGCATTACAGGACATTTTCCGTTTGTATTTTTTTTATATTCTACACTCATCTTATACCTCCTAGTTTATAATTATTCTAAAGTAAATATCAAGTGACAAACTGTCAATTTTTTAAATTTATAAATACCTCTACGTTTTTGATTTTCTTACCATTTGGTGCTTTTGGAATTTTTTGGATAACTATCTCTTTAGCGTCTATGTCAATTAATTCAGAAGTTTCATTGTCATAAAAATGATGATGATTGATAATGTTTGTATCAAAATAAGTTTTTTTTCCTCTGACGTCTACTTCATTTAAATGCCCTGCGTTTTTAAAAGCGTGTACAGTATTATAAATTGTAGCTAGAGCAAATTTAAATGTGGTTTTTTTTTCTAAAAGCTTATTTAAACTTTCAACTGTAAAATGAAATGTTTTGTCTCTTTCAAATAAAAATTTGGCAATTTCTACTCTTTGTTTGGTTGGTCTTAAACCTGATGATCGTAATTTCTTAAAAATGTCTATTTTTTTCACTTTTTTTAATGTTTTTATCTAGTTTATAATTATTCTAAACACAAATATATATGAAACTTTTGCTAAATCAAGTAAAACAGTTTCTAAATCATGCAAAAAAACAATTACAACTACGATGATCTTATTTCATGTGGAAAGGGGAAATTGTTCGGCGAAGGAAATGCTAAACTTCCATTACCTCCAATGCTAATGTTTGATAGGATTACTGAAATTAATCAGAATTCTGGAGAATTCAAAAAAGGGTTTATAAAAGCAGAGCTTGATATCAAAGAAAATTTATGGTTTTTTGATTGCCATTTTCAAAAAGATCCAGTTATGCCAGGTTGTCTTGGATTAGACGCTATGTGGCAATTAGTTGGATTTTATCTGGGATGGATTGGCGAGCCAGGAAAAGGAAGAGCTTTAGGAGTTAATTCTGTTAAATTCACAGGAGAGGTTTTAAAAAATATAAAAATAGCGACTTATGAAATTAATATGAAAAGGATACTTAAAAAAAAGGGTACTTCAGTGGGATTAGCTAATGGATCATTAAGTGCAGATGGCAAAATTATCTATCTTGCTGAAAACTTAAAAGTCGGATTATTTAAATCATGAGAAGGGTAGTAATTACAGGTTTAGGAATAGTCTCTTGTCTTGGAAATAATCGAGAAGAAGTTCATCAATCGTTGTTAAACTCAAAATCTGGAATTTCTTATACAGAAGAATATAAAGAACATAATCTTAAATGCCATGTTCACGGAAAACCTAACATAAAACTTGAGAATCATATTGATAGAAAAACAATAAGATTCATGGGATCAGGTTCTGCTTACAACTATATAGCAATGAAAGAAGCAATCGAAGACTCTGGATTAGAGGAAAATGAAGTTAGTAATTTTAAAACAGGAATTGTTATGGGTTCAGGTGGTCCATCAATTGAAAATGTGATTCTTGCTGCTGATAAAACTAGAGCTAAGACTCCAAAATTAATGGGTCCATTTATTGTACCAAGAACGATGGGGAGTACGGCATCTGCCACACTAGCGGTTCCATTTAAGATTAAAGGTACTAATTATACAATGAGTTCGGCTTGTTCAACAAGTGGACATTGTATAGGAAATTCGATGGAACTAATTCAAATGGGTAAGCAAGATATTGTATTTGCAGGCGGTAGTGAAGAAGTTCACTGGGCTATGACTGCAATGTTTGATGCTATGACTGCTTTATCATCAAAATATAATAATACCCCCAAGACTGCATCAAGAGCTTACGATAAAACTAGAGATGGTTTTGTGATAGCAGGTGGGGGTGGAGTGTTAGTGCTTGAAGAATATGAACATGCTAAAGCAAGAGGGGCTAAAATATACGCAGAATTAACTGGTTATGGAGCAACCTCAGATGGATATGATATGGTGGCTCCATCAGGTGAGGGAGCTGTGCGTTGTATGAAAATGGCCATGGCAACATCTAAAAATAAAATTGATTATATAAATACTCATGGAACTTCTACTCCAGTTGGAGATATCACCGAGTTAAATGCAATTAAAAATACCTTTGGAGATGATATTCCAAAAATTAGTTCAACTAAATCGCTATCAGGACATCCTTTAGGAGCTGCGTCGGTCCATGAAGCGATCTACTGCTTGATAATGATGAAAAATAATTTCATAGCAGGCTCTGCTAATATAAATGAAATGGATGAAGAGGCTAAAAAGTTTCCTATAGTTACTAAAACTGAAAAAGGAGCTTCTCTTAATGCAGTAATGTCTAATAGTTTTGGGTTTGGAGGAACTAACGCATCACTAATTTTTGAAAAGGTGTAATCATGAACTTGATGAAAGGCAAAAAAGGATTGGTGATGGGAGTTGCTAATGAAAGATCTATTGCTTGGGGTATTTCACAAAAGCTTGCAGAAGCTGGTGCTGAGCTTGCATTTACTTATTTAGGAGACGCTTTAAAAAAAAGAGTTATTCCACTAGCTGAAAAATTAAATTCGAAACTTACTTTTAGTTGTGATGTTGAGAAGCAAGAGGAAATTAAAAAACTTTTTGAGGATATAAAAACTAAATGGGAGGAAATTGATTTTGTTGTCCATGCAGTAGCTTTTTCCGACAAATCTGAATTATCTGGAGAGTACTTAAACACAACAAGAGAAAATTTTCTACGAAGCATGATGATATCATGTTTTTCATTCACAGAAGTATCTAAGGAAGCATCAAAAATAATGAATGAAGGTGGCAGTTTACTAACTCTTACTTATGAATCTTCTAAAGCCATACCAAATTATAATGTTATGGGTGTATGCAAGTCAGCTTTGGAATCTAGTGTAAAATATCTAGCAAGAGATTTAGGTCAAAAGAAGATAAGAGTAAATGCAATCAGTGCTGGACCAATCAAAACCTTGGCTGCTTCTGCAATAGGTGATGCAAAATTTTTATATAAGTGGAACGAAGATCACTCATTTTTAAAAAGAAATGTTGATATTCATGACGTTGGAAATTCAGCGTTATATTTATTAAGTAACTTAGCAGCAGGTGTAACTGGTGAGATACATTACGTGGATGCTGGATACAATAAAGTGGGTATGCCTGATCCAAAAAATATATCTTAAGCAGAAGCTTGTTTCATTGATAATTTAACTTTTCCTCTATCAAATCCGACAACTTTTACAGAAACTTCGTCGCCCTCTTTCACTACATCACCGACTTTAGCAACTCTCTTATCGGCCAACTCAGAAATATGTACTAACCCATCTTGTTTCCCTAAGAAATTAACAAATGCTCCAAATTCCATAATTTTAACTACTTTACCTTTGTAAACTTTTCCCATTTCAGGTTTAGCAATCAAGCTTTTTATAAATTCAATCGCTTTATTTCTTGAGGACTCATCTGGGGCTGCAACTGTTACTTCGCCTGTATCTTTAACATCTACTTTGGCTCCCGACGATTCGACTATTTCTCTAATTGTAGCTCCACCTTTGCCTATGACTGTTGCAATATCTTTCTTATCCACTTTTATTGTTTCCATTTTAGGCGTATGTTTTGAAAATTCTTTCCTAGAGGATTTAAGAGCTTTATTCATTTCTCCAAGAATATATTCTCTACCGCCTTTAGCTTGACCTAAGGCTTTTTCCATAATTTCAAATGTTATACCCGTAATTTTAATATCCATCTGAAGTGATGTTATGCCATTTTTTGTTCCTGCTACTTTGAAGTCCATATCTCCTAAATGATCCTCATCACCTAGAATATCTGAAAGAACGGAGAAATCATCGCCTTCTTTTATCAGTCCCATTGCAATCCCTGCTACCGGTTCTTTAATTGGAACACCAGCATCCATTAATGACAATGAAGTTCCACAAACTGTTGCCATAGATGAGGAGCCATTAGACTCTGTTATTTCTGAAACCACTCTCAATGTATAAGGAAAGTTTTCTTTTAATGGTAAAGATGAGTTGATTGCTCTCCAAGCTAATTTGCCATGTCCAATCTCTCTTCTTCCAGTTCCTATTCTTCCGCATTCGCCTACTGAAAAAGGTGGAAAGTTATAATGCAACATGAAATTCGATCTTTGCATTCCCTCAAGACTTTCTAATCTTTGTTCATCGTCAGACATACCTAATGTTGTGACTACTAAGGCTTGTGTCTCTCCTCTTGTAAAAAGAGCAGAACCGTGTGTTCTAGGTAAAACTCCTACTTCGCATTTTATTTGTCTAACGTCAGCTAAACCTCTACCGTCAATTCTTTTCTTATCTTTTAGTATCGCAGTCCTAACAATATCTTTTTCTAAAGATTTAAGTTGTGCCATAGCTTGATTTTCAGTAATAGTCTCATCTTCAGCAAACATTTCTTTACATTGATCTTCTATTTCTGCAATAGCTATAGATCTTTTTTTCTTATCTATTTCTTTGAATGCACTTCTTAATCCAGTTTCTAATCTATCTGCAATTTGTTTTTTAACGTTAGAATGATCAACATCTTCTACTTCCCATTTAGGCTTACAAGCTTTTTTTGCAAGTTTTTCAATAGTTTCAATAATTGGAATAAACTTTTCATGTCCAAATTTAACTGCATCAAGCATAATTTTTTCTGTCAACCCGGATGTTTCGGATTCTACCATCAGAACTGCATCTTTTGTACCTGCCACAACTAGATCTAATTCTGAGTCTTTTAGTTCTTCAATTGAAGGATTTAATAAATATTTTCCATCTTTATAACCAACTCTACTTGCTGCGATTGGTCCTTGAAAAGGTAGACCAGATATTGATAAAGCAGCTGAAGATGCAATTATGGACAAAATATCGGGTTGGTTCTCTCCATCATAAGATAAAACTGTTGGAAGTAATTGCACTTCATTCAAAAAGCTTGAGGGAAATAAAGGTCTTATGGGTCTGTCTATTAACCTTGAAATTAAAGTTTCAGCTTCGGTAGGTCTCGCCTCTCTTTTAAAATATCCCCCTGGAATTTTTCCAGCAGCATAAAACTTTTCTTGATAATTTACAGACAGAGGAAAATAATCTTGCCCGTCTTTTAATTTTTTTGCTCCAACTGCCGTTGCTATTACAACCGTTTCACCGAGACTTGCTATAATTGCTCCGTCTGCTTGACGAGCTAATTTTCCTGTCTCTAAAGTTAATTTTTTTCCATTAACTTCTAATTCTTCTTTATGTATTTTAAACATTATTTCCTTAAATTTAATTGTTTGATTACCCTTTGATAGGACTCAACATTTTTATTTTTAAGGTAATTAAGAAGTTTTTTTCTTTTATTTACTGATTTAGTCAAACCTATTGTTGAGTGTTTATCTTTTTTAAAAACTTTAAAATGTTCTGATAATTTTTCTATTTTATTTGTAAGCAATCCTATTTGTACTTCTGTCGAGCCAACATCTTTTTCATGTATGGCTAGAGATTTAATTGTATCTTTTTTTTTCTTTATCATTTTCTTTAATCTTCTTTATTATTTTTTCAATCTTTTCAGCATATTCAAATGAGTTATCTTCTACAAAAATGAGTTTAGGAAGAAACTTAATATCTAGCCTTTTAGACAGGGCTTTTCTAACAAGATGTGAGTATTCCGTCAAGATTTTTACGGTTCCCTTGGTGTCTGTGCCTCCCAAGGGAATAATATATACCCTAGCTGTTTTTAGATCAGGCGTCATTCTAACTTCAGTTACTGTAATTAATTTAGAGTTCATAGAAGGTATTTTGGCTTCATTTCTAATAAATAACTCACCTAAATTTTGTTTTACTAATTCACCAACTCTTAATTGTCTCTGACTAAATGGTCTTTGTGATGGTTGATTTCCCACTATATTGTCCTTTGTACCTCTTCAGCTAAAAACGATTCGATTACATCTTTTTCCTTAAAATCTATAAAATCTTTTATGCTTATTCCGCATTCTAAACCTGTTCCAACTTCTTTAACTTGGTTTTTTTCTCTAAAGATTGTCATGATTTCTCCTGTATAAACTACAACACCATCTCTTATAATTCTTGCTTTAGATTTACTTTTTATTTCTCCATTCATAACTTTAGAGCCGGCAATTTTTCCAGCATTAGAAACTGAAAATACCTTTTGGATTTCTGCGCTTCCTAAAACTGTTTCTTTAATATCTGGTTCCAAAAGACCGGATAAGGCTTTTGAGACATAGTTAAGTGCTTCATAAATAATATTAAAATATTTTATGTCTATTTTTTGGTCTTCTGCAAGTTTTTTTGCTTCTCTGTTTGGTTTAACATTAAATCCTATTAATATTGCATTAGAAGCTTTTGCTAACGAAACATCAGTTTCGTTAATCATTCCTATATCTGAGAGAATTATTTTTGCCTCGACTTCATCATGACTAATTTTATCAATTGCCATCTTTAATGCTTCATTTGAACCTTGAACATCAGACTTAACAATTATATTAAGCTCATCTTTATTTTTAGTATCTTCAAATAGTGCTGTTTTATCTTTGACTAATACTTTAGTTTTATCTGAATTCATTTGTTTAAATTCTGCCATTTTTTTTGCCTCATTTTCATCTTTAGTAACTAAGAATTCTGCGCCTGCGTATACAGAGTTATTCATGCCTAGAATTTCGACTGGCATTGATGGGAGTGCTTCATTAATCATTTTTCCGTCATGACTTATCATTGCTCTAATTTTTCCCCATGTATCACCACAAATAAAAAAATCTCCCTTTTTAAGTTTACCATTACTTACTAAAATTGTAGACACGGGTCCTTTTCCTTTATCTATTTTCGATTCTATAACTACGCCTCTAGCTTGATCGGAAAAAGATGCTTTTAAATCCAGTATTTCAGATTGTAATAAAATACTCTCTTTTAGCTTTTCTAAATTTAATTTTTTAATTGCAGAAACCTCTACAAACATAGTATCTCCACTAAGATCCTCAGCTACTAGTTCGTGCTGCATCATTTCATTTTTGATTTTACTTATATTTTTTTCAGGTAAATCACATTTGTTAATTGCTACAATAATTGGAACATTAGCTGCCTTTGCGTGTTTAATTGCTTCAATTGTTTGAGGTTTTATTCCATCATCTGCAGCGACAACTAAGATAACTATGTCCGTTATCTTTGAGCCTCTAGCTCGCATTTCCGTAAATGCCGCGTGTCCAGGAGTGTCTATAAAAGTAATTAATTTATTATTATTAGTCTTCACTTGATAAGCGCCAATATGTTGAGTAATACCACCGTGTTCTCCTGAAACAACATCTGTATCTCTTAAAGCATCTAATAAAGAGGTTTTACCATGATCAACGTGACCCATTATTGTTACTACAGGTGGTCTTGTTTTTATTTCTCCTTTTAATTTGTCTTGTTTAATACCTATTTCTAAATTTGGTTTATCTTCAAATATTGGTGTATGACCAAATTCCTTAACTATGTACTCGGCTGTATCTTTATCTATTACGTGGTTAATTGTAGCTACCACTTTCATATTTAATAAAAACTTAATTATGTCATTAGATTTTTCAGCCATCCTATTAGATAGCTCTTGGATAGTTATTTGGTCTGAAATTTTAACATCTCTTAAAACTTTTTTAAATTCTTTTTTTTCACCATCTGGGTTTATTTTTTTTTCTTTTAACCTAGCTCTTTTTACTGAAGCAAGACTTCTTTGTTTAATTTCAATTTCCTCAACATTTAATGCCCTGGAAACAGTTAATTTAAAATCTCTTTTGTCAATAGGCCCTTTAAGTTTTAGCTTACTTTTTCCTGTTGGTTTGTCGTCTTTTTTTATAAAGGCCTTAGTTGCTTGTTGCTCAACAAACTTTCTCGCATAGTTTTTCTTTTTTGGGTCTTGAGTTTTTGTAGGAATAAAATTTTGATTTGGTCTGTTATTATTTTTATTTACTCTAAAGGGCCCTTTTTTTTTTACTGCAAAGGATTTTTTACCGTCAGTGTTTATCGAAGATGTGTCAATCTTTTTTTTTAAATCAGATGAAATTGTAAGTGTTTTTTTTTTATTTTTTTTGTCCATAACATTACTTGTACGCAATTTCTCTTGCTGACATTATTAACTCATCTGCTTCTTTTCTTGATAAAGAAAATTCCTCCAAATATCCTTCTATCCTAATTTTTTTTCCCTTAATTTCATCAAAACCACCAATTAGTTCATCAGATGATAAATCAGCAAAATCATTTAATTTTTTAATATTTTTTTGACCCAATATCACAAGCATACCCTGAGTCATTCCTTTGAGTGTTATTAAATTTTCTTCAACTCCTAGTTCTTTAAGTTTTAATGCAACTGCTTCTTTTTCTTTAATTAAAGTTTCTTTAGATCGTTTAATTAGCTCACCCGCTGTTTCTTCGTCGATAGCTTCAATTTTAGCAATGTCTTCTGGTGTAGATTGTGAAATATCTTCTATACTTGTAAAACCTTCTGACACTAAAAGTTGTCCCAACGTTTCGTCAACTTCTAAATTCTTAATTAAGGTTTCAGTTCTCTCTTTAAATTCTACTTGCCTTCTATCAGAGTCCTCTTTATCTGTAAGTATATCAATTTCATAATTTGTTAATTTAGAAGCTAATCTCACATTTTGTCCTCTTCTACCAATAGCTTTACTCAAATTTTCTTCAGTTAAAATAATATCAATTCTCTTATTATCTTGATCGATTAGGACTCTTTGTATTTCCGCAGGTGATAAAGACTCAGAGATTAAAGTAGGTAAATCCTCTGTCCATTTGATTATATCTATTTTCTCTCCATGTAACTCATTAACAATTGTCTGAACCCTGCTTCCTCTCATACCAACACATGCACCTACAGGATCGATTGACGAGTCTTGTGAATACACACAAATTTTAGCTCTACTCCCAGGATCTCTTGCCACAGACTTTATTTCTATTGTCCCCTCATATATTTCAGGTACTTCTTGAAAAAATAATTTTGAAAGAAATTGTGGGTGAGCCCTTGATAGAAAAATTTGATGACCTTTCAATTCTTTTCTTACCTCGTAACAATAGGCTTTAACACGATCTCCTGTTTTTAAAATTTCTCTTGGAATTAATTCATCTTTTTTAATTACTCCCTCGGCTTTTCCTAAATCAACGATTACGTTTCCATACTCTAATCTTTTTATAATACCACTTAATATCTGGCCTTGTTTATCTATAAAATCTTCATATTGTCTATTTTTTTCAGCTTCTCTCACTCTACTACTAATTACTTGTTTTGCACTTTGTGCTGCAATGCGTCCAAAATCAATCTGAGGTAATTCTTCAAATATATTTTCACCTATTTTTAGTGTTTTATTTTTCGGATCGATTTTTTTTGCTTCTTCTAAAGTTATTTCTCTTGCATTATCCTCTACTTTTTCGACTATGTTCAAAACTTTTTTGATTTTAATATCTCCGTTTTCCCTATCGATAGTAACTTCAATATTATTATCGTTTCCAAATTTTGTGAGTGCTGCTTTTTGTATTGCACTTTCCATTGAGCCTAGAACAAGCTCTTTATCTATAGACTTCTCATTAGCAACAGCTTCAACTATTCTTAAAAGTTCTAATTTATCTAAACCTCTATTTAACATTTAATCTCTCCTAAAAAAAAATGGGCTAGAGCCCATTTCGACAAGTTCAATAATATAATAATTTAATAAAATAAAATTATGGTTTTTTCAAGATCACAACTTAAATAAATCAGTTTTATCCGTTTTTTCCCAAGAAAACTCACCTTTATTATTAGGCTCTCTGCCAAAGTGACCATATGCAGAAGTAACTTCATAAATAGGATTATTTAGCTTTAACATTTCTCTAATTCCTCTAGGAGATAAATTAAAATTAGCTTCAACGATTTTTTTTATTTTATCAACTTTGTTTTGATCTTCGCTTGCTAATCTTAAAAATATAGATAAAGGCTTTGATACACCTATAGCATAAGCTAATTGAATTAAGCATTTTTCTGAGACTCCTGCAGCTACAATATTTTTTGCTAAATATCTAGACACGTATGCTGCAGATCTGTCAACTTTAGTCGGGTCTTTTCCAGAAAACGCCCCGCCGCCATGTGGCGCAGCACCTCCGTAAGTATCAACTATTATTTTCCTTCCTGTTAAACCGGTGTCACCATCTGGACCGCCAATTATAAACTGTCCAGTTGGGTTAATGTAAATCTCCTTTGGACTTAAATCTGTTAACAAGTTTTCAGGAATTGATTTTTTGATATATGGAATAATTGACTCTCTTACCTTATCTTGATTTTGATCTTTAGAATGTTGAGTTGAAATAACTATAGAGGTAACTTTCACTGGTTTTTCATCTTCATACAACATTGTGACCTGGCTTTTAGAGTCTGGCTCAATTCCTTTAAGAGTTCCTTTTTTTCTATCCTCAGCCATTAATCTTAGAATTTTATGAGAATAATGTATAGGAGCAGGCATTAAATCCTCTGTTTCTTTGCAAGCATAACCAAACATAATCCCTTGATCTCCTGCACCTTCATCTTTGTTGTTATTTGAGTCAACTCCCATTGCTATGTCGGAAGATTGTTCGTGAAGAAAAGTCTCAATATTTGCATTTCTCCAACTAAAACCATCTTGATCATAACCTATATCCTTAATACAATTTCGCACTTTAGTAATTATTTCTTCCTTTTCAATTTTTGGACCTCTTATTTCTCCTGCTAATACAACTTTATTCGTCGTTGCTAATGTTTCGCATGCAACTCTAGAAACTGGATCTTTTGATAAATATGTGTCAACTACCATATCTGAAATTCTATCACATACTTTATCTGGATGTCCTTCTGAGACAGATTCGCTTGTAAATAAATATTTATTTTCTAACATATTTTTTTTTACAAATTAAAAATATTAAGAGATATGTAATTAAAAGTAGATAAAATATCAAATCATTTTTAATTTTATTTGCTTTTATTAGTGGTACTTTAAATTCTATGTTTCCTGCTTCATTTCTATTTAATTGTTTAACTATATTACCTTTGTTATCAATTATGGCGCTTACTCCTTTATTAGCTGATCTTAAAAAAAAAGTATTATTTTCTATAGCTCTAAATATTGATTTAGCAAAATGCTGATCTGGTCCTATAGTATTACCAAACCACGCATCTTCAGAAATATTTATAATTAGATTTGTATCTTCCTCAGAATTTTGAATTAAATTTGTAAATATAACTTCATAACAAATTAAAGGTAAAACACTTAATTTTTCAATTTTAAGATTATTATTTTGACGGCCTTTTAAAAAAGATCCATGACCTTCAGTAATCTTTTTAAAACCAAGCTTATTAAATAAATTTTCAAAGGGTAAAAATTCTCCAAAAGGAACAAGTTTTCTTTTATTATAATTTTGAATTATTTCAAATTGGTTGTTTAAAATAATTATACTATTATAAAAATTCCCACTTTGTTGATCTAATCTATTAACTCCTAGTATGATATAATGTTTTTTTGAAAAATTGTTTGAGAACAAATTTTTAAAAACCAAAATATCATTAAAACTATAGCCACTAAAGACTCCCTCCGGCCAAATAAAAAAAGTTTCTCTATCCTTATCTGGTTCACTATATCTAATTAATTTTTTAAATCTATCTTCTATTTCAGATAAGCTAAGACCATATTTTAGATCAAAATTCGGTGATACAATTTTTACAAATGTTTTATCACTTACTTCATTCAATATAATTTTATTTTTATTTATTTCGAAATTTCCATAAATATACAAACTTATACTTATGAAAATTATTAATATTGTAGCTAAAATTTTTTTAATAATATCAATTTTGAAAAAAAAGATAATAGGTAATGTAAAAAATGTAATTACAATAAGATTGTAAGAATATAAACCTATTACATTTATAACTTGTAACATTTCATTAGCATTAACAGTGCTATAAGCCCAAAGATTCCATGGAAAACCTGTTAATATTATGGCTCGTATATAATCTGAAATAGCCAAACTTGCTGAAAAAACAATAATGGATGAGAAGTCAAATTTTAAGTGCGGACCGACAAAAATAATTGTCAAAGCAGTAAATAAACTTAATAATAAAGGTATTAGAATTATTGCAAAGGGAATTAAAACTTTGAAATTTTCGTCAAATGTAAGTGAATTAGAAATCCAAGATAGCCCGCTTAAATAAAAACCAAAACCAAATAATAATCCAAATAAAAATAGGTTTATTTTATACGGTTTATTTCTATAAATAACTTTAGATTTTTTATTGATAAAAACAATAAAAAAAAAAAACAAAGGAAAGATTACTAAGTTAAGCAACGTAATATTGAAAGGCTCAAAAGTGAAAGTTGAGAGCGCGCCAAGAGAAAAAGGGGTAAAATACAAAATTAAAAATCGATTTGATAAATATCTTTCAATCATTAATTATTTTTAAGTATTTTTTTTCAATCTGGTTCATTTGAGCGAAATCTTTATCTCTCTTATGATCGTAACCAAATAGGTGAACTAACCCATGTATCCATAAAGAATTAAATTCATTTTTAAATTGCTTATTTATTTTTTTGTTTTTTATTTTATCTAAATTAATAATTATATCACCGAGGTAAATTTCTTTTTCCATTTTGATCTTTTTCTTCAAATCACTTTTTGTTTGAAATGGAAATGATAGTACATCTGTTGATTTATTTTTTTTCCTAAATTTGGTATTTAGATATGTAATTTGCTTACTTCCTGCTAATAATAAAGTACCTAACAAAAGATTTTTTTTATATAAATTATTTTTGAGATTCAATTTGTTAATTTTATAATCAAGGTACTTACTTGGATTCTTTATATAACGAAACCAATTAGTGTTATTTGTAATAACATTAATTTCAATCATCAATTCTTTTATTTTGATAAGCTTTAATAATTTTTGATACTAACGGATGTCTCACTACGTCTTTATGGTCGAATTCTATTACTTTAATTTCTTTTAATTCTTTCAAAATATTTTTTGATTTAGTTAAACCAGAATTAGCTTTATTTATTAAATCTACTTGCGTAGGATCGCCATTCACCACTAATTTTGAGTTTTCCCCTATTCTCGTTAAGAACATTTTAATTTGAGTTTCAGTAGCATTTTGAGCTTCATCTAAAATTGCAAAGCAATTTTTAAGCGTTCTTCCTCGCATAAAAGCAAGTGGTGCTATCTCGATTTCTCCGCTTTCAATTTTTTTATCTATCTTATCTGAACCAAAAAGTTCATATAAAGCATCGTAAAGAGGTCTGAGATAAGGATCAACTTTTTCTTTCATATCACCAGGTAAAAAACCTAATTTTTCACCTGCCTCAACTGCCGGTCTTGACAAAATTACTCTATCAATTTTCTTCTCTATTAATAAAGTTACAGCTACAGAGACAGCTAAAAAACTTTTTCCAGTTCCTGCAGGTCCTAGGGAAATTGTGATATCATTCTCTTTTAATGCTTTGATATACTCTGATTGTTTTTCGGATCTTGCTATGACTGATTTTTTGGGAGTTTTAATTAATTGTTTAAAATATTTAATATTAGGTTTTTCAATTTTAATACTTTTCTTCACAGATAAAATTATATCATCCTTTTCAATTATATTTGTCAAAAGATACTTATTAATCAAGAATTTAATTGCGTTACTAAATAAAGATAGTTTTTCTTTATCTCCCTTGCATGTAATTGAGTTGCCTCTAAAATAAAGATTTGTTTTTGTAAGTTTAGATAAGTTTTTCAAATTTTGATCGAATTGGCCGGTAATTGCCATCAGCATTTCGTTATCATTAATTGAGATATTCATTGTTTCATTGTCTACTGTTTTAATAGAAATATTTTTTTCTAATTTAGTTACTTCAGACATTTATTTAAGCTGCATAACTTTTTTGATTTAAATTTGAAACAATTTCTCCAAACATAGTATTTTGATTAATTTTAATAATTTTAACATTTTTAATTTGACCTATCATATTTTTATCACTTTTAACAATTACTGAATTAAAATATTCATCTCTACCAAAATATTTGTTTTCATTATTGATTTTATTTTCAAATAATACTTTTGATTTTTTATTTATTAGAGTTTTTCTATATTGCATTTTAATTTTTTCAGCGCTGTCCTGAAAAATTATTAACCTTTTTTTTGCCTCATTAAGTTCTATTTTCGGCAAGTGAGCAGCAGGTGTGCCAGGTCTAGCGCTATAAATGTAAGAGTATGTATTTATAAATCGAATTTTTGACATTAACTTCAGAGTTTGCTCAAAATCAGATTCTGTTTCACCTGGGTACCCAATTATAAAATCACTAGAAAATTTTATATTATGATTGATTTTTCTTAATTTGTGAATAATTTCTAAATATTCCTCTATGGTATGTTTTCTATTCATCGCCTCTAAAATCTTGTTCGAGCCACTTTGAATAGGAAGATGAATTAAAGGCATCAATTTACTATAATCTTTGTGAGCATCAATCAGATCTTTTGTAAAATCGATAGGGTGTGATGTTGTGTACCTGATTCTTTTGAGAAATTTAATTTTAGAAATTTCATAAATTAAATCTGAAATTCTTTTATTTTTAAAATTATAAGCATTTACATTTTGACCAAGTAGTGTGATTTCTTTAGCTCCATTTTCAACTAGCTGACTAGCTTCTAAAACGAGTTCTTTAACAGAACGAGAAAATTCTGGCCCACGTGTATATGGGACAACACAGAATTTACAAAATTTGTCACATCCCTCTTGTATAGTTAAAAATGATGAAATCTTATTGCTTGAATTTTTTAGAGAATTAAAGTTATCAAATTTTTCTACAACATCGAATTCGCTGAAGTTAATAGATTTATTTTTTTTTTCTAAAGCTAAAATCAAATCATTAATTTGATGGTATGATTGGGGACCAATAACTGCGTCAATATATTTTTCTCTCTTTAATAAAATTTCTCCTTCTGCTTGAGCTACACAACCTGCTACTAAAACAATAGGTTTAATACTATCTCTAAATTTTTTTTTTAACCTACCTATATCGTGGTAAACTTTTTCTGTTGCTTTTTCTCTTATATGGCAAGTATTTAAAATATAGCAATTAGCCTCGATTAAATCGTTCGTTGGCATATAATCTATTTTCCTTGTAAAATCTTTAATACGATTACTATCGTATTCATTCATTTGACAACCAAGAGTTTTTATAAAGATTTTTTTCAGAAACTATTTTTTAATTTTTGAACCGTAAAGTTCAAGTTTATGATCAACTAATTTATAACCTAATTTTTTTGCAACTTCTTTTTGAAGTTTTTCAATTTCTTTATCTACAAATTCTACAATTTCACCACTATTAATGTCTATCAAGTGATCATGGTGTTCATCTGGAGATTGCTCGTATCTAGCTTTACCACTTTTGAAATCATGTTTTTCTAAAATACCAGATTCTTCAAATAATTTAACTGTTCTATAAACTGTTGCAATACTAATTTTTTTATCTATTTCTAATACTCTTTTATGAAGTTCATCTACGTCTGGATGATCTTTAGAACCATAAACTTCCTTAGACTCAGATAAAACTTTAGCTATAGTTTTTCTTTGATCTGTAAGTCTTACTCCGTTTTTTTGACATTTTTCTTCAATAGTGTTCATTTTCATTAATCTAACTCAAATATATTGGTTTAATCAAATTTTTTTGTAGTAATTTTTTTTTTATTAAAAATTCAATATTAACAAGGTTAAATTGACCTAAATCAGAATTTTTATATCCAAATATCTTGATTTTTCTTGAAATTTTTATTCCTTTTGCAACAGCTATAGATGCTCTTAAAGAAGAAAAACTTCCTGGGCCTATATTTATAAGAATAGAAAATTTATTATTAAGATTTATTTTGTGTTTTTTTACCAGATTTAATATGTTTATAACAAACTTATCATTATTTTTTAGTTGATGACCATAATTATGTGCATAAAAAACATTATTAATTTTTAAACCTATTTTATCATTTTTGCCTATGCAATTTAAAATTAAAAAATCTTTTATCATGAATTATTTTATAACCATTTTATTTTTTCAAACCTTTTCCCATTTAAGTTTCGCTAATGAAAACATTGATGATTTTGGTCTTATTTCAATAATGTATCATAGATTTGAAGAAAATAAATATCCATCTACAAATATAAAAATTGCCGATTTCAAAGAACATTTAGAAATTATAAAAAGTAAAAATATCAAATTTATAAATCCCAAAGATTTTGAAAATGAGATAAAGAATAATAAAAAGCAAAGAAAAGTTCTTTTGACTATTGATGACGGGTTTTCCTCTTTTTATAAAGAAGCATGGCCCATTCTCCAAAAAAGAAGGATTCCTTTTATTTTATTCGTAAGCACTCGTGAAGTTGGAGCTTACAATTATATGACATGGGAACAGATTAAAGAAATTAGTAATGTAGATTTTGTGGAAATTGGAAATCATAGTCACACACATGAATATCTTGTAGACGAGAAAAATGATTTAATTAAAAAAGATATTAAAAAATCTATGTCAATTTTTAAAGAACAGTTAGGGAAAAATTCTGATTTTTTTTCATATCCCTTCGGAGAATATAGCCTAGAATTTAAAAAAATAATTAAAGATCTTGGCTTTAAGTACGCTTTTGGTCAACATTCTGGGGTAATTGATGAAACTAAAGACTTTTATGAGTTACCGAGATATCCAATAAATGAGAAGTATGGTGAAAGAAAAAGATTTACTTCTTTGACAAAAACCTTGCCGTTTAAATATAAGAAAATTCTACCTGAGGAAAAATTTCTACTACAAAAAAACAATCCACCTAATGTTAAAATAGAATTTTATGAAGATATTGAAAATCTTAAATTACTTAAATGTTATTCTAATGAGGAAGACAGATGGAGACAATCTAACATTGAATTTGTAAGCGATAATGTTTTACACATTAAAATTTCTGAAAGATTTTTGGGTGAGAGAGGAAGAATCAACTGCTCTCTTCAAGTATCAAAAGGTTTTTGGAGATGGTTAGGTATTCAATTTGTTCTTAGTAATAAATGATTTAGGAGCTAAGTTGAATTTTTTTTACAGAATTTACTAACCTTACTGGTTCAAAGTCTGTTAGTCTATTTTGTCTGATAATTTGATTTAAAATTTTTGTATATTCTGTTCCTGTCTGTGCATAATTGTTTAATGTCTCAGTTAATTCTAAACCAGAAATTTCTTTATTTTTTTCTCTTAATTTTAGTCTTTTAAGTCTAAATTTTAAATAACTTTTATGAGTATTTAAATTATTTTGGTAAGCTTTAACTGAAGCTCTTAAAATTGGAAATTTTAAAATTTTGTGATTTTTATCACTTTCTCTATCAAGCGGTGCAATACCTTTACCACTCCAAGTCCACTGTCCGAATATTGCGTTGCCCTCCAATGCAAACCTCGATGTACCCCATCCACTCTCCTTAGCAGCTTGAGCCAGAGCTATTGAAGTTGGAATTATATCCATTCTTACTAAAAGCATTTTTAAATCCCCTTTTTTTACTTTATATTCTAATAATTTTTGTCTGATCCACTGTTTTTCCAAATCTGTGGTGAATTTTTTGTTAGATAAAATTTTGAGTTTTTCTCTATCTGCTAATATTCTCTCATTTTCCGCTACTATAAGTGGTAAAACTATTTTTATAAAAGTATCTTTTTTCAATTTTGTGCTTTGTAATGCATCAAGATCTCTAGGAAATTGAGTAAAATAAATTGGTTTAACTAATTTTTTAGATCGTACTTGTCCTAAATCATATTCAACGTCTTTAAAGAGATTTAAAACTGTTTCAGTTTTAAGATTTAAGTTAGGTAAAATTACTTCATCGACACTTTTCCTTTTTACCTCATATTTCGGCTCTTCTTTTAAATCTTTTTTAACCTTTGGTTTTTTTATTTCTTTCTTAATTTCGGGTTTTTTTACTTCTTTTTTAATTTCAGGTTTTTTTACTTCTTTTTTAATTTCAGGTTTTTTTATTTCTTTTTTAATTTCAGGTTTTTTTACTTCTTTTTTAATTTCAGGTTTTTCAACTATGTATTTATCTTGCTTAATATTTAAACCTCCTAATAAAACTGAAATCATGATTATTATAGATACACTAACAATGATTATACTTTTTGCTCTATGTTTTTCTATTTTCTGATTATAAATTCCGTGAAATAAGTCTGTAAAAGTTTTTGCAAAGAAGTTATAGAAAACTCTTCCAAGTACGGGCATGAAGTTCAAAAAATTTAGTCCTATCTTCCCAAGACTTTTCCAATAATCTCTAGTTTTTCTTCCTATTTTTCTATTTGTATCATGTTTAAAATTTTCTAATTTTCTAATAACTCTATTTTTTTCTTTAATTTTATTTTCTTTATATTCAATTAAATTATATTTAATTTTTGCAACTGGTTTAACGAAATTATCTTTAAAGAAATTAGATTTAAAATCTTTTGGTATAGATATCGAATTTTTTTTAAGAATAAGTTCTAATTGACCTGAGGTTAGGCTTTTTCCTCCTTTTTCGTAATCTATTATTTCTTTTACATTATATATAAAGGCAAGCTCTACTAGCTTTTCTCTATAGCTTAACTTTTTTTTCATTGTTTTGCCTCGACTGAATTAACTTCTTTAACATAATGTTTTAATAAATTTTGTACCCCTTGTTTTAAAGTCATTAAAGAACTAGGACAACCTGAACAGCTTCCTTGTAATTCTACTGTCACGATACCGTTTTCAAAAGATTTAAATTTAATATCTCCGCCATCTCTTGCAACAGCCGGCCTTATTTTTGTATCTAAAACATCGATAATTTTATTAACAATTTCATTTTTATTGTTAATATCAATGGGTTCTTTTTTACTTTTTGAAAGAATAGGTCGATTATTTTTTTCTAAATAATCATTTAAATGGGAGATAATCATTGGTTTTAACTCATTCCAAGAAACTTCATTTGTTTTTTTAACGGACAAAAATTTTTCAGATAACAAAATTAATTCTACGCCTTTAAAGCTTAATAATTCTTTTATAAAAGGTATTTTTATTTCACTTTCATTTTCTTTTCTGAACTCTTCTGTTCCTACAGCTGACAATATCTTCTCAGATAAAAATTTTATAGAGTCAGGATTTGGTGTAATTTCTGTTTGTATCATAAAGGAGTTATATTATATCAAGCCCACTTTTTCACGTATAATTTTAAGATTTTCTTCAGCAATAATATTGGCTTTTTCAGTACCATTCTCTAAGATATTTTTCAAGTGAGACTTGTCTTTGAGTAATTTTTGTATTTCTTTGCCTACTGGCGTAATTTCCTCAATTAGTACCTCTGCTAAATTTTCTTTTAAGTAAGAATATTTTTTTCCAGCCATCTCTGATGTAATTTGTGCTAAACTTTTTTTTGTTATTTCAGAATAAATAGTTAATAAATTTAAGGCCTCTGGTTTTTGTTTAAGTATTTTTGAGTCATCTGGAATTGGTTCAGAATCTGATTTCGCTTTTTGTATTTTTTTTTTTATCTCATCAGCTGAATCTTTAAGATTAATTCTTGAATAATCTGATTCTTCCGATTTACTCATTTTTTTTGCTCCATCTCTTAAACTCATAATTCTTGAAACTTTTTTAGGTATTAATGGTTCCGGTAATGGGAAAAAATTTTCACAATTAAAGTCTTTATTAAATTTTTGAGCAATATCTCTTGAAAGTTCTAAATGTTGCTTTTGGTCTGCACCAACAGGAACGTGCGTTGCTTTATAAAGAAGAATATCTGCAGCCATCAAATTTGGATAAATATAAAGTCCAACACTAGCTTTCTCTTTATCAGATCCTGCCTTATCTTTAAACTGAGTCATTCTGTTCAGCCATCCAATTCTTGAAATACAGTTTAAAATCCAAGCTAGTTCAGTATGTCCAGCCACTGAAGATTGATTAAAAATTATACTTTTTTCCGGTTTTAAACCTGTAGCTAAAAAACTCGCAGTTGTTTCTAAAACATTGTTAGTTAATTCACTTGGTTTTTGAAAAACAGTAATCGCATGTAAATCTACCACACAATAAATACAATCCATCTCGTTTTGTAATGAAACAAAATTTTTAAGTGCTCCAAGATAATTTCCTAAATGAAGATTACCAGTTGGTTGAACACCTGAGAATGCCAATTTTTTAATAATCATTTAATTTGTTTTATAATTTTTAAGTTTTAATATTCCTAATAAATTACATAATAATAAATAAAACATACCAACAATTATTATAATTGGCATCAAATAAAATACCTTGTATTTGTTCGAGTAATCAAAATAACTTGTGAAGATTTCTAAAAAAAATATTAATAATAAACACATAATGATTGTTGAAATTATTATCTTAATAAAACTTATTAACAATTGATTGTTCAGCAATAAACTGTTCTTTAAATGTAATAAATATAAATAAATAAAAACACCGACCCATGTTGAAATAGAAGTAGCAATTGGAATAATAATGAATCCAATTTTATCAAATAAACTTATGCTTATTAATACATTCAGAAGAACAATAAAGGTTGAAATATAAAAAGGTATTTTGGTATTATCTCTGGCAAAAAAGAAATTTGATAAAATTTTTATAAATGCGAATGCTGGCACGCCATAACCAAAGTATTTGAGTGCTAATGCCGTTTTTTTAACATCATTATAAGAAAATGATCCATAACCAAATAAAGCGTTCACTATTTCTTCTGATGCTATAATTAATCCAATACTTGCAGGTATTGAAAATAACAACGAAAGTTCAAAAGATTTGTTTTGAATGTAAGATATTTTTTTTAAATTTTTTTTTTTAAAAGCCTTGGAAAGAATAGGTAAAGATACCGTTCCTACAGCTATACCTGCTATAGCAAGATTTATTTGATATACCCTATCTGCATAGTAAAGGTAGGAAACTGCACCTGCTTGGAATGAAGCAATAATTGTACCTATAAGAATGTTTATTTGAGTTACACCTGAGGATAAAATACTAGGTATAAGTTTTTTAAAAAAAAATTTTACTTTTTTGCTTAGATAAAAACTAATAATCAAATTTGGCTGATAAAAGTTTTTTGCTACATAAGCCAAAAAAATTAATTGGACACCTCCTGCAATAGTAACTCCATAGGAAAGTTGATCTACATAATTAAGACCTAAGAAATATGAAGTAATTAAACTTATAATTAATATTATATTCAAAATTATTGGTGCTGATGCTGCGGCAGCAAATTTATTATTAGAATTAAGAATAGCTCCGAAAAAAGAAGATAGACTGACAAAAAGTAAAAACGGGAATGTAATTCTTGTTAATTCTACAGCTAAATTAAACTTAATATCATTCTCAATAAATCCTGGCGCGATAATATAAATTAAGTAAGGTGTAAAAATCTCTACGAGAGTGACGATCAAAAATAAAATGATTAGTAAAAAACCCAATACCTCATCTGCAAATTTTTTTCCTTTTTTTTTACCTTCTATATTTGCAGTTGCAAAACTAGGTATAAAAGCTGAATTAAAAGTGCCCTCGGCAAACAGTCTACGGAATGTATTTGGCAACCTAAAAGCAACAAAAAAAGCGTCAGCAAATATTGATGCCCCAAGAAATGTTGCTATCAAAATATCTCTTACATATCCTAGAATTCTGCTTATCAAGGTAAAAAAACTAAATACAGATGCTGAGGATAGTAGATTCATAAATATTCTTAATTAAGCCATAAATTTTTAGTGAATTATCATTTTTTATATTACATACTCATTTAACTAAATGCCAAAAAAAACAGAAATAGATCATTATACCGATAAAGAAGCTCTTGATTTTCATATAAAAGGTAAGTCAGGCAAAATTGAGATAAGTTCTTCAAAGCCTTTAACTACTAAAAGAGATTTATCCCTTGCCTATTCCCCTGGTGTCGCGGCCCCAGTAAAAGAAATATCAAAAAATCCTGAGCTAGCCTATGATTACACAAGCAAAGGAAATCTAGTAGCGGTTATAAGTAATGGATCTGCAATATTAGGTTTAGGAAATCTTGGCTCTTTGGCATCAAAGCCTGTGATGGAAGGAAAATCAGTTTTATTTAAAAGATTTGCTGATATTGACTCTATCGATATTGAGATTGATAATAATAACATTGAGTCAATTATTGAAACCATAAAAAATATTAGCGGTACATTTGGAGGAATAAACCTTGAAGATATAGCTGCTCCAGATTGTTTTATTATAGAACAAAAATTGAAAGAGGTCCTAGATATTCCTGTTTTTCACGATGATCAACATGGAACTGCAATAATTACAACAGCGGCTTTAATAAATGCTTTAGATATATCAAAAAAAAAAATTTCAGAAGTTAAAATTGTCGTAAATGGTGCTGGAGCTTCGGCTCAAGCCTGTGCAAACCTATTTAAAAGTTCAGGTGTAAAAAATGAAAACTTAATAATGTGTGATAGTAAAGGTATAATCTTTAAAGGTAGAAAAAATATTGATCAATTTAAATCCGCATTTGCAATAAATACAAAATTAAAAACCTTAGAAGAAGCAATAAAAGGTGCTGACGTTTTTTTAGGTCTATCTGCTAAAGATGTAGTTAGTAAAGAAATGATTAAATCAATGGCAAAAAAACCTATAATTTTTGCTTGCGCAAATCCAGATCCTGAAATTAAGCCTGAACTTATTGCAGAGGTAAGAGATGACGCAATTGTAGCGACAGGTCGATCGGATTATCCAAACCAAGTAAATAACTTAATAGGCTTTCCTTATATTTTCAGAGGCGCACTTGATGTAAGAGCAAAGGCTATTAACGAAGAAATGAAAGTTGCAGCTGCTAATGCTATCGCTTTATTAGCAAGGGATAATGTACCTGATGAAGTTGTAGCTGCCTATGGAGGTGATCGCCCAAGGTATGGAAAAAATTATATTATACCTTCAACATTTGATCCAAGATTAATTAGTGTTATTCCTTCTGCAGTGGCAGAAGCTGCTATAAAAAGTGGAGTAGCTAGAAAAAAAATTGATGATTTCGATTTATATAAAGACCAATTGACAAATAGATTAGATCCTTCAATGTCGTTAATGCAAGGTATCAATGCTAAAATTAGAAAAAACCCTAAAAGAGTCATTTTTGCAGAAGGCGAAGATGAAAACATGCTTAAGGCTGCAATTGAATTTGGAAAAAATAAACTAGGGACTCCAATTCTGATAGGTTCTGAAAAAAGAATAAGAGAACAATTAAAAAAAATTGGGTTAGACGAAAATTATGAAATCAGCATTGTAAATTCGACTGATAAAGAAAAAAGAGAAAAATATGTAAAGCACTTATATAAAAAATTACAAAGGGAAGGACAACTTGAAAGAGATGTAGATAGATTAGTAAGAAATGAAAGAATTGCTTGGGGATCATCAATGATTGCATGTAAAGATGCAGATGCAATGGTAACTGGTAATATTAGACATTACGCGGCGTCAATTGAAAAGTTAAAAAAAGTTGTAGACGCAAGATCTGGGGAAGAGATATTTGGTATGACAATGATCGTTTCAAAAGGAAAAACAGTTCTTGTAGCTGATACAAATGTAAAAGAACTTCCATCAGCGGATAGATTAGTTAATATTTCAAAATCGTGCGTACGTATTGCAAGATTATTCGGGTTTGAACCAAAAGTTGCATTCTTGTCACATTCTACTTTTGGTAAGCCTATTTCAAGAAATACAAGGCATGTTAGAGATGCTATTGCAATTTTAAAAGATCAAAATGTTGATTTTGATTTTGATGGAGAAATGCAGCCTGATGTAGCTTTAAATCCAATCTACCAAGATATTTATCCCTTTTCAAAAATTGTAGGGAAAGCAAATATATTAATAATGCCAGCTTTACACAGCGCAGCTATTTCAACTAAACTAATGAAGGTATTTGGGGGTGGAAAAAATATTGGACCACTATTAATTGGTTTAGGTCAACCTATAGAGGTTGCTCCTTTAAGAGCAACGACGTCAGAGATTTTGAATTTGGCTTCTATTGCCTCCTATTCATCAGATGTAATCGACTATTCTAATTAATTTTTGTTCTACTTAATTCTGTTGCAAGGTATATTGAGGGAATTACTTCCTGGACATCATAAATTTTACTCGCTTCAGTCATAACTTCTTCTTTTTCTTCTTCGTTCATTGCAATACCAAAAATATAGATTTTTTTATTGACTGTTTCTAAGGTATAATTTCTAGCTTTAGTTTTTTTATTAAATATCAATGCTGTTCTTAGCTGGCTTGTAATTAAAATATCTTTTGCAGTGCTTTTGAAATTACTCTGACCTTTAATAGTGATTGCATTTTTAACAGATCTAACACCTCTGGTTTCCCATGCCATTTTTGTTATCTTTATTTTTTCTTCAGGCTCATCGACTTTACCCGATAAAAAGATTCTTCCATCAAGAACCTCAGTTTGGATTGATAAAAAATACTTTTTGTCTACAAGTGCTAACCTCGCGGAGAGGTTCTTTTGCATTATAGTATCATCAATTTGCATACCAATTGTTCTTGGATCGAAAGTAATATTAACTCCAGCTCCAAACTGACTTACAGAGGTGCAGGATATTAAAAATATAGGTAATATTAAACTAAGAATTTTTTTCATTTTTAACTTTTAGGCACAAATCATAAATTTTTTTTTTATTTATTTTTTCTGATTCTAAAATTATATTTACAGTATCTTTCAAACTGTAATTATTTAAATATTTTTTTATTTTATTAACAATTTTTTCTTCATCAATTTTTTTAGTATTTTGAATCTTTTCAGAAATTACTACTGTTAATTCACCTTTGACAGGACTTTTAAATATTTCTAGATTATCTACATCTGTTTTAATTAATGATTCATGAATTTTTGTTAATTCTTTAGCAAGCAATATTTTCCTCCCCGTGAAAAAATTTTTGAAAGCATTGATGTAAAAATTTATTTTTTTAGAAGGCACAAAAAACACTTGTGTAAATTCATACTTTGATAGTTTTATCAAAACCTTTTTTAATTCATTATCTGTTTTAGGTAAAAAACCATAAAATAAAAATTGATCACTAAATCCCGAAACACTAAGAGCTGTGGTAATTGAAGAAACCCCAGGTATTGGTGTTATTTTTATTAAATTTTCACTACATTTATTAATTAATATTCTTCCTGGATCAGACAATAAAGGTGTGCCAGCATCGGATATTAAAGACAAAATTTTGCCCTCATTGAGATATTTAATAATTTCTGCAAGTTTTTTTTTTTCGTTAAACTTATGATACGAAATTAGTCTTTTTTTTATTTTATAATGACTTAAGAGCTTTATTGACCTCCTAGTGTCCTCACAAAGAATTATGTCAGAATTTTTTAAAACATTCAGGGCTCTTAAGCTTATATCCTCAAGATTTCCAATAGGAGTAGAAACAATGTATAAGTTGTTTGAAAGAAGCTTCATTATGAAATGTAAATTTTTTTTATTCTTATTTTATATACTTATATTTAATTCTAATCTATTAGGTGATGAAAATAAAAAGACTCTTAAAATAGGTTTATTGGCGCCTCTAACAGGACCTTATAGTGAAATAGGTGACTCTCTTTTATATTCTTTGCAATTAGCTCTAGAGGAAATAAATGATCAAAATGTTGTTGTAGTTCCAAGAGACTCGGGATTTAATGATAATGAAAAACTTAATTCTGCAATAGAAAATTTAAAATCACAAGAAATAAAAATTATTATAGGGCCAGTTACTTACGATGAATTTGAGGAAGTAAAAAAGTATAACGATATAAATTTTATCTCACCCTCTAATATTGATCCTGAATTTAAAACAAATATTATCAGTATTGGCGTGAGCTTAGAGTCTCAACTTGAAGCTTTAATTAAATTTATAAATAAACAAAAAAAAACAAAAACAGTTATAATGTATCCAAATAATCATTACATGAATATGATTGAAAAAAAAATCAACAGTTTAAATTTAAAAAATGTCAACACATTTATATATACACCAAATCCAGAAGTTCTCACTGGTGAAATTGAAATATTAACAAATTATTCTCAAAGAAAAAATAATTTAAAATTAAGAAAAAAAATTTTCGAAAATAAAAAGGATGATCAATCAATTAAAGAATTAGAACGCTTAGAACAATTGTACACTCTAGGCGATGTTAGTTTCGACTCTGTAATAATTATAGATTTTGGAAATAATTTGAAAAGCGTTTTAACATCTTTAGTCTATACAGACGTAAATCAAGAAAAAGTTTTATTTACTACAATTAATCAATGGTTTGATGAAAGTATATTTTATGAAAATACCATTAAAACTATATATTACCCATCAGTAAATTATAATGAATTTAAAATATATAATAATAAATTTTATCAAAAATTTAAAATTTACCCGAATGAAATTGCTATTTTAGCTTACGATGCATTAGGATTAATTTATTATGCATGGAAAGAGAAAGGTGAAATCAAATCCATTAATGATTTTGCATTTAAAAATAAAATTAAAGGAAAAATTGGGACATTTAGTTTTAAAAACGGAAAAGTTACGCAAGAGTTAGATATTTATATGACTAAAAGCAATAAGTTTATAAAATTTTAATTTTCTTTTTTAATTTTGCAAATGCTAAAAATCTATGGTCCATTTTAATTTTTTTGTTCTTTTTCATTTGACCAAATGTAAAACTATTTTTTAATGGAATGAAAATTGGATCATATCCAAAACCATTTTTTCCTAATATTTTATAAGATATCTTACCTTTTAGCTTCGCTTCCACCGAGGTTATTTTTCCATTTTTGTTTTTATATGAGAGACTAGAAACAAACACAGCATTTCTATTTTTTTTGGTTTTCATTTGTTTTAGGATAATCTGCATTGCTTTATGAAAACTTCCATATTTTTTTGCTAATCTGGCTGAGTATATTCCTGGTCTGTTATTCAGTGCTTCTATACACAAACCTGAGTCATCAGATATCACAGCATAGTCAACAAACTTTGAAAAGAATTTAACTTTGAGTCTAGAGTTGGAAATAAATGTTTTTCCTGTCTCTTTTGGGCTTTTGATTTTAAGTGAAATAGGTGAGAGTTTTTTATATTTTTTTGATATTAAATGTGCAATTTCTTTAAATTTTCCCCTATTATGTGTGCCAATTAGAATTTTTTTCATATCTAGTCTAGTAATTTAATAAGTACTAACTATATAGCAAGTTAAATGAGCGAAGAAAACAAAGAAGAAAATGTTAAAAAAAAAGACCAAGAGATAACGAAACCTCTTGAAAAAAAATCTGAGGCCTCGACTGAAGAATTAAAAGAAATAACAGTTGAAGAAAAATTAGAGAAAACTGAAGAAAAATTATTAAGATCTCTTGCTGAAATAGAAAATCAAAGAAGAAGATTTGAAAAAGAAATAAAAGATGCGTTCGAGTTCGGTTCGTTTAATTTTGCCAAAGAAAGTTTAGCTATTTTAGATAATTTACAGCGAGCAAAAGAGGCAATTAAAAATGATGAAAAACTTAAGGAAAATAAAGATTTAAATAGATTTTTAGACAACATAACAATTCTTGAAAAAGATCTAATTTCTATATTCGAGAAGAATAGAATTAAGAAAATTGAAGCTAAAGATAAAAAATTTGATCCTAACTTTCACCAGGCTATGTCAGAAATAAATGACGATAAGAGAGAGCCAGGTACCATTCTTCTTGAAATTCAATCAGGTTATATGCTTGGTGATAGATTGCTTAGGCCGTCACTAGTGAGTGTTTCAAAGAAAAAAACCAGTAAAGATCAAGAAAATATAGATAAAAATGAGCAAAAATAACCTTGTAGATAGAAAAAAAACACCCATATAAATAGGGAAACAATTTATGAGCAAAGTAATAGGAATAGATTTAGGTACAACAAATTCATGCGTAGCCATTATGGATGGTTCGCAAGCCAAAGTATTAGAAAATACAGAAGGAGCAAGAACTACTCCATCAGTCGTTGCTTTTTTGGAAAATGAGGAAAAACTTGTTGGGCAACCAGCAAAAAGACAGGCTGTAACTAATGCAGGGGATACAATATTTGCAGCTAAGAGACTTATAGGAAGAAAATTTGATGGTCCTTCTGTACAAAAAGATATTTCCAAGGTTCCTTACAAAATTGTGAAGTCAGATAACGGTGATGCTTGGCTGGAGGGAAAAGGGAAAAAATATTCGCCGGCTCAAATTTCAGCTTTCGTTTTACAAAAAATGAAAGAAACAGCTGAAAAATATCTAGGTCAAGCTGTAACAAAAGCTGTAATTACAGTTCCTGCATATTTTAACGACTCGCAAAGACAAGCAACTAAAGATGCAGGAAAAATTGCTGGATTAGATGTCCTAAGAATAATCAATGAACCAACAGCAGCTTCGCTAGCATATGGTTTAGATAAAAAAGGTGGAAAGAAAATTGCAGTTTATGACTTAGGTGGAGGAACTTTTGATGTTTCAATTTTAGAAATTGGAGATGGGGTTTTTGAAGTAAAATCCACAAATGGAGATACATTCTTAGGTGGTGAAGATTTTGACGATACAATTGTTGAATATCTTGCAAGTGAATTTAAAAAAGATAATAGCATAGATTTAAAAACTGATAAGCTCGCTCTTCAACGATTAAAGGAGGCAGCTGAAAAAGCTAAAATTGAACTTTCATCTGCAGCACAAACTGAAATAAATTTACCATTCATAACAGCTGACAAAACTGGTCCTAAACATTTAAATTTGAAATTCACAAGAGCAAAGTTAGAAGCTTTAGTTCAAGAATTGGTTGATAGAACTCTTGAGCCTTGCAAAACAGCTTTAAAAGACTCGGGTTTTTCTGCAGCGGAAATAAACGAGATAGTTCTTGTAGGTGGAATGACAAGAATGCCTAAAATTGTTGAGACTGTTAAAAACTTTTTTGGAAAAGAACCGAACAAAAGCGTTAATCCTGATGAGGTCGTAGCTATGGGCGCAGCTATACAAGGTGGAGTTCTACAAGGCGACGTAAAAGACGTATTACTTTTAGATGTAACACCTCTTTCGTTAGGAATTGAAACTTTAGGCGGTGTGTCTACAAAATTAATTGAAAAAAATACCACTATACCAACTAAGAAAAGCCAGGTTTTCTCTACTGCAGAAGATAATCAACCTGCAGTTTCAATAAGGGTTTTACAAGGTGAAAGAGAGATGGCAGCAGACAATAAGATTTTAGGAAATTTTGAGTTAATAGGTATTCCTCCAGCTGCTAGAGGAACTCCTCAAATCGAAGTAACATTTGATATCGATGCTAATGGTATTGTAAATGTTTCTGCTAAAGATAAAGGAACTGGTAAAGAACAAAAGATTCAAATTCAAGCTTCTGGTGGATTATCTGAGGAAGAAATAAATAAAATGGTAAAAGATGCTGAGGCAAATAAAGAAGCTGATAAAAAGAAAAGAGATTCTGTAGATTCTAGAAATCAAGCAGATAGTCTCATTTTCTCTACAGAAAAAAGTTTAAAAGAACATGGAGATAAAATTTCAGCAGATGAAAAGAAAGCCATCGAAGACGGCATCTCAGATCTTAAAAAATCTTTACAAGGTACTGATTCTGAGGACATAAAGAAAAAAACACAAACCTTAATACAAGTTTCAATGAAATTAGGTGAAGCAGTTTATAAAAGCCAACAAAAACCTGGAGCGGGTAAATCTGAAGATCCAAAAGACGCAAAACCTAATGCAAAAGATAATGTAGTTGATGCTGATTTTGAAGACGTAAAAGAAAAAGAAGAAGATAAAGAAAAAAGCGCCTAAGAAAATAAAGGAGACGTCCCGTGGCTAAAAGAGATTGTTATGATGTCTTAGGTGTAACAAAGTCTGCATCAAAAGACGATATAAAAAAAGCTTATAGAAAGCTCGCACTTAAATATCATCCAGATAAAACTAAGGGCGATAAATCTTCCGAAGAAAAATTCAAAGAGGCAAGTGAAGCTTATCATATTCTTTCAGATGAAAAGAGAAAAACTAACTACGATCAATTCGGTCACGCTGCTTTTGAAGGAGGTGGTGGAGGAAATCAAGGTTTTGGAGGATTTGATACGTCATCCTTTTCAGATATTTTTGAGGACTTTTTCAGTGATTTTGGTGGTGGTACATCCACTAGAAGAACGAGTAATAGAGGCAATGATCTGAGATATGATGTAAATATTAATTTAGAGGAAGCTTATAAAGGTGTTCAAAAAAATGTTAAGTATACAACTTACAAGTCATGTTCCTCTTGCACTGGTAGCGGCGCTGCACAAGGTTCAAAACCTGTAAGATGCGACTATTGTTCCGGAAGAGGAAAAGTAAGAAGTAACCAAGGATTTTTTACAGTTCAACAAACTTGCCCTCAATGTAGCGGATACGGAGAAATGATTAATACTCCGTGCGGTAAATGTAGCGGAAATGGTAAAGTACAATCTAATGAAAATGTAACTGTCAAAATTCCTAAAGGCGTTGATGATGGAACTAGAATTAGAGTATCTGGTAAAGGTGAAGCAGGATCTAAGGGTGGTACAAATGGGGATTTATATTTATTTATATCTATAGACAATCACGATATTTTTAAAAGATCTGAAGAGAACTTATACTACGAGATTCCAATTTCATTTACTGACGCCGCTCTTGGAACTACAGTAGAAGTTCCATCAATTGACTCAGGTAAATCAAAAATAAAAATTCCTGCCGGTACACAACACGGCAAACAATTCAGACTTAGGGGAAAAGGAATGCCATTCTTAAGAAGAAATACATTTGGAGATTTGTATATCAGAATAAATACTCAGGTGCCTAGTTCATTAACCAAAAAACAAAAAGAAATTCTTGAAGAATTTAATAAAATTGAAAGGAATAAGCCTGACCCAGTTATCAAAAACTTTTTTGAAAAAGCTAAGAAATTTTGGCATAATTCATAAATTAAATGAGCACTGATCAAATTATGTCTGCAATTTTTTTAATTGCAGTATTAATTTTAATTTTACCTAATTTTCTATCTACAAATTATAAGCTGAAAGAATTTTTAAAAAATTTATCTATTTGGGCTATAATTACATTAGCTATTGTTGTAATCCTTTATTTTACAAATTTATGAAAAAAATAAATTTATCTATATCAGGATGTATGGGAAGAATGGGTAAGCAACTAATCAAATCTTTAAAAAATAATAAAAATTTTAAATTAGTTTCTTTAACCGAAAATACAATAATCAATAAGAAAATTTTAGGTATTAAACCATCAATAAATACCTTTGATGCATTTAAAAAATCTAATGTGATAATAGATTTTACTGTCCCTAAGTGTACATTAGAAATACTTAAAATTGCGGCAAAGTTAAAAAAAAGAGTTGTTATTGGAACAACTGGTTTTTCTGAAAGGGAGGAAAATTTAATAAAGAATTTTTCAAAGAAAATTCCGATAATTAAAGCAGGTAATATGAGTTTAGGAGTAAATTTACTTATATATTTAACTGAAATTACTTCTAAAGCCCTTGGAAGTAATTTTTTAAGTAAAGTATACGAAGTTCACCATAAAAATAAAATTGACTTTCCATCTGGCACAGCTTTAATGCTAGGTAAAGGTATAGCAGATGCAAAAGGTAAAAATTTCTTCAATTTAATTGGAAAAAAATATTTAAATAAAAAATCATTTCCTTACTCAAAAAAAATTAATTTTAATTCTATTAGAAAAGGCGAAGTGATTGGTGAGCATGAAGTAACGTTTTCAAGTGGAAAAGAAATAATAAAACTCAATCATGAATCTTTTGACAGAGCTTTATATTCTGAGGGTGCTCTAACTGCAGCTACTTGGTTAATGTCAAAAAAACCAGGTCTGTACTCTATGAGAGACCTTCTTAACTTCTAGTGAACAATAAAGAAAAAACTAAAAATATTCTTAGGATATTAAATAAAATTTATCCTAATGTTCCTATACCACTTAATTACAAAAATACTTTTACCCTTTTAATTTCTGTATTACTTTCAGCACAATGTACAGATGTAAATGTTAATAATGTTACAAAAGATATCTACCCAAAATATAATAAACCAGCTCATTTTGTAAAAATTGGAAGAAGAAAAATTGAGCGATTAATAAAAAGAATAGGAATATTCAGAGTTAAAGCTAAAAGTATTTTTTATTTATCGAAAACTTTAGTTGAAAAGTATAAAGGCAAAGTACCAAAAACCTACGAAGAATTAGAGCAATTGCCTGGCGTAGGTCATAAGACTGCTAGTGTTGTTATGTCTCAAGGTTTTGGTTTTCCTGCTTTTCCAGTAGACACTCATATTCATAGATTGGCTCAAAGGTGGGGGTTAACAAATGGTAAAAATGTTGTGCAAACTGAGAAAGATTTAAAAGCAGTCTTTCCAAAAAAATATTGGAACAGACTTCATCTTCAAATAATTTGGTATGGCAGGGAGTATTGTAAGGCTAGAGATTGTTATGGAATAACTTGTAAAATTTGTAAAAGCTGTTATCCCAATAGAAAAAAACCTATTAAAACAAAAAAAGCGTAAATGAAAATTTTAGGGATCGGCAACGCTATCGTTGATGTAATTTGTAAAGTTGAAGAAAATTTTATCACTCAAAATAAATTAACAAAAAGTACGATGAAGCTTGTAGATGAGACTGAATTTAAAAAAATATTATCTAATCTTAAAGTTGAGGAAACTGTTTCAGGTGGTTCAGTAGCAAACTCAATAGTAGGTCTCGCGCAACTTGGAAATAAAGTTGGCTTTATAGGAAAAGTGAGTGATGATAATTTAGGTAATAAGTATGAGGAAGGTTTGAAAAAAGAGAAAGTGCAATTTTTTTACTCCAAGAAGAAAGAAGAAATTCCAACAGGAACTTGTTTAATATTAGTTACACCTGACTCTGAGAGAACCATGGTAACTTTTCTTGGTACTGCAGGTAAAATTAATGAAAATGATATTGATAAGAATGCAGTGAAGAACAGTGAAATCTTATTTTTAGAAGGCTATCTTTGGGACGAAGGTGAGCCAAAGAAAGCATTTGAAAAAGCTATAAATAATGCAAATAAAGTTGCTATGTCATTATCAGATTTATTCTGTGTAGAAAGACATAAACCAAATTTTCTAGAATTAGTTAAAAATAAATTAGATATCACGTTTGCAAATGAGCAGGAAATAATGTCGTTAATTGATGTCAAAAAATTCGATGATGTTATTAGTTTTGCTAAAGAAACATGCAAATTAATTGTTGTTACACGTGGAGAAAAAGGTGCAATCGCAATTAATAAAAATGAAATTGAGGAATGTTCTGCAAAAAAGAATCTTCAAATAAAAGATTTAACAGGTGCAGGAGATTTATTTGCTGGTGGCTATTTGCATGGTTTAATTAATAATAAAACTACAAGAGAAAGTTTAGAAACTGCAACAGAAATGTCATCTAAAATAATTCAAATGATTGGCGCTAGAATTAAATGACCAAATATATAACAATTTTTTTTTATCTATTTTTTCTTAATTTATCAGCAGAAGAATATTTAAAATTTAATGTTGCTGATAAAAAATTTCCAAATCATTCGGAAGTTTTAGTAGAAATTTCTTTTCCTAAAAAAATAACAGGAAAATTACCAATAATTATAACTCAACATGGAAGTACGAGAGACGGCAAAAAAATTCAAGATGGAGCAACAGATGAATATTCAAAAAGGATTATAAAAGAAGGTACTAAACGGGGATTTGCAGTTGCTGCTATTGATGCTTTCTATAAAAAACCTGTTAAAGCAAATGAAAAAACACGTTTTCCTGATGCTCTAAATTACGCAAATGAGTTAAGAAAAATATTAATTAAAGATGAAAGGTTTGATAAAGAAAAAGTCTTTTACACAGGTTTTAGTTACGGAGCACAGCAGGTATTAAAGACTATTAGCGCTCCTTACAATAATAAAAATCCAAATGCGTGGAAAGCTATAGCTTCAGCTGAACCAGGATGTAATTTGTTTCATAGACCAGTTAAGTTTAATTTTCCAGTTTTAATTATAAAAGGAGAAGAAAGTCATTATTATATTGAACCATGTAAAATACTTGAAAAAGAATTAATAAAAAAAGGTAACAAAGTAAAACTTATTAATATTCCTAAAGCCAATCACTTTTTCAGTACTAAAGGTCAAATTGGCAAAGATGGTGTTGCTGTTAATGGATGCCGTTATGATCCAATAGTTAAAATGCCAAATGGAATATTTCGTTTATATAGTGGAGCCGAAATATCAAGAAAAGCAGTTATGAAAAAATGTATTACTAACGAAAGTGGTAAAGGTAAAAATAGAAAAAAATTAGATGAAGCAGTTAAAATAGCTATTACTTTTTTTAAAGATAATCTTAATTAGTTTTTTTTCTTTTAAAACTTCCTTTTCCTTTCTTTGGTTTTACAACTCTTTTTCTGTATTTGCTGGTAAAAAGGTCTCTAGCTATCTTATTTCTTTTTTTCACAAGTAATACCCTTTCTTGTTATTAAGAATAAACTTCTGATCCATAAACTTGTCAGTAATCTTTTTTCTTAGTCTATATATATGTGTCTCTACGGTATGAGTATCAGCATCTGAAGAATAATTCCAAACTAAAGACAAAATAAGATCTTTTGATAATGGCTTCTTACTATTTAGAAATAATTCAAGGAGTTGAACTTCTTTTTCTGTAAGAATAATAAAGTCACTTGATTTAGAAAGTTTTTTTTCATTTTTATTAAGTAGGTAGTCTTTAATTACTATGGAAGAGTTTTTATTAAATTTAATCTTTGCTACAGTATTTTCTATTATAGTGTTAATTTCTTTTAAGGTTGTTGGTAATTCTAGATTAGCATCGAATTTATCTTTTAAATCTTTTTTTTTTCCTACACATATTTTTATTGAATTTTTGCTATCAATGTAATTTTTTTGATTTATATTTTGTAAAGCATCAATGTGGAATAAAATTGCGATAGGATTGTCATTTAAGCTATTTTTTAAAAGATTAAACTTTAAATATACTTTTAGTTCATCTAATGTCGAAACAAAAGAGGAAGGGCCAAGGATTTTTACACTTAATTTATGCATATTTTGATAAACAAAAAATACCTTACTTTTAACAATTATAAAGCAAAATGCGCGATAGGTAAAAGGGGTATTGGTCTTAAAAAAATAGAAGGAGACCTAATAACACCTAAAGGTAAATATATAATTAAATATATCTTATATAGAAAGGATAGAATTAAGAAAATTCAATCAAAACTAAAAAAAATCGCAATTACAAAAGGTATGGGTTGGTGCGATGATCCAAAATCTAAAGATTATAACAAACTTATAAAATTACCAACAAATTATAATCACGAAAAACTTTATAGAAAGGAAAATATTTACGATCTAGTTTTAGTTTTAAATTTTAATATGAAACCGATTGTTAAAAAAAAAGGGAGTGCAATATTTATACATATAGCTAAAAAAAACTATAAAAAGACTGAGGGGTGTGTTGCAATTAATAAAATAAAATTATTGAAAATTATAAAAAAATTAAAAAATAATACTAAGGTTTTGATCGGGAACCAAAAATAGAGCTTCCCACTCTTACAAAGTTTGAACCATGTTTAATTGCATCTATATAATCTGCAGACATACCCATGCTTAAATTTTCTAGTAAGAGAGATTTATTTAATTCATTTAAAGATTTAAAATACTTAATTGCGTTTTGATTTATCGGAGGAATTACCATCAAGCCTAAAACTTTAAGTTTAATTTCATATGAACAATAATTGTAAAAAGCATCTAATTCAGAAACAGGTATCCCTGACTTTTGAATTTCGTTACCTAAATTTACCTGAATAAAATAATTTAAATTCTTATTTAAATTCTTTTCATGTTTAGCTAGTGTGTCGGCTAGTTTTTGATTATCTACAGAATGAATGTAGTCAAATAATTTAACAGCATCTTTTGCTTTATTACTCTGTAATTTCCCAATCATATGTAGCTTTAAATTTTTATTCTTATTTTTTTCCTCGGACCACTTCGATTGAGCTTCTTGCACTTTATTTTCTCCAAAATGAGCATGTCCATGATCTATTAAAGGTTGAATATAGACCAAGGGAAATGATTTGCTTACAGCAATTACGTTAACTAACTTATCTGACTTAAGAGAAGATATTTTCAATTTTATCTTTTCTAATCTATCGACTATTGTATCCATATGTTCATAAAAAAATTTATATATTTTTTATTAATAGAAAGTATCAAAGATATAGATTTTAAAAACATAAAAATACGTAATAGATTTGCAATAATTTATCGAAATAATAATAAAATTGATAATTTAAATGATCTCTCAAAGTTTAGACGTCAATGCAAAATAAAAGCTATCAAGTTTTATATTGCAAACAATAATACTCTTGCTGTTACCTTGAATTCTGATGGCATTTATTTATCCTCATTGAATAAAAAACTTAATGTGCTTAGTTATAAAAAAGCAAAATATGAGATAATTGGCTCTGCACATAACTATAAAGAAATTTTAATTAAGAAAAAGCAGGGGTGCTCTTTTATTTTTTTATCTAAACTTTTTTCAGTTGATTACAATAAAAAAGCGCCTTTTCTTGGTGTTATAAAATTTAATAATTACCTTCAAATTTCAAGAGATTTAATTCCGCTCGGTGGGATTAAACCCGAAAACCTAAATAATTTAAGAAATATTCCTTGTAAAGGTTTCGCTCTTTTATCAGAAATAAAAAAAAAGCCGGCTAATATTATTAACCGGCTTTTTTAATTCAATTAAATTAATTAGAAAGAAATTCCTAAAGAAATAACTGTTTGAGTTTCATCTTTTCCTGTTGTGTAGTCTGAGTTTTCTACTTCAATATCAGATATACCAATTGTAGCTCCACCTACAGTATAAGCAAGTTGGATAGTGTCTTGTTCCATCTCTATTTCATTAACTGTACCAGTTGTAGCTGCTGTAGCAACTGCAACTCTTTGGTTTTGCTCTGATTTATCTCTATTGTAAGATAAAGATAGCGATTCATTTACATCGAATTGAACACCATAAAATTTGTTCTCATAGTAAAGTGTTTCATCATTAGCTGTTAAACCAGTCGCTGCTTGGTAACCACCTTCAGTATAACCTATAGAAAACTGACCAAAAGTATATTGAGCACCTACGTTTGCAGACGCACCATCATCACCACTTGCTAGACCGCCTTCAGAATCTGTAACCGCTACAGAACCTTGAATGGATAATCCATCAATTGGTGCTAATGAAATTTGACCCATTTGTAAAGATCTACCTTCATCTTGAGGTGTTATTGTTGTATCAGACTCTTTTGCTGACAACTGTGTAGTATTACTCATATTCGGTACGTAACCTAATTTAACACCTAAACCGAAAGGTAATAAATCCGCTGGCGTGTGATACTGAAAGTTAGCGTAATCACTTACGTCATAGTGTGTTACGAATGTTGCTGGAGAAGCATAATCGTGTCCTACTCCTAATGCACCAACTCCATGAGCTAACTCAGATCCCATACCACCTTCAGTAATAAAGAAACCTACTGTACCCATGTCTGTTCCTATTACTAATTTAGTATCATCGTTTGCAGTTGACGTTCCGTCTAATTGTACTTGGTATGTCCAAGTATAACCATTGTCTAGTTCTCCACTTGCTGTGAAGTCTAGCTCATTAGCGATACCTAAGTTCTTACCTGCAGAAGCATTATCACCATTTGTAGTGTATGTTGCTGTAGCACCACCAGTTACTGACATTTCACCTGCGTAAGATGGAGCCATAACTAATGCAGAAAATAGAATACCAACTAATAATTTAGCTATATTTTTCATATTTTTCCTTTTTGTTTTATTAACTTAAATTGTAATTACAATTTGATTAGAATTTACTCAAACTATTAAATATTTCAGCTTCTCAAGTGTATTTATTGCAAATTACTATAGTACTGTTGTAAATATATCACTATTTTTTGATGATAATTGAATAAAAAAAGCCATAAAAAGATGTTTTTATTCCAAAGTAATATATTAATTTAAATAACAATTTAGACATAAATTATGAAAAAAATTAGCATAATAACAATAAGCTTTTTTATATCAATTTTTTTCTTATTTTCATCTTGTAATAAATTTTCTAAGAAAATGGATCCTAATAGGCCTCTTGGTGCAGAGGAAAAAAGAAAGAAAAATATTGCTGAGGGAAGAGGCGCATCAATTGGTGGTTTATTGGGAAGAGCAGGTAATACCACTTATGATTTTAGCACCTCTAATCCAATGTGGAGAGCTTCTTTAGAGACTTTAGATTTTCTTCCTTTAACAACTGTTGATTATTCTGGTGGTGTTATAATTACAGATTGGTATTCTGAAAATCAGAAACAGGAGTCTATCAAATTAACAATAAGATTCCTATCAAATGAGATAAGAAGTGATAGCTTAAAAATTATCGTGCACAAAAAAGTTTGCAAGACTACAAACAACTGCGTAACGAACATTTCAAATAGTGCCTTAATTAAAAATGAACTTCGATCAACTATTCTTCGTAAAGCTACACTGCTTGCAAAAACAGACAAAAAAAAGAAATAATTACTATGGAAAGGCTTAATTTTCACGTAATTGAAAAAAAATGGCAAAATATTTTTGCCAAAAAAAAACTTTATAATAAAAATGGAAAAAAATTTTATTGTTTAGAAATGTTTCCCTATCCCTCTGGGAAAATTCATATGGGCCATGTAAGAAATTATACAATAGGCGATGTTATAGCACGTTTTAAATATCTTAAAGGATTTAATGTTTTACATCCAATGGGTTGGGACGCATTCGGGTTACCAGCAGAAAATGCATCTAAATTAAATAAATTAAGTCCTCAAGATTGGACCGATCAAAATATCAAAAGTATGAAAAAACAATTGAAATTATTAGGCTTATCAATTGATTGGGATTTAGAAATTTCCACGTGTGATAAAGATTATTACAAATACCAACAAGAATTATTTCTTGATTTTTATAAACATGGACTGATTTCACGTAAAGAAACTTATGTTAATTGGGATCCTGTTGAAAATACAGTGCTTGCCAATGAGCAAGTTGTTAATGGAAGGGGATGGCGTTCTAACGCTATTGTGCAAAGAAAAAAACTTTCACAATGGTTTTTTAATATTACAAAACTAGTAGAACCACTATTAAATGACTTAAAATCATTGAATGGTTGGCCGGAAAAAGTAAGGCTCATGCAAAAAAATTGGATAGGTAGATCATTTGGTTGTGAAATATTATTCGATATCCAAGGCAAAAAGGAAAAGATTAAAGTTTTTACTACTAGACCTGATACAATTTTTGGGGCAAGTTTTATTGCTGTGTCAAGCGATCATGCTTTAAGCAAAGATTTTATAAATAATTCAAATTTTCAAAAATTTAAAGACGAATGTAATAAAACTGGTACTACCGAAGAAGCGTTAGCTAACGCAGATAAAATAGGTTTTAATACAAATTTGTTTGCACAACATCCGTTTCTTAAAGATAAAAAAATACCAATTTATTTTGCAAATTTTGTACTTATGGATTATGGAACAGGAGCTATTTTTGGATGTCCTGCACACGATCAAAGGGATTTTGATTTTGCAAAAAAATATAATTTAATGATTCAAAAAGTTGTTTCGAACAACAATAATGATGATTTAACAGAAGCTTTTACTGGCAATGGTCAAATTATAAATTCTAAATTTTTAAACGGTCTCGACATACCTAATGCCAAAGTTAAAATAATTGAAGAAATAGAAAAATTAAATATTGGAAAAAAAAAGGTATTTTATCGTTTAAAAGATTGGGGTATTTCTAGGCAACGTTATTGGGGGTGCCCAATACCTATGATTTATTTAGAAGATGGTAGCGTAGTGCCTGTAGATAAGAGTGAACTACCAATTCTTTTACCTAAAGATGTTGATTTAAAAACTCAAGGAAACCCTTTAGATGCACATCCTAAATGGAAAAATACAATACACAAATTGACTGGTCGAAAAGCTACTAGAGAAACTGACACATTAGATACATTTGTAGATTCTTCTTGGTATTTTTTAAGATTTTGTTCTCCAAATTACAAAAAAGGACCCTTTAATGAAAAGGAAGTTAAATATTGGATGCCAGTGGATCAATATATTGGTGGAATAGAACACGCTATTTTACATCTTTTATATTCACGTTTTTTTATTAAAGCAATAAACAGTTTTAACAAAAATATAAATATTTCAGAACCATTCAAAAGTCTTTTCACACAAGGGATGGTTTGCCATGAAACCTATAAAGATGAGAAAGGTAATTGGCTATCACCTAATGAAGTTGAAAAAGTTTCTAATGGTTTGACCATAAATAAAATTAACAAAAAGAATGTGATTGTTGGGCCTTCTGAATCAATGTCTAAATCAAAGAAAAATACAATAGATCCAGAAACAATGATAACAAAATACGGTGCGGATGCTGTAAGATGGTTTATTTTATCTGACAGTCCACCAGAAAAAGATATTCAATGGTCAGACATTGGAGTAGTTTCAGCAAATAAATTCTTACAAAAAATTTGGAATCTTGTATATAAAATTAAGAATAGGAAAGAGTCTAAAAAAAACGATATTGTTACTAGAAATTTTAATTCTGAAATTAATATCTTAATTAACAAAATCAATAAATCAATTAAAGATTTTAAATTTAATGTAACGATTGCGCATTTTTACGAGATTTATAATATATTTAATAAAAATATTGACAAAAAAATAGGTAATGTATCTTTAACTTCAAATATAATTAAAATAATGAAACTAATGATACCATTTACACCTCATTTAGCTTATGAATGTTTAGAAATATTTAATTGCAAAACTGCAGATAAATGGCCAGAAATTAAAAATAACGAGAAAATTGAAATTAAATTTGCAATACAAGTCAATGGAAAGACAAGAGACATCATCAGTATTGAGGAGAATCTCAAAGAGGATGAAATTAAAAGAATTGTTAGTGGGAATTCTAAAGCACACAAATTTATTTTAAATAAAAAAGTATTAAAAACTATTTTTGTTAAAAATAAAATAATGAATTATATTATTAAACAATGAATTATAAGTTAATTAAAATTTTTTTTTTCCTTCTGTTATTTTCTGGTTGTGGATTTAAATTAGTAAAAGATAATTTTAATTACCAAATTACAGATATAATTTCATCAGGGGATAAGAGAATTAATTATATATTAAAAAATAATCTTTTAAAAAATTCAAACAAAAAAAATAACAAAATTATTCAGCTAAAAATAAATACAAAAAAAGAAAAAACAATTAAGGAGAAGAATATAAGTAACCAAGTAACAAAATACGAAATTAAAATCGAAACTCTTGTAGAATACACTGATTTAGAGAACATATTTAATAATAAATTTACAATATCTAAAAATGGTTTTTACGATGTAGCTTCGAGACATTCAGAAACTTTAAATAATGAAAAAGACCTCGTTAAATTATTAGTTAAAAGTCTATCAGATGATATTATAAATAATTTAAAGTCAGATTTTAATGATTAAAAAAAGTTATCTAATTGAAGACAATATTAAATTATTAAAGAATAATTTAGTTTTATTTTATGGAGAAAATATTGGTCTAATTGATGATTTAAAACAAAAGATTAAGAAAAATTTTTCTAATAAAAGAATTATTAAGCTAAACCAAGAAGAGATTTTAAATAATAAAAATATTTTATCTATTGAAATAAAGAATGTTTCTCTATTTGAAGATACAAAAATTATTTTTATAAATAATGTTAATGATAAAATATTTGACCTAGTACAAAGTCTAATCCCGCATATAAACTCAAATAAAATTTTTTTATTCGCAAATGTTCTCGAAAAAAAAACTAAATTAAGAAAATTTTTTGAGATATCTACTGAGGGTACAGTCATACCTTGCTATAAAGATAATAAAATTACCTTAAGAAAACTTATACAAATCAAACTCAAAAGCTACTCCGGTGTTACACCTGAAATAATTAATTTTTTAATTGAAACCTGCAATTTAGATAGGTCAAAATTAAATAATGAATTAGAAAAAATAAAAATGTATTTTAGTGAAAAAATACTAGATTTAAAAAAAATAGAGCATTTGATAAATATAAATGTAAATGAAGATTTTGAAATTATAAAGGATTATGCACTTAAAGGTAATAAATTTAAAACCAATGTACTGTTAAGTAATACAATTTTTGAGATAGAAAAAACCCCCTTTTATATAAATTTAATTAATCAGAGATTAAATAAGCTCAAAATTATATCATTATTACCAAACAATACTAATTTATCTTTAGCAATTGATAATATTAAACCACCAATTTTTTGGAAAGATAAACAGAACTTCAAAGATCAGATTAAACTGTGGAACACTAAAAAAATTAAGACAGCTTTACAAAAAATATATGACTTTGAAATTAGTTTTAAATCCAATTCAATTGTAAATAAAAATCTACTCCTGAAAAAACTTATTTTAGATATATGTTTGATGGCTAATGCTTAGTAAGAAGATCTGAAACTAAATCAAATTGATCTAAATCTTTATAACTAATTGTAATTTTACCAGAATTATTTTTTTTGTTAACAATATTAACTTTAAGTCCTAATTTTTTTTCTATTTTTTCTTGTGCTTTTAAAATATTGGAGTCTATGTACCTGTCATTTTTTTCGTATTTTTTATTTCTAACTAAATACTCAACTTTTCTTGCACTATAATTTTTAGATACTATTTCTTCGGCTATTGAAGATGCATTAGCAATACCAATCAATGGTCTAGCCTGTCCAGACGTTAACGAGCCTTCTGTAAGCATAGCTATTACATCATTAGGTAACGTTAATAATCGTAATGTATTACTAATGTGGCTTCTGCTCTTTGACATAAGTTTTGAGATATTTTCATGATCGTACTTAAATTCACTCTGCAATCTTTTGTAACCTCTAGCCTCTTCAATTGGATTTAGGTCATCTCTTTGTATATTTTCAACAATGGCAACTTCTAATGACTCTACATCATTTAGATCTAGTATTGTTACAGGTATTTCATGTAAACCAGCCCGTTGTGCAGCAAGCCATCTTCTTTCTCCTGCAATAATTTCATATTTACCTAAATCTGTTTTACTTGGGCGTACGGCTATAGGCTGTATTATTCCATTTTTTTTAATAGAGGTGGCAAGTTCTTCAAGTTTTTCCTCATTAAAATTTTGTCTTGGTTGAAACGGATTTCTGTTTAAATCTCCGATTAATATTTTATGCAAAGATTTTGAATCTTTATTATTCTCCTTTTTTTTTTCATCTCCAAATAATGCTGACAACCCTCTGCCTAAACCTTTTTTTTTATTGGGACTCATGCAGCACTTTCTATCTGTTTCTTTTTCACAAATTCTTCAGCTAATTTAAAATACGATTTACTCCCTACGCAGTTTTTATCGTACACTACACAAGGTAATCCATAGGACGGAGCTTCTGACAGTCTAACGTTTCTTTGAATTACAGTTTGATACACTTTATCTTTAAAATAGTTTCTAGCTTCACGATCAACCTCTGATGAAAGTTTATTTCTTTTATCAAACATCGTTAATAATATTCCTCTAATTTTTAAGGCTGGATTTAAATTCTCTTTAATTCGCTCAATAGTTTTCACTAATTGTGTGATTCCCTCTAAAGCAAAAAATTCAGTCTGCAAAGGCACTAATATTTCATCAGATGCAACTAACGCCATAATTGTTAAAAGACTAAGAGAAGGAGGGCAATCTATAAATATATTGTCGTATTTTTCTAAAATTCCATTTTTCTCAGCGCTTAAAATTTCTTTTAAGAGAAAGGCTCTGTTCGAATCATTTGCGGTTTCTACCTCTATCCCTGACAAGTTTACGTGTGATCCAATCAGATCTAAATGATTGATTTTAGTTTGTGTAATTACTTCTTTAATGTTTACTCTTTTTATTAAAATATTGTAGATGTTTAAATTCTCATCACTATTATTTTTGCCAAAACCAGTTGTTGCATTACCTTGCGGATCTAAATCAATTACTAGGTTCTTTTGACCCATAATGGACAGTGAAGCTGCAAGATTAATTACAGTTGTAGTTTTCCCCACTCCACCTTTCTGATTAATAATTGATAATACGGTTGGTTTTCTCATTTATTTTTTTATTTCCATAACAATTATTTTAGATTTAATATTACTTATACTTCTAACTAATTTATAAGGGTATTTATTACTTTTAAAAGATTTATTTAGTTCTTTCTGAGCATTTTCACCTTTAAGAATTATCATTTTATGCGACTTTTTAGCAATTTCACGTGAAACTTGTATTACACGATCTAATTTTTTGAAAGCCCTACAAACAATAATTTGTGAATCTATATTTTCCGTATAAATATTGCCTAATATACTAAATTTTAGTCCTAGACTTTTTTTCACTCGTTCCAAGAAATTTCTTTTCACCTTGGATTTTTCATATAATTTCACGTGTAGTGTATTTTGGTTGTAAATTTGTAATAATATACCTGGTAAACCTGCTCCAGATCCTAGATCAGCTAAAGAATTTGGAGTATAATCTATGTATTTAACCAATTGTGCACAATCCAAAACATGTCTTTCCCATATTTGATTTTCAGTTGTTTTAGAAATCAAATTATATCTTTTATTTTCTAATAATATTAAATCGACAAATTTTTTTATCTTAGAAATAGAATCTGCGCTAAAATTTAGTTCTTTTTTGAGAATATGAATTACTTCATTCTCCTGCATTATGCAGTTGCTTTGTTTTTCAGTTTTTTTATATGTGAAAGCAAAATGATTATAGCAGCAGGCGTTACTCCATCAATTCTAATTGCCTGACCGAGAGTTAAAGGTTTAATTTGTATCAGTTTACTTTTAACTTCATTGGATAAACCACTTAATTTATCATAATTTATATGTGCAGGTATTATTACAGACTCATCTTTCTTAAAAGATAAAATATCTTTTTCTTGTCTCTTCAAATAACCCAAGTAGTGTGCATCTTTTACAACCTGGTTTTCTATTGAGTCAGGGAATTGTGGTATGTCTGTAAATATTTGTCTTATTTTTGCCATATTTACTTTACGTTGCCCCATTATGTGTAAACAAGATCTTTTGACGCCGTCCATAGCAATATTAATATCATATGTCTTTGCTTGATTAGGAGTCAGAAATCTCGATTCTAAAAAAAGATTTAGTAGTGAAATATTTTTCTTCTTTTCTGAATATATTTTTTTTCTTTCAGCACCTACTAAACCTAAATTTATTCCGAGCCCTGTTAATCTCTGATCTGCATTATCAGCTCTTAAAGTTAATCTATATTCTGCTCTAGAAGTAAACATACGATAAGGTTCTGTAACACCTTTAGTTATTAAGTCATCAATCATCACTCCAATGTAAGAAGTTGATCTATCTAAAACAAACTCAGGTTTATTTTTGATTTTTAAAGCCGCATTAATACCAGCAATCAAACCTTGGGCTGCTGCTTCCTCATAACCAGTAGTACCGTTAATTTGTCCTGCTAAAAACAACGATTTAATTTTTTTGGTTTCTAACGTTGCGTTAAGCTCTCTTGGATCCACATAATCATACTCTATTGCATACCCAGCTCTTTTCATCCTAACTTGCTCTAAACCCTTAATTTTAGCTAATATTTTAAGCTGAATCTCTTCTGGAAGGGAAGTCGATATACCATTTGGGTAAATAGTATTGTCCTTTAATCCTTCCGGTTCAAGGAAGATTTGATGCTGTTGTTTCTCCTTAAATTTTACAATTTTATCCTCAATGGAAGGACAATATCGTGGTCCTACACCTTTTATGTTTCCCGAATACATTGCACTACGAGCAATATTATCACTGATGATCTTATGGACTTCATTATTAGTGTAAGTCATACCACACTTAATTTGTTTGTTGTCTATTTTATTTGTTAGGAAAGAAAAATAATAATGATCTTCATCAGCTGGCTGCATTTCTAAATCTTCATAGTTAATTGTACTACCATCTAGTCTCGGTGGAGTTCCTGTCTTCAATCTTCCTATTTGCATTTTAAATTTAGCTAATTGCTCGCTTAAACCTGTAGATGGTTTTTCATCATACCTGCCTGCTGGTATTTGTGTTTCACCTATGTGTATTAGACCATTAAGAAATGTGCCAGTAGTTAAGATTAGTTCTTTAGTTCTTATCTCTTTTCCACTTTGACATACAAAACCTATAATTTTGTCCGCTTCAAATAAAAATTTAACGACAGGATCAGCTATTACTTCTAAATTTTTGTAATTTAATAAAGTTTTTTGCATATGCTCTTTATATAAAGCTCTATCTGACTGAGTACGTGGTCCCTGCACTGCTGGGCCTCTACTTTTATTTAATAATCTAAATTGAATACCTGATTTATCAGCTACTACACCCATAACACCATCTAAAGCATCTATTTCTCTCACAAGATGCCCTTTTCCAAGTCCTCCGATAGCAGGGTTGCACGACATCTCACCAATAGTCTCTATTTTATGTGTAAAAAGGGCAGTATTTACCGCCATTCTAGCGGATGCTGCTGCTGCTTCACATCCAGCATGTCCACCCCCAATTACCACTACATCATAGCTTTTTTTTGACATAAAATGAATGTAACTCGGTATGATAAGATTACAAGAGGTATTAATGCACAAAGATTGTATTTAGATCATTTTCCTATACAGAAATCCTTAAAAATAGAGTTCAATATCTCTTCAACATCGACTTTTCCTACAATGCTGCCTAGATGTCGTGTAGCCATTCTTAGGTCCTCAGCAGCCAATTCGAGGTCTTTACTTTGATCTTTCTTAAGAAACTTATCTATCTCTTTTAGACATTCGTGAAGCTTAACCCTATGTCTTTCTCTAGTAATTAAAGCACTATTATTTGATGTAAATTTTTTATTTAACTTAGCTTTAACTAAATTTGTTAATTTATAGATATTTTTATTATTTTTTACTGAAGCTAAAACGGTATCAACATTAAATTTATGATTTTGCTTATCTGAGACATCTGATTTATTTAAGAGAATTATAGTATCTTTATTAATCATACTCTGTATTTCTTTGTTAATTTTTTTTGATGAATTATCGATGACTACTATATTTAAATCTGCTTCTTTTGATTTACCTAAAGCTAAAAAAATACCTTTTTTTTCAATTTCATTCTTTGCATCTCTTATGCCTGCAGTATCAGCAAGAATTACTGGATAACCGTCTAGATTCAAATAGGTTTCTATAACGTCTCTTGTTGTGCCGGCCTCTTCTGAAACAATTGCTACTTCGCGTTTTGATAGCAAGTTCAATAAAGATGATTTACCTGCATTTACTTCTCCTGTGATTGAAACTCTAAACCCATCCCTAATTTTTTCTCCAACTTTATTATCTTCAATTATTTTGGATATTTCTGAATGAATTTCCTTAATTGAATAGTGAGCATCTTTTAACACTTTTTCAGGTAAATCTTCCTCAGCAAAATCAATTTTAGCTTCAATAAAAGCCAGAGATTTTATTATTTTTTCCCTTAAATCATTATAGTAATTTGAAGCATTACCTTGAACTAGTTTAACAGCTTGATCTCTTTGTAACTCTGTTTCTGCATGAATTAGATCACCTATACTTTCGGCTTTTAAAAGATCGATTTTATCGTTGTGAAAAGCTATCTTTGTAAATTCACCAGGTTCAGCTAATCTGCAATTATCTTGTTCTGATAGTGCCTTTAATAATGCGTTGATAACAGCATTACTTCCATGAATTTGGAACTCGGCTAGATCGTCACCTGTATAGCTATTAGGCCCAGGAAACCACAATAATAGAGCCTCTGGATCTATTATTTTATCTTTTTTAGGGTCATAGAATTTACAGTAATTGACTTCATTTGATTTTATTTCTTTTAGTTTAGTTAAATTCATACAAACTTTGAGAGTGTCTTTGCCTGAGATTCTAATGATGGCTATTCCTGACGGACCTCTGCCTGATGAAAGAGCGTAAATGTTCATTTAATTAAATTGATAAACCTTGATTAGAAATAAATTTACTTATTTTTTTAAGAGTACTATTCTTTGAGATATTTTTCAAAATTGTTTCTTTAAATGGATCTAATAATTTATTTTGTTTAAAGAAATTATGAGTTAGGTCTATTCCTAAACCGGTAATAATATTTTCAGATTTTCTATTATCAGTAAATTCTTCAAGAGCAGGAGTGCTTTTTAAAGACATGCCTAATTCTGTGTAATATTTAAAAATTTTTTGTAATTTATTAATATCTCTTAACACAAGATTAAAACCTTGACCTGCTACAGGATGAACTGTGTGAAGCCCCTCACCCAAAATAAGAATATCATTTTTATAATAAGTTCGTTTTAAATTAAGTGTCAAAGGATATGATTGTTGATTTGAAATTTGTATTTTATCTGTTTTTAAAATTTCACGAATTTTGGATTTAATAATTGAATTGATGTTTTTTTTTGGTAACTCTTTATCTACGCTCCATACAAATGAAAAATTATTTTTTGAAAAAGGGAGTATTGCTAATGGTCCTTCTTTTAAAAAATATTGAGCAGTATTTAAGTTTTTCAAATTATGTTTAACATACCCAGTGAAAGCAATTTCTTTGTAATCTTTATTTAACGATCTTTTATCAAATATACTTTGATAGATTTTTGATGATCTGCCGAGGCATAATAATTTCATATCGTATCCATCTAAGTCTTTTAATTCATTAATATTTTTTTGAAGAGTTTTGATTTTTTTCTTCTTAATTTCTTTAATTAGAATTTGTTTAATTTTGTCATTCTCAAAAACGTACATGAGATTTTTGCTATCTTCATTAAAGTTTAAAAAATTCATGTTCTGATTTTTTGTCTCGTAGAAAAGATCAATCTTTTTGGAAGGCCAAAATAACTTTTTGTCTAGTTTATTTATGACTTTGTTGAAAAAGTCATAGTTAGAAGCAGAAATACCTGTTGTACGCCTATCATTGGAATACTTGTTTTTTCTAAATATTAAGTGGACTTCTAAGCCTTCTAATTTGTTTAAAGCTAAAGCAGTCATTAAACCTGAAAGACCGTCTCCAACAATGCATATTCTCTGTTTTTTCATATTAAAAATTTTCTCACTTTCATAAAAATGATAAAAAGTACATAAAACGATTCGATATGAATACAAAATTTTTGAACAGTGTAACAAATTTTTTAAAAAAACGAACCTTTGAATTTATAGGATTAATCTTAATTTCAACGAGTATTGGACTAGCGATAGCATTTATAACATATTCTCCAGAGGATCCATCATTTGTATACGGTGATATAGATTTTGAGATCAAAAATTTCTTTGGGATTTATGGAAGTAGTACAGCAGATTTTCTCCTACAAAGCTTTGGCTTAGTTTCGTTTTTAATTTTAGCTAACTTTTTTTTTTGGGGTATTAATTTAATAATTCAAAAAAAAATCAAGAGAATAGTTTTAAGATTATTTTTAGTAGTATCATATTTAATCTTAGGCACTATTTTTATTTATATCACCTTTAACAATTCATTCTGGCTTATAGATAATGGTAATTCTGGTTTTGTTGGAAAAATAGGTTATGAGTTTTTAATCACATGGTTTCCATATATTGATAATACATATTCTGCCTATGGGTTGATGTTACTTACCCTGATCTTTTTTATTTTTTCTGCTGATGTAAATATAAAAAAAATAATTACTGTAACTTTTTCTATAATTCCATCTTTAGTTAGAAGAAAAGATAATACTATTCCTGATGTTAATTTAGAAGCAGATGCAATAAAGGAGAAAAGTGAAATCATTGAAAGACCGCAGCAATCATTTTCTTTTGGTGACGTAACTAAATCCGAAAGATCAGCAACTAATTTAAGGTCAAAATATAATTTACCTGCAATAGATTATTTAGATAAAAGTTCTACTAAATTAAGTGCATCAGAATTAAATAAAAATCGTCCTGATGGTGAATTTATGGAAAAAATTCTTTTAGATTTTGGTATCGATGGGAAAATTAAAGCAATTAATAATGGTCCTGTTGTTAGTTTATATGAATTTGAACCAGCCCCTGGGGTGAAAGTTTCAAAAATAATAAATTTGTCTGAAGATTTAGCTCGAAATACTAGCTCAACATCAGCAAGAGTTTCAGTAATTCCTGGCAAAAATACAGTAGGTATCGAGATACCAAACCAGAGTAGAGAAAGTGTATCACTAAGAGAGATTATTTCTTACGAAAAATTTCAAAAGAGAGAAGTAAAATTACCTATAGCTCTTGGAAAAAGTATCTCTGGTATGCCGATAGTTGGCGATCTAACATCGATGCCTCACTTATTAATTGCTGGAACTACAGGTTCAGGTAAGTCAGTTTGTATTAACACCATTATTGTTTCATTGCTTTACAAATTAAATCCTGATCTTTGTAAATTTATTTTAATAGATCCTAAGATGTTGGAGCTGTCAACTTATGAGGGTATACCTCATTTATTAACTCCAGTTATCACTGACGCTAAAAAAGCAACTTCTGCTTTAGCTTGGACGGTTAAAGAAATGAACAGCAGATACAAACTTATGAGCAAAATTGGGGTAAGAAACATTGATGGCTATAATGCTAAACATAAATTGAAGATGCCTTATATAGTTGTAGTTGTTGATGAAATGTCGGATTTGATGCTTGTTGCTGGCAAAGAAATAGAAAATTACATTCAAAAATTGTCGCAAATGGCAAGAGCCGCAGGAATACATATTATTATGGCTACACAAAGACCAAGTGTTGATGTCATTACGGGTACTATAAAAGCAAATTTCCCAACAAGGGTTTCTTTTCAAGTTAGCTCTAAAATAGATAGTAGAACTATATTAGGGGAACAGGGGGCTGAACAATTATTAGGTAAGGGTGATATGTTATTCATGTCATCAGCAAATAGAATTGTTAGAATTCATTGCCCATTTGTTTCAGAAAATGAAATTGAAAAAATAGTTAATTCCATAAGAGCACAAGGTGAACCAGATTATATGTATGAAATTACCACTCATGATAATAATGAAACCTCTACTGCAGTAGAAGGAGACGAGAATGAAGACGAACTATATTCACAAGCAGTTAAAATTATTAAATCAGAGGGAAAAGCTTCAACTAGTTTTTTACAAAGAAAACTACAAATCGGCTACAATAGAGCAGCAAGGATTATTGATATGATGGAAGAAAAAGGTATTGTCAGTAAAGCTAATCATGTTGGTAAACGTGAAGTCCTTTAAAATATTCATATTTTTTATTTTATTGTCGGCAAATCTTGTTGCTAGTGAGAAAAATCAAATAATTGCTCAATTAAACGCTTTAAATTCTTTAGAATTCACCTTTGATCAAGTAATAAATGAAAAAACTGAAAAAGGCAGTTGCCTTTTAGAGTTTCCTGGAAAGTTAAAATGTGATTATTTTGATGATAAAAAAAAAGAATTAATAATAAATAAAAAAAGATTAGCAATAACACAAAAAAGATATAACAAAACTTACTATTATCCAATTTCAAAATCTCCGTTCCTAAATATTTTATATAAAGATAAACTTTTAGAGATTGTGAAATATGGTGAGTTAAAATTATCTGATCAAATTCTTAAATTAATTTATTTATATGATAATGAGATTACAATTTTCTTCGATAAGAAAACATTAGATTTAAAAGGTTGGCAAATAATTGACCAGTATAACAACAATATAAATTTTACATTAAACATTGTCGCTAAAAATGATATCTTTAAAAAAGGGACTTTTAAAATTCCTGAAATTAATTAAGCTACGAAATCAATTTCTTGTTCTTTGAATATTTTGAAACCTTTTGATTTATAATTTTGAAGTGCATATTTATGATCTAGGCTACAAGTGTGTACCCACATTCTTTCTGGATTTTTTCTAGACGCACTAGCAATAGCGTGACTTAAAAGGGAAGATCCCAATTTTAAGCCTCTAAATTCTTTTAGAACACCCATATTAATTAATTCTACTTCATTAGAATCTGAATGATATTCCTGTTCGTAATATCCAACAAGTTCTTCTCCTTTTTTTAGAATATGTGTTTCTAAATTTTTATTAGAAACGTATTTCACCCATTCACTATCTGACCATATTAATCTATCTCTCCAAAAATGATCTAGACCTACTTGCCTATAAAAAAATTTATTTAAATAAAAATTTTCTTTATTATCTAAAGTAATTTTATAATTATCAGGAAGATTTAGATCAATAATATGTGAAAAATCTTTTATTTCTAAAAAATATCTTTTTACTTTTGAAATCATTAGTTCACCATTTTTCCAATTTTTTCTCCTGCAAATATATGAAAGTGTAAGTGGGGAACTTCTTGTCCACCATCACTACCAATGTTTGTGAGAGCACGATAACCTTTATCTTTAGAACCCACTAAATTTGCTACATGAGTAACAGCTTTATTTAACTCAACAATCTCCTTTTCAGACGCTTTATTATTAAAATCATCTAAATCAACATATTGACCTTTTGGAATAACTAAAACATGCACTTTTTTTTGAGGATTAATATCATGGAAAGCTAAGACATGATCGTTTTCATATACTTTCTTACAGGGAATTTCTCCTCTTAGAATTTTAGCAAATATGTTGTTTTTGTCATAATTCATTTTTGTCTTTTCTGAAGCTCACTCATTACATCTTCTACCTTGATATTATTGGCCTCAAGATAAACCATTAAATGATAAATTACATCTGCTGCTTCGTGAATTTGATTAGAGTCTTGTTCAACAGCCTCGAATAATTCTCCTATTTCTTCTCTTATTTTTGCAACATTTAAACTCTTATCATTAAGAAGTTTATTTGTATAGGATTTATCAGGAGAAAAATTTTTTCTCTTCCTAATGATTTTTATTAGCTGTTCTAGATTTTCAAACATATTATAATCTTACCGATACATTTTTTGAATTCAAATATTCTTTAGCTTCTTTAATTTTATATTCTCCAAAATGAAAAATGGAAGCTGCTAGAACTGCGCTCGCTCCACCTTTGACAATCCCATCATACAAATGGTCTAAAGTACCCACGCCACCAGAAGCAATAACGGGAATATTAGTAGTGTTTGTGATTTCTTTTAATAGATCAACATCATAGCCAGATTTTGTTCCGTCTCTATCCATAGATGTTAATAAGATTTCTCCCGCTCCGTTTGCCTCCACGTGCTTAGCAAATTCTATAGCATCAATACCTGTTTTATTTCTTCCACCATGAGTGAAAACTTCCCATTTTTTATTTGAAACTTTTTTTGCATCTATAGCTACTACAATACATTGAGAACCAAATTTTTTAGAGGCTTCTTTTACAAAACTAACGTCCTTAACAACAGCTGTGTTAATAGAAACTTTATCTGCCCCAGCTAATAGTAGATCAGTTATATTTTGAATATTTCTAATTCCACCGCCAACTGTTAAAGGAACAAAACATTCTTTTGCAGTTTTTCCTACAATATCAATGATTGTCTCTCTATTTTCAGTTGATGCAGTTATATCTAAAAAACAAATCTCATCAGCTCCGCCTTCGCTATAAATCTTAGCTTGTTCAACTGGATCTCCAGCATCTTTTAATGCAACAAAATTGATACCCTTAACAACTCTTCCATTCTTAACATCAAGACAAGGTATTATTCTATTTTTAAGCACTGATCTCCTTCGCTAACTCATCAAGTTTAATATCACCATCATAAATTGCTTTACCAACAATGATACCTTCAATTTTTTTATTATTTAATTCTTTGGCTTTCTTAATGTCGTTTATTGAAGAAACGCCTCCTGAAATTACAACAGGGCAATTAGATAATTCTGCAATTTTAATTGTTTCATCAAAATTAGGGCTAATCTTCATTCCATCTCTGTTGATATCTGTGTATATTACTCGGCTTACACCATATCTGTTTATTTTTTGGAGAAAGTCTATAGTTTTGATATTTAGATTTTCTTTCCAACCTGACACAAAAAGGTTTCCATCCTTTGCATCTAATCCTAAAGCAATTTGACTTTTAAACTTTTCACAAGCCTCTTTTAAAAATTCTTTATTTTTAATTGCGCCACTACTTAAAATAACTTTATCAACACCAGCATCGATATATTGCTTAATGCTATCAATAGATCTGATACCGCCGCCTATTTCAATTTTTAAATCATATTTACTTACTATTTCTTGAATAACATTTAAGTTAACTGTCTTTCCAGTTAGAGCTCCATCTAAATCAACAATGTGTAAATTTTTAAAGCCATGATCCATATATTTACCAGCTTGATCAATTGGTGATGTTTCATATTCGGTTTTATTTTTAAAGTCTCCTTTAATTAATCTCACACATTTTTTTTCTTTAATGTCTATCGCTGGAAATATTTTCATTTTTGATTTTTTTTCTTTTCCTTTCTCCAAAGAATAAAAAATAATAAAATAAGGGTTGGTTGTAAAATCACAAATATAATTATGTTCGCTAAGTAATATCTAAATCCATATTCGCCAGGTGCACCTGCAATTACTTGAAGAATATAGACGCAAAGCATAAAAAAATCTGTAATAATTTTTTCAAACATTTTAAATTTTCATAAAATTTTCGATTATTTTTAATCCGATTTTATCACTCTTCTCAGGGTGAAATTGTGTTCCAAATAGATTTTCTCTTTCAACTGAACAAACGATCTTTGATGAATAATCTGTTGTCGCTGAAATAACTGATTTATCTTCTGGAATAAATTCATAACTGTGCACGAAATACATGTGAGATTTATTTTTTATATCTTTTAATATTTTACTTTCTTTTTGGATATTTATTTCATTCCAACCAATGTGTGGGAGTTTAAACTTCCCATTTTGATTATTAATTTTGGAAACTTTACCAGAGATCCAACCTAGGCCTTCTGTTTCAACTTCTTCATAACCAACGTTTGCGAACATTTGTAAACCTACACAGATACCTAATAAAGGTTTCTTGTTTATGATTGCAAATTCTTTTAACGTGTCTGCTAGTCCATTAATCTTATTTAGAGAGTCAACGCAGTTTTTAAATGATCCTTGACCAGGTAAAACAATCTTATCACTAGATTTAATTTTATTTATATCTGATGCAACTTCTAGATTAACTTTACCTTTAGCGACCTCTTTAAAAGAATTAATGACTGAGCATATATTGCCTGATTGGTAGTCAACAATTGTGATGTTCATCTAATTTAAATAGAGCCTTTAGTCGAAGGTATTGAGTTTTTAATTCTTTTATCAACTTCTAGAGCATCTTTTAGTGATCTAGCTAAACCTTTGTAACAAGATTCAATTTTATGGTGGCTATTCTCACCATAAATATTTTCTATGTGTAAAGTTACACCAGCTGACTGTGAAAAGGCCTGAAACCATTCTTTAAAAAGTTCTGTATCCATTTCACCTAATTTTTCTACTGCTAAATTAACTTTCCAAATCAAATATGGACGGTTAGATACATCAATAGATACCCTGCTTAATGTTTCATCCATTGGTATCATTGTTGAAGCATATCTTCTTATACCTTTTCGATTACCAGCAGCTTTCTTAATAGCTTCACCAATAGCTATTCCTGTATCTTCAGTAGTGTGGTGTAAATCAATGTGCGTATCACCTTTTGCGTTTACATCTAGATCAATTAAAGAGTGTTTAGAGAGTTGCTCTAGCATGTGGTCTAAAAAACCAATTCCAGTTTTAATTTTATATTTACCTTTACCGTCTAAATTAACAGAGACGGAAATGCTAGTTTCTTTTGTTTTTCTACTAATTTTTGCTTTTCTTACCATAAATTAACTTGGAGTTATGTTTGATATATATATAAAAATTCATTTTATCAATAAATCAGATTTACTATTGAAGATCTAAATTTAGTCTCCACATATAACTATATGAATACAGCTGAAAAGTGGCATGGAACAACAATTGTCTTGCTCAGAAAAAATGGTGAAACTGTAGTGGCTGGAGACGGCCAAGTAAGCTTGGGCAATACAGTTTTAAAAAGTAAAGCCAAAAAAGTAAGAAAGATTGAAAGCAGGGGGGTAATAGCAGGATTTGCTGGCTCAACTGCGGATGCTCTAACATTATTTGAAAGACTAGAAGCTAAACTTGAAAAACACGCAGGAAATCTTCAGAGAGCTGCGGTAGAGCTAGCTAAAGATTGGAGAGGTGACAAATTTTTAAGGAGATTAGAAGCACTAATGGCTGTAGCAGATAAAAAACACAGTTTCATTATTTCAGGTACAGGAGATGTTTTAGAACCTGAAGATGGGATAATTGGAATTGGTTCTGGTGGGAATTATGCATTAGCAGCCGCTAAAGTTTTAGCTGAAAGCGATATGAGAGCAGAGGATATAGCAAGAAAATCGATAAAAGTTGCATCTGAAATTTGTGTGTTTACGAACAACAATATCACTATTGAGAAAATTTAAATGTCTAAATCAAATAAAGTAACAAATTTAAATTTAGAAAAAAATAAAGTTAAAGATAATTCCAAGGTTAGCGCTTTATCACCAAGAGAGATCGTTTCAGAATTGGATAGATACGTAATTGGTCAGAAAGATGCAAAAAAAGCTGTTGCTGTAGCTTTAAGAAATAGATGGAGAAGACAAGCTTTATCAGATGAAATGAGAGACGAAGTTCTACCAAAAAATATTTTAATGATTGGTCCGACGGGTGTTGGTAAAACTGAAATATCTAGAAGATTATCTAAATTAGCTGAGGCACCATTTATTAAAGTTGAAGCTACAAGATTTACAGAGGTTGGTTATGTAGGTAGAGACGTTGAACAAATTATAAGAGATTTAATTGAAATCGCTATAGCCATGGAAAGAGAGAAAAGAAGAAAAGAGGTAAAAGCTAAGGCAGAATTAAAGGCTGAGGAAAAAGTATTAGATGCTCTTGTTGGAAATAAAGCAAGTATAGCAACTAGAGAAAGCTTCAGAAAAAGATTGAGAAATGGTGACTTAGATAACAACGAAATAGAAATCGAAGTTCAAAACTCTTCTTCTAATTTACAAAGTTTTGAAATACCGGGAATGCCGGGTGGTAATGTGGGCATGGTAAACCTTGGAGATATACTCGGTAAATCAATGGGTAATAAAAAAGGTAAAAAGAAAAAAATGACCGTGAGGGAATCTCACGATATTTTAGTAGCTCAAGAGTCAGATAAAATGATTGAAGAAGATAAAATCATTAAAGAGGCAAAAAAGACTACTGAGGAAAACGGAATAGTGTTTTTAGATGAAATAGATAAAGTTTCAGCAAGAAGTGATAGGATTGGTGGAGATGTGTCAAGAGAAGGAGTTCAGAGAGATTTATTACCTCTTATTGAAGGAACAACAGTTAGCACTAAACATGGGCCAATTAAAACTGATCATATTTTGTTCATAGCTTCAGGTGCATTTCAGTTAGCCAAACCATCCGATTTGCTACCTGAGTTACAAGGAAGGTTGCCAATTAGAGTTGAGTTAGATGCACTTAAAGAGGATGATTTTAAAAGAATTCTAAAAGAACCCGACAATAGCTTGATTAAACAATATAAAGAATTACTGAAAACAGAAAATGTAAATCTTGAGTTTACAAATGATGGAATTGATATGCTCGCTAAAATTTCTGCAGAGGTAAATTCATCTGTAGAAAATATTGGGGCAAGAAGACTTCATACTATTATAGAAAAAGTTCTAGACGATATAAGTTTCAACGCTACAGATAGAGCGGGCGAAACAATTACTATTGATGAAAAGTACGTTCAAGATAATTTAGGTAATTTAGTTAAAGATACAGACTTATCTAAATTTATTTTATAAATTTCTCAATTTAACTATAATTGCGCCTTCACCACCATCTTTGATATCTGCATCAGATATCGAAAACACAAACTTATTTAAATTTTCATCTGATTTTATAAAATCGGGAACAGAATATTTAAGTTTACTAAAATCTTTAGATACATAAGCATCGTTACCAGAAGTAGAGTGTAGTCCCTTTCCGGTAATAAAAAGAATTTCTTTATATTTTTGTTTTATACATGAAAAAATAATATCTCTAACTCTTTGATTTGCCTCGTCTAAAGTATGGCCGTGTAGATCAAATCTAAATCTATCTTTTTTAAATTGAATTTCTTGATTATTTTTTTCTTTATCATACACATCAGATGGGTTTTTAATATAAGTCTTCCAAGTTTTTAAGTCTTTTTCGGAGAGATTTTTTTTTTTTATCACTGACTAATAATTTCAGCTAAATACCAGTTAGGACTATTATTTTTAATATTTTTTGTAAATTTCCAGATATCTGTAACAAATTTTATTTTATCAGGGCTGCCTTCGATTATATTATTATCCTTATCTTTCTTCACAGAAATTACCTCAGCAACAAATTTTACACTAGCAAACAAATCGTCTTTTACCTTTTCATATTTTTCGACAGATGACTCTTTTATTCCAATAAATGTAAATTCTGATTTTATATTTTCTTTATTTCTTGCATCTATTGCTCCAGAAAAGTTTTCATTCATTGTGGATGTTAACAAACTCTTAAGTTTTTTAACCTCCCCTTTAGCAAAAGCAGTTAAAATAGTTTCATATGCTATTTCAGCACCTTTCAGAAATTCTTTCTTATCTTTTCCTTCTAGGATTTCATGGTTTTGTTTAACGGGCTTTACTTCATTGGTTGGTATATTGAATTTTTTTTCAGCAAAACTTGGATACACTTTAGAATCGTGACCAGTTTTTCTTCCTAAAATACTTCTAAGGCGCAAAATAATAAATCCTGCAATCATGCCCAGTAAAATAATGTCTATATAACCAAAACTGTTACTCATAATTTGATAATTATACTTTAATCATATATTTTTATATTAGACAAATGAACCCATTTTTTCTCTTATTTGTAGGTTTACCGACTTTGGAAATATTCTTATTAATCAAAATAGGGGGACAAGTTGGCGCTTTGAACACTGTAGCTTTGATATTCTTGACCGCAATAATAGGGGTATATTTTGCAAAACTTCAAGGAATCCAAACTCTTAAATCTGGAATGGTAAATTTGTATCAGAATAAAATACCTGTTTATGAAATGATGTCTGGTGCATCTATAGCTATAGCTGCTTTATTACTTATCATTCCGGGTTTCTTTACCGATATAATAGGTTTTCTTTTGCTAATACCATTTACTAGAAAAATATTGTTCAAATTAGCTTTTAAAAATAAACCTGTAACAAATATTAAAAAAAAGGATGATACAATAGATGGAGAGGTAATCGATAATAAAAAAGATGACTCATAAAATTATAGGTAAATATATTAAAGAATTAAAATTTAATATTCCAAACCCTAAAACATTTTTTCTACTTGCTAAAGATATAGCTAATTATAAAATAAATATTAGTATAAATAGTGTTCAAGTGAAACAAAATATTATCGAAGTATTAACTAGTTTGAAACTAAATCCAGTTAAAAATGATTTTGAGAAAATTGATACTAAAATTATCTTTTCAACGATAGTAGAATTTAATAATGAGGGGTCGACAAAGGAAGAAATGGAGAAAACTATTTTGATAGATATACCCTCTAAAATTTATCCTGAGTTAAGACAAATTTTTGTTTTTTTATTCAAAAACTCTGGCTTTCAAGACATAAAAATTAATGAGACTGTTGATTTTGAAAAATTATATAAAATGAGAAAAGTTCAGTAGAAATTCTTCTTTAATTCTGACTTTAAGAAATCTTTGTGTTTTTTAATTTCTGGTTCAGAAATTTTTACAACTGTTTTATTGTAATCTTTTGCTTTTTTAATATTTATTTCAGAAACACTGTTTGATAAATTAAATTTAGGTTCCTTCGCATCTAAAAGGTTTATATAGGCTTCTCTCAATAATTCACAATCTAGCAAAGCGTTATGTTTTGTTCTTCGAGACAAATCTATATTAAATCTTTTACAAAGAGCATCTAAAGAATTTGATGTTCCTGAAAACTTGTTTCTAGCTACTTCTAAAGAGTCTATCACTAATTTTTTATTAATTTTGTCTTTTTGGATTGATCCTAATTCACCATTTAAAAAACCTAAGTCAAAAGACGCATTATGAATTATAATTTTTTTGTCCTTAATGAAGCTTAAAAATTCATCCGCCACTTGATCAAATGTTTCTTTATCACTTAAAAATTGTTGCGAAAAACCATGTATCTTAAAAGCTTCTTCCGGAACGCTTCTTTGGGGATTTATTAATTTATGAAAAACTCTTCCAGTTACAATTAAATCTTTAGTTTCAATGCAAGCAATTTCAACAATTTTATGCCCATCTTTAAAAGATAAACCAGTAGTCTCGGTGTCTAGGAAAACTTCATTCATATTTACTAATTATAACCATTAAATTCATTTTTAAAATATTTAAATTTTTTTCATTAATCACCACATGATCACAAAATTTAATTTTTTTCACATCATTCATCTGTTTGTTGTTAAGCAAATTAAATAGCTTTTTATCCCCACTTTTTGATAAAAATCTTTTAAGCCTTAATTGTTTTTTTGCTTTAATGAAAACGACCGAATTGAAATGTTTCATTAACTTACTCTCAATAAGCAAAGGTATTTCATAAAAAAGAAGCTTTTTGTTTTTATTCTTTGAAGTGAAATTTTTCATTTTTTTTCTTACTAAAGGATGAATTATTTTCTCTAGCTTCTTAATATTACTTTTATTTTTTAGGATCAGCTTTTTTAAAGATTTCTTCAATTGACTATTATTTTTTATTTGAAATCTTTTACTAATTAGAACTTTAAAGTATTTAGTTTTATAAAGTTCTTTCACGGCCTTATCTGCGCTAAAAAGGGGGCCTCTCCTAGAAGATAAAATTTTACTTGCAGTTGTTTTGCCAGAAGCTAAAGAACCTGTTATTCCTATTTTAATCATTTAAGTTTTAAATTTAATAGCTTTACAAGCTCATCATCAATTTCAGGATTAATTTTGTTCCATAAATAAAAAGATTTCTGTCCTTGATAGATAAACATATCTAAACCATTAAATACTCTTCTTCCTTCCTCTTTCAAATATTTTAAAGTTTTTGTCTCCAAAGGATTATAGATCGTATCAATATAAATGGCCTCGTTTTTAGTATCAGAAAAATTAAAACTAAAATCCTTGCCATTTTTTAAACCTAGGCTTGTCGCGTTAATAATTATGTCAAAATTTTTAATTTCTGACTTTAGATGTTCCCAAAAAATTATATTTAAAAAACTAAACTTTTTCTTTAGAAAGATACATTTTTCATTTGTTCTATTTGTTATAGAAATATTATTTATACCTGATTTTTTGATGGATAGAATTACAGAAGGTGAGACGCCCCCAGCGCCGATTACTAAAGCTTTTTTATTGCAATTGTTATCAATTTCTTTTAGATAGGCAGCTTGCAATCCATAAACATCAGTATTTTCACCAATAACAGTATTGTCATTGTCAAAAAGTACAGTATTCACTGATCCTGTAAGCTCTGCGTCGTTAATCACTTTATCAACAAAATTTATAATCTTTCGTTTAAAAGGTAAAGTTACGTTAATACCTGAGTAGTAACCCTTTTTGACTTTTTCTATTATTTTTGGAAGATCTTTATCTGTTGCTTCTATAATTGAATAATCAGCATCAATACTATATTTCTTGAACCAATATTCATGTAAAACAGGTGATAATGAATGCTTTATAGGATTTCCGACTATTCCAAATTTTTTTTTCATTTTTTTAATTGATCAATATAATTAATGATTTCCTTAATAGGTAGACCCATAATCGAATCTTTATCACCTTTCACATATTCAAATAATTCTAATCCATTTGCTTCAATTTGATAAACCCCATAAGCAATTAATGTTCTTGTCTCTATTTTGTTTAAATAAGAAGATAATTCATTCTCATTGAGATTTTTCATTTTTAGCTCCGAAGAGTCTGTGTGGTTCCATATCATTGCTCCATTTTTTGCAATGGAAACTGAACTAATCAAATAATGTTTTGAATTGTTGAGCTTTTTTAAAATAGTCAACGCTTCCTTTCTTGAATTAGGTTTATTAATTAACTCATTATTTAATGAAATTACACTGTCAGCACCTAATACATAACGATCCGGATTTTTTTTACTTACTTTAATAGATTTTATTTCTGCAAGATTTTTTGATATCAAAAGTGGATCTGCTCCTTCCGCTAAGAGCGACTCTTTTATTTCATGTTCATCAACATTTGAAGCTATAACCTCATTATCAATGTTATATGTGTCTAAAATTCTTTTTCTCACTCCACTTTTTGAGGCTAAAATTATTTTCATTTATTTTTCTTTATTTCAATAATTTTTAATATAGAAGCTGCTGTTTCTTCTACAGATCTTCTAGTAACGTCTATAACAGGCCAATTATTTCTTTTAAATAATTTTTTTGATTCCTCCACTTCTTTTTTAATAAAATTTAGATCAGTATATTCCTTAAGATTTTGATCTTTCATGATTGCTACCCTATTGCGCCTAATGTCTGACAATCTTTCTGGATCAGCTATTAGCCCAATAATGCAAGATATTTTATTTACTTTTAAATCTTCTGGTATCTTTTGTTTAAAAACTAATGGTATATTGGCGGTTTTATAGCCTCTGTTAGCAAGGTAAATCGAAGTAGGAGTCTTGCTTGTTCTGCTAACTCCTAATAAAATTACATCTGCTTTGTTAATGTCATCCACTTTTTTTCCATCATCATGAGACATAGTAAACTGTATGGCTTCCATTCTTCTATAATAGTCATCATCTAAAACATGCTGAGCGCTTGGTTTGTGAATGGCTCTTTGATTAAGAAGTTTTGAGAAACTTAAAATTAAATTTCCTAGAACACCAAAACATGGGACCGAATTTTTTTCGCTTTGGTTTGCAAGATACTTAGCTAATTTTGTTTCTACAATTGTATATAATATAATTGAACTCTCTATATGAGTACACTCTTTAATGATTTTATCGATTTGCTGTTCTGTTCGTATAAAAGCAAACTCTTTTTTTTGATATTCAAAATTAGCAAATTGCGATTTTAATGATAAAAAAATTCTATCCAGGGTTTCACCCGTTGAGTCAGACACAAGATATACATTGTATTTTTCGTTCATAAATTTGTTGATAAAGTAATGATAAACTAATGTTTTACATTTTATTTAGAATTGATTAAAAATAATTAACATCAATTAACATTTTTTAAACAAGTTATTGATTGTTGATAATAATGTTTTTTTAATGTTTATAAAATGAATAAAAACTTAAATTAAGTAAAAATAATAAAAGTTATTAAATTATTCATGTATAAAAGTTGTAAAAATCGTTATATAACTAATTAACAAGGCCTATAACCCTAACCACACTTATAAAACTTATATATTTAATGAGTAACCTTAAAGAAATTTTAAAAAAACAGACAATTTGTAAATCAGTGTGGTTTATGAGACAAGCAGGTAGATATTTACCTGAATTTAGAACTATTAGAACACAAAATCAGAATTTTATTAATCTCTGTTTAGATAGTAAATTAAGTTCTGAAATAACATTACAACCTATTAAAAGATTTAATCTAGACTCTGCTATTATTTTTTCTGATATTTTAATGGTACCTTATGCATTAAACCAAAAAGTAGAATTTACAATAAATCTAGGGCCTGTGTTAGAAGAATTTAATCTTAAAAAATTTTTAAACAACGATGACATTTCTTTTACTCAAAAATTACATCCAGTTTATAAGGCAATCCAGATAACAAGAGAGAAATTAAATGAAAAAAAGTCATTAATAGGATTTATAGGAGCTCCTTGGACCTTATTAATTTATATACTTGGATTAAAACAGAGAAAAAAAAAAATTAATTATAACAAAATTAAAGCTAAAGAATTTGAAGTTGATTTAATACTTGATAAACTTAGTGATTATCTCTGCATACACATTGAAAATCAGATAAATGCTGGAGCTGATGTTATTCAGATTTTTGACTCTTGGGCTGGTTTAATACCTCCAGAGGCTCTTCCTAATTTTTGTTATGCTCCAAACTTAAAGATTGTAAATTTTTGTAAAGAAAGGAAAATACCTGTGATTTGTTTTCCTAAAGGATTGAATAAAAATTATAAAGAATTTAACAATATAGTAAAACCTGATGCTTTGAATTTGGACTATGAGGTTGATCCAGTTTGGGCGAAACAGAATTTAGTTGATGTGATTCTGCAGGGAGGACCGGATCCAAAGTTATTACTATATTCAGAGCAAGAAACCTTTAAGGGTGTGAAGAAATATTTGGATGTATTCAAAGATATACCTTATATTTTTAATTTGGGCCATGGTTTGCTTCCTGAAACAGACCCAGATAAAGTAAGTAAATTAATAAGTTTTTATAGAGAATATTGAAATGGAAAATGATCACCCAGATATAAAATTTGGCAAAACTGGTGTTCTATTAATCAATTTAGGTACACCAGACTCAACGAGTTGGTGGAACATAAGAAAATATTTAAAGGAATTTTTGTCGGATAGACGTGTCATTGAGGTTAATCCGTTGATTTGGCAAATTATTTTAAATTTATTTATACTCACTTTTAGGCCTTCTAAAACAGCACATGCTTATAAAAAAATATGGAGAAAAGACACTAACGAATCTCCACTTTTGTATTTTACAAAAAACCAAGCTAAAAATTTAAATAAAAAAATTGGAAATAAAAATATAATTGTTGATTTTGCGATGAGGTATGGAAATCCAAGTATTAAATCTAAATTATACTCACTTAAAGATTTAGGTTGTGAAAGAGTAATTATCTTACCCTTATACCCACAATATGCAGCGGCCACAACCGCAACAGTCTGTGATGAGGTTTATAGATCTTTAATGGGGATGAGGTGGCAACCTAGCCTACAAGTAATACCGCATTATGAAAGCGAACCGCTCTATATTAATGCATTAACAAAAAGTATTGAAAAGAAAGTAAAGTCAATTAATTGGAAACCAGACTTGATCATATCATCTTATCATGGCATTCCAAAAAAATATTTTGATAAGGGAGATCCTTACCACTGCTATTGTCATAAAACCACAAGGTTAATGAAAGAAAAATTTACATCTATAGATATTAAGACAACGTTTCAGTCTAGGTTCGGACCCCAAGAATGGTTAACCCCTTACACAGATAAATCTCTAGAAAGTTTACCTAAAAAGGGAGTAAAGAGTTTGTTAGTTATCTGTCCGGGTTTTGCTTCTGATTGTGTTGAGACACTAGAAGAAATTAATATTCAAGGAAAGAAGAGCTTTATTGAGCACGGTGGTCAAAATTTTGATCTTGTTCCTTGCCTCAATGACAACGATGATCATATTGATTTATTTGTAAAACTAGTAACAAAGTTTATTTAAATGAATTTATACCTATTGTTTAAGTCTCTGCATTTAGTAGCGGTTATATCTTGGATGGCTGGATTATTATATTTACCAAGAATATTTGTTTACCATTCAGAGGCGTCGCATGAATCTCAAAAAAATGTTTTTAAAACAATGGAAAGAAAACTTTATAACTACATTATGATGCCAGCAATGCTGTTATCTTGGTTATTTGGAGTCTTATTGATACATAGCATAGGGTTTATTGTTTTTTCAGAACTTTGGATGCAAATAAAAGCTATTTCAGTAGTAATTTTAACTTATTATCATTTCTTACTTGGAAAATACCTAAATGATTTCGCTATAGATTTTAATAAAAAGACATCTAAATTTTTTAGGGTAATGAACGAAGTGCCCACGATCATCCTAATTGTTGTTGTGTTTGTTGTTGTTTTTAAGCCCTTATAATAAGACTTGAATTTTTAATAAAAAGTCATATATTTTGATTACTTTCCTAACAATCTAAACAATTTCATGAACCTACAAGAATTAAAGCAAAAAAATCCTGCAGAACTCATTAACGAGGCGGAAAAGCTAGGTATAGAAAATCCCAGTACATTAAGAAAACAGGAAATACTTTTTTCAATTTTAAAAAAATTAGCTGAAAAAAACGAGCAGATTACAGCCACAGGAGTTTTAGAAGTCCTCCAGGACGGTTTCGGCTTTCTTAGAGCTATAGAGTCTAACTATTTACCGGGTCCCGATGATATTTATGTAAGCCCTAGTCAAATTAGAAGATTTGGTTTAAGAACAGGAGATTCAGTGGAAGGTGAAATAAGAGGACCAAAAGATGCAGAAAGATATTTTGCACTTCTTAAAGTAAATAAAATAAACTTTGATGAGCCAGAAAAAGGTAAAAATAAAATTGCATTCGACAATTTAACCCCTCTTTATCCAAATGAGAGAATCAAATTAGAAGTAGAAACAACAAAGGTTGAAAAAAGACCAGATAATACTGCCAGGTTAATTGATCTAGTCAGCCCAATAGGCAAAGGACAAAGATCTCTTATTGTCTCCCCACCAAGAGCAGGCAAAACAATAATTCTTCAAAATGTTGCTCAATCAATTACAGCAAATCATCCAGAATGCTATCTTATGGTTTTACTTATTGATGAAAGGCCCGAAGAAGTTACAGATATGCAAAGATCTGTTAAGGGTGAAGTGGTGGCATCAACATTTGATGAACCAGCATCAAGGCATGTAGCTGTTGCAGAAATGGTCATTGAAAAAGCTAAAAGATTAGTAGAGCATAAAAAGGATGTTGTGATTTTACTTGATTCTATAACTAGGTTAGGTAGAGCTTATAATGCAGTAATTCCAAGTTCTGGAAAAGTTTTAACTGGAGGTGTAGACGCAAACGCACTTCAAAGACCAAAAAGATTCTTTGGGGCTGCACGTAATGTTGAGGAAGGCGGATCTTTAACTATTATTTCAACAGCTTTAATAGATACAGGAAGCAGAATGGACGAGGTAATTTTTGAAGAATTTAAGGGGACTGGAAATTCAGAATTAATTCTTGATAGAAAAGTAGCAGATAAGAGAATTTACCCTGCTTTAGATATAACAAGATCTGGAACAAGAAGAGAAGAACTTTTATTTGAGAAAGACGACCTTTCAAAAATGAATGTCTTAAGAAGAATTATTAGTCCAATGGGTACAATGGATGGTATAGAGTTTTTAATAGCAAAGTTGAAAAATACAAAAAATAATGCTGACTTTTTTGATTCGATGAATAAGTCAGCTAATTAACGTTATTGTATAGTTCGGTTGCTTAAAAGTGTATCGTGTAAATAAAAATCAACTATACTTTCAAGGGCTTTAATTTTATTTTCTAAAGAAACTGACTCTAGCAACTTTTGCTTTTCTTCGTTTGTAATGGGAGCAATCATGGCTAAAGTATTTATTTTTTGTGCATTATCTAATTTCTCAAATTCTACCCAGTTAAGTAAAAGTCCAAACTTCTTAAAAAAAATTTTGATTTTTTTCATTAAGCTCATAGAGTTTCCCTTTTCCATTTTATCATCGATGTCTGTAATAAATTTTTTATATTCGACTTTAAATTCTCTATATAACTTATTATTAGAAATTTCCTTTACGATTTGAAATCTTGAAATACCTGTTAAATTTATTAAAATTCTTCCATCCTTTATCTTTTGATAATCACTTATTTTTCCAAGACAACCGACCTCATAAACAAAGTTATCCTTTTTTTTTGATTGAACCATACCCATTAATTTATTTTTAACATATGCATCGTTTACCAAATCTAGGTATCTCTGTTCAAAAACGTTTAATGGTAGATTTGTTTTAGGAAAATATATAACACCACTTAATGGGAATATAGGGATAATGTTTGGAAATGTTTTCATGAAGATATTATATTAAAAAAATTAAGATGAAGGTAGTGACAATTTATAATGGTTGACCATTTATAATATTGTGTAATATACTTTATAAATATGGGTGTAGCTTAGTGGTAGAACGTCTCGTTGCCAACGTCTGGTATTTTTAACTATTAATCAATAAAAATGCTACTTATAGAATATTTAAAATGTATTGGCACACTCTTGGCACAGTTCAGGTAGAGTTTACGAATTTTGTCCCTTGCTTAATTTTTAAAAAGCTAATACCTTCAACAATAATAGAACAAGCGGGCATAGCTCAGTGGTAGAGCGTCTCGTTGCCAACGAGAAGGTCGAGGGTTCGAACCCCTTTGCCCGCTCCAAAAATACTAAGTATTTTCAAAAAAGGTATAATTGACATGATTGTCCTCATGAGAAAATGTTAAAAAAAAGTGTAAAACTAGATTAATATGAATGATTTATCTAAAAAAAAATGTGTCCCGTGTGAGGGAAACATTCTACCGTTTGATACAAGTGAAATACACAAGTTTTTAAAAAAAGTTGATGGATGGGATGTCAAAAAAAATGATGATAAAAGTTTTTTTTTAACAAAAGATTTTAAATTTAAGGATTTTGCTGATAGTCAAAAATTTATAAACAAAGTTGGTAATTTAGCAGAAGTAGAAAATCATCATCCAGATATATCTTTTGGCTGGGGTTATTGTAAAATAAAAATCTTTACTCATGCTATTAAAGGACTTGCCGAAAGCGATTTTATTTTAGCGGCAAAAATAGATAAAATTAATTAGTGATTGAAATGACGAATGCCAGTGAAAAGCATTTTAATTTTCCCTTTGTTAGCAGCAGTTATAATTTCTTTATCTCTAATAGAACCACCAGGTTGAATAATAGTCTTTACACCCGCTTTTATAAGAGTATTTATCCCATCAACAAAAGGAAAAAAAGCATCTGAAGCGGCTATTGAATTTTTAATTTTTGAAGATTGAAATTGTTTCGCTTTCTGTATCGCAATTTTACAACTATCAAGTCTACTTGGTTGTCCAGCACCAATACCAACTGTAGAAAAATTATTACATATTACTATTGCGTTTGATTTTATATATTTGCAAACGTTAAAGGTAAATTGAATTTCAGCTAATTCATCTTTTTTTGGTTTTAACCTAGTTACGCATTTTAGTTTTTTTATATCTAAAATAATATCATCCCTGCTTTGAACTATAAAAGACCCGTCGAACGATTTAATAGAAGTATGGTTTTTATGTTTAAAATTAGAAATATCAATTATTCTCATATTTTTCTTTCTTTTCAATACTGTTAGAGAATCATTATCAAAACCTTTTGCCATAATAACCTCTAAAAAACTCTTATTAATTTCAAGAGCAATTTTCTTATTAATTTTGTAGTTACATGCTACTACACCGCCAAATGCACTAATTGGGTCAGATGCAAAAGCATTTTTAAGTGAAATAAATGGTATTTTATTTTCTGAAACTCCACATGGGTTAGCATGTTTGATAATTACAGTACTAGAATTTTTTTTTAATGAGCTTAAGATTTCCAAAGATGCGAACATATCATTATAATTATTGTAAGTTAGATCCTTTCCATGAATTTGAATAAATCCAAGTTTTTTATCCTCATAGTCGCTGACATATATAGAACTTTCTTGATGAGGGTTTTCTCCGTATCTTAATTTTTGCAATTTCCTTCCAAATATTGTTTTTCTCTCAGGAAATTTAATTTTCAGTCTTTTATTAAACCAGTTTGCTATCATGGCATCGTAATAAGCAGTTAACCCAAATGCTTTAGAAGACATAAATTCACGAAATCCTATAGTGGTTTTTCCTTTAAAATTTTCTAACTCGTCAATCAAAGATTTATAATCATTTATATTAGTAATAATTGTAACATTTTTAAAATTTTTTGCAGCAGCTCTTACTAGCGTTGGACCACCTATGTCTATGTTTTCTAAAATCTTTTTTGAATTTAATTTTTGTTTTACAATTCTTTGAAATGGATAAAAATTAACTATAATTAAATCAATGGCTGGAAAATTTTGTTTAAGCATTTCGTCTTTATGTTTTATATTCTGTCTATCGTGGAGAATCCCAGCATGTATTTTAGGATGAAGAGTTTTTACTCTTCCATCTAGCATCTCTTCAAAACCTGTATACTTAGATAATTCTGTACATCGGAAGCCTAATTTTAATATAGATTCGTAAGTTCCACCTGAACTTATAATATTAATATTGAACTTTTTTAAAATTTTAAGAACTGTAATTAAATTTTTTTTATTAGAGACTGATATTAAAGCGTTTTTAACTTTTAAATTCATTATCAAATACTTTTTCTTATCTCCCAATTAAAGACTTTATTTTTATTAACTAAATTACCACTAATTGTTATACAAGTGTTATCTAATATTTTTTTTTCACCTAAAAATATACTTTTCTCAATTTCTAAACTCTCATTGTCAATTGTAAAAACAAGAGATTTATTCTTAGCAATTTGAATAAGAGCACTATTCCCACCCATTGTTTTGATAACACTTAACTGAGGATTAATATGAAATCTAAAAGCATATCTTATGGGATATCCATCTTTCACTTTGAATATATGATCAGCCCCTTTAAGGTAATTATTTTTTTTATCTAAATATATTTCTCTTTTGTGTGTACATCCAAATTTTTTTTCATAACCGTTATTTGAAGCTGCACATCCTATAATTCCATTTTCATTTTTAACTGATACATTAAAAGATTTAAAACTATTTTGAATAGAGTTACCAAACACTTTTTTGATCATTTTATTTTTTTCAAATGTTGTAATTGAAGTATCATTAATTGTTAAAGTAGATTGAGATGCTGTTAATCTACTAAGTAATTCTGCTTTTTTTGATATTTCATTTCCAAAACCAGAATTAGTAATTATCTTAATTCCATCCAAGAAATATTCGAAAGATAAAGGTCCAGACTGATACGACTTTGAAAATTTTTTAATAGGAGGTTTATCAACATCTAAAATCAAAAAATGATTTTTGTATTTCATCTTAAACAAACCCCCTAGATAATCATTTTTATTATTTGATGCGCAATTATCTAAATATTTTTGTATTTGGTTTAAATTAAGAGAGCAAGATCCATTAAATAAAGGCAATTGACCATCTGGTGTTTTAATATAATGAATACAATTAAGATTCTTTTCTATAATATCATCTAAAAATTCTGGAACATATTTTTGGCTGTCTTTAATTACTTCCTTGCAAAAAATAAAGTATTTTGAAAAAAAAAGTAAATCGCTAGGATTCCTAGATAAAGGAAAGCCGTCGGTATCAAAGAAGGTATGTATGAGTATTTTTAACTCTTTAATAGCAATATGAAAATTTTCTTTGTATTCTTTAAAAACAAGCCCAGTAAGAATGATGGCTGTTAAAATTTCTACTTTTTTAGAAAAATCCTTTTCAAATTTAATATTTTTCTTTAAGTGATTAGTTTGATTAATAATACAATTTAAAAAATTATTTTTAAAATCAGAATTACTATTAGTTAAAATAATATCTATATTTAAAATCCAACTAATAATTCTTCCACTTAAAATTGAAGTTTCCCAAGTTTTTGTTTTATACTTTGAATTTTTTATAATCCAGATATGAATAATTTTTCTTAACTTTTTTTGATCTGTTCTTCTATTAATTAGATTAAGCCAAAAAAAACTATGCATTTGTTCTGCATTCTTTTTATTTTCTTCATGCCAAAAAACATTTGGATCAATTTCATTAATTTTAAATGATCTGTTATTGTAAGCAGTGATAATTGATAACAAAAAAGGATTCGGATTGTAGTATATTTGTTGTGGAGTTTCAGATTTTAAAGAACTGTTATAGTTTTTAGATAAAAAATATAACTTTTTAAAAAAATTAATTAAAGTTATTTGGCACGCGATCAAATAAAGATAGACACTTTTCAGGTCAATCATCTTCTAGCTGTTTCGTAGAATTTCTATATTTTTTTTTAGGTCACCTTTGTTTTCTTTAAATATAGTAGACCCTGACACAAGTATATTTGCACCTGCATCTTTTGCTTTAGAACAATTGTCAAAATTTATCCCACCATCAATTTCAATATCTATGTTTAATTTTTTTTCATTTATTAGATTATTTAAAGCTTTTATTTTTCCAAGTATTTCTGGCATAAATTTCTGACCTGCAAAGCCAGGTTCTACACTCATTATTAAAACCAAATCGATTTGATCTAAATAATTTTTAATCAAGTCAATTTTTGATTTTGGCTTTAAAGAAATACCAATTTTTTTGTTTAAATTTTTTATCAATTTTATTGTTTTAGAAATATCAGAAGTAGCTTCTGGATGAAAAGTTATAATATCTGCACCTGCATCAGCAAAATCTTTTATAAAATTATCAACTGGAGATATCATAAGATGAACATCAAATGTTTTTTTTGTTAAAGGTCTTAGTTTCTTTATTACTTCTGGACCAATTGTCAAATTAGGTACAAAGTGTCCATCCATAACATCAATATGAATATAATCTGCACCTGCTTTTTCTAAAGAAATTACTTCATTTCCTAATTTACTAAAATCAGCAGATAAAATAGAAGGTGATATTTTTATTAAACTACTCATAATTTGTTTATATTTTAAACTAAAACTTTGTCAAAAAAATTAACCGTTTAGTTAAATAACTGGTAAAGCTGTCTTGAAAAATCACTTTCAAGGGGAAATGCAAGCATCCCCCACACATCATATCCCAAAATATAAGGCATTGCATAAAATCTGAATAAATAAAAAAACCAGGCCACATATAGCGCTATAAAGGGTCCAAATAAAAAACTTGGTGTAATAAATTTAAATAACTTAATGATTGGATTTGTGTATTTAACAAAAACTCTCATAAAAAAGAATGTCGAATCTTCTCTTTGAAAAATATTCATAAATGCCCTACCTATTAAAGTCCACATTATAGTTCCTAATACGTAATCTAAAACAATTGCCCAAGTAGGTATCATATCTTCAAAGTATCATGATTTAGTCAAAAAAAAAGGGGCGAAAAATTCGCCCCTTTAAATTTTATTGTTTTATTAACTAGTGTTGCTTGCCTAAGATAGCCTTACCTGTAGGTATTCTAGTATCATCTACCATTTTTTGAGTAGCAGCGTCTGGTTCTTTAGTCATTAAACTAACCACAACCATTACAACTAAACAAATTGGTGCTCCGATTAAACCAAATCTTAAGTGATCGATACCTAAGAATGGTTCATTTACACCACCAAAAATTGGAACTGAAAACTTAGGATATACCCATAATAGGTAAAATAATCCTGAAAGAATTCCAGTAACTATTCCAGCGATAGCACCTGCTCTAGTAGCCCTCTTCCACCATACACCAAGTACAAGTGGGAAGAATAAGCCTGACATTGCAAAGTCGAATGCCCAAGCAACCGAACCTAAGATACTTGTTAACCTGAATGAGGCTATATAAGCACCGGCAGCTCCGATTATTACTAGAAGTACACGAGCGACTAAAAGTCTTTTAGCTGTATCAGCTTTTGGATCTATGATTTTGTAGTAAATATCATGAGATAAAGCATTTGATATCGCTAATACAAGACCATCAGCAGTTGACATAGCAGCAGCCATACCACCAGCAAACACAAGTCCTGAGATTACGAACGGTAGTCCCGCTACTTCTGGAGTAGCTAATACTACAACGTCACCTCTCATGAACCATTCGTTCAACTGAAGTATACCGTCACCATTAAAGTCTGCGATAAATACTTGTTTAACTTCAGACCATCTTTGTACCCATTCTATCGACTGAACTTCAGAAATAGATTTTCCGATAATTCCAGTTGGTAGATTTGGATCCATTAATGCCAACTTAGACAATGTCGCTAACATAGGCGCTGAAGAGTAAAGTAAGAAAATAAAGAATAGCGACCATGCTACTGATTTTCTTGCTGCTCTTACTGAAGGAGTTGTAAAGTATCTCATTAAGATATGAGGTAACGATGCAGTTCCTACCATCATACAAATCGCAAGCGATAAGTATTTCCAGACAGCCATTCCACCTTCAGGTACTCCAGAGTGAGATCCAGAGATATATTTCAATCCTCCTGGTACCCCAGCTGCTTTCATATCTGCGGCGCTGTTTTTAACTAGTCCAAATTGTTGTTCAAGTTCACCAAGTCTTGCAACTTCGTCACCTAACATTAAGTGCGGGAATACACCCCCACCAACTTTATTACTAATCCAGAAAACTGGTATTAGATAAGCAACGATTAATACAATATACTGTGCAACCTGAGTCCAAGTTACGGCTCTCATTCCACCAAGCATTGAACAGATAAGGATACTTATTAATCCTACCCATACACCTGCTTCAAACGGAATTCCAAGAGCTCTAGAAGCAATTGTTCCCGTAGCGTTAATTTGTGCTGTTACGTATGTAAATGATGCAATGAAAAGCACGAACACAGAGCAAGCTCTTACGAGATTACCACCGTATCGTGTTCCAATGAAATCAGGAACTGTGTAACATCCAAATTTTCTTAGGTATGGAGCCATCAAAGTTGCTACAAGCACATAACCACCTGTCCAACCTACTAAGAAGGCCATGTAAGTATAACCACCATAGTAAACTCCACCCGCTAAGGCTACGAATGATGCACCTGACATCCAGTCAGCTGCTGTTGCCATACCATTAAATACGGTTGGCACCTGTCTTCCTGCAACATAGTAGGCATCTACTTGTATGGTTCTTGATAGATAGCCGATTAAAGCATAAATCAAAACCGTGAAAGCCACGAACATCACTCCGATGTTTTTAGCTGACACACCAGCTTGTTCCGCAATAGCCATCAATATGATGAATACTAAGAAACCACCTGTGTAGGTCCCGTATATCTTTGGAAGGTTTTTTATAAAATCTCCTTTAAACATTAGTCATCCTCTCTTTCTGAGAAACCATGTTCTTCATCGATTTTTTCTTGTTTGTTTGCAGTCCAAAACAAAATTATCACAAAGGCAAGAAGTGAACCTTGCGCAGTCATGTAATATGCTAATGGATAGCCAAGAAATGACATCGTGTTCAGTTCAGAACCAAACATGAAGATCACTAATGAGAAGAAAGCCCAAAGAACCAATGTTACTATCATATGGTTTTTGGTCTTATTCCAATATGCGTCTTTATTTGACATATTTCCCCCTATTTATTTTTAACTTTTACGTAAAAAGTATTACTGATAATCGACCTTACCCATTATTGATCAAATTAAAAGGGTAAAAAAAACACTTAAAACCAAATTGAAATGCTATAAGTTAAGTAAAATAGGGGTTTTTAAAAATACAACGTGAAATTGAATTTCAAAGACATGCTAAATACTATAAAAACGATGAAGGAATATCTATTTCCCATTGAGAAGGTTACTAGCTATTTTAAAAATATCAATTCAAAGGAAGATCTTCAAAAGTTTATTCAGCAAAGATCTGCTCACGTGACTCAGAACACTCTTTATGGATATTTAAAAACCAGAATGGGGCATAAGTTTACTGTGATGGTTGATGATGAAGTTTTTTCTCAATCAATCAATCTAGCCAAATGGAACATATACATAGTAGCCTTAGCAGATTGTACATTTTATACCTTTTCTTATTTGATGAATGAAAAAAATCTTAAAGAAAATGACTGTAAGGAAATTTATTTAAATATTATTGAAAGTGAAAAAACAAATGGTCTTAGTAATGAAATTTTTGAAAGAGCAAAAAGTGAATTTCTATTAAGGCTAGAAAAAATTGATTTTGAAAAATATTATCTACAAGAACCTTTCAAAGAAAGTTGCTTTGCACTTTACAAATGGTCTCCAATTGCTGATGAACTAAAAACTTTAGACAAAAAAATTGTTTTAAATTCAATGAGGCTGAAATGGAATTTGATAGATGATGAATTTAAAAAACTAACAGAAAATTTAGAGTTTAATTAATCTTTATTTTGCCTATTCTCCACTAAAGAAACTACAACACTAGGATCAGCTAGAGTAGTAGTGTCTCCGAGATTATCAGGTTCGTTAGCAGCGATTTTTCTTAAGATTCTCCTCATTATTTTACCCGATCTAGTTTTAGGTAAACCAGGAGCAAATTGAATGACATCTGGGTAACAAATAGGACCAATCTGTTTTCTCACCCATTGTTTTAAATCTCTTTCTAAATCACCGGTAGGATTTTCACCAGCATTTAAAGTAACATAACAATATAAACCATTTCCTTTAATACTATGTGGAAAGCCAACCACTGCAGCCTCTGCTACTTTTGGATGGGCAACAAATGCACTTTCAATTTCTGCTGTTCCAAGATTGTGTCCTGAAACAATTATTACATCGTCAACTCTACCTGTAATCCAATAATAACCATCTTTATCTCTTCTACACCCATCACCGGTAAAATATTTACCGTCAAACTGTGAAAAGTAAGTATCTATAAATCTTTGATGATCTCCATAAACAGTTCTCATTTGTCCTGGCCAAGAACTAGCCATGCATAATCTTCCTTGTCCTTCACCTTTAATGATTTTTCCATCTTTATCAACTAATACAGGTTTTATTCCATAAAATGGTTTTGTTGCTGAACCTGGTTTTAAATCGATAGCACCTGGTTGAGGAGCAATTAATATTCCCCCAGTTTCTGTTTGCCACCAAGTATCAACTATAGGACATCTCGAGTCACCAACTGTTTTGAAATACCACATCCATGCCTCTGGATTTATTGGCTCTCCTACTGTTCCTAATAATTTGAGAGATTTTCTACTTGTTTTTTTAACTGGTTCATCTCCTTCTCTCATCAAAGCACGAATTGCTGTAGGTGCGGTATAAAAAGTGTTAACTCTATATTTGTCTACGATTTGCCACCACCTTGAATTATCAGGATAATTTGGAACACCCTCAAACATTATGGTAGTTGCTCCATTAGCTAGCGGTCCATAAATTATATAACTATGACCCGTTACCCAACCAATATCTGCTGTGCACCAATAAATATCATTAGGCTTATAATCAAAAATATATTGATGAGTCATTGAAGCATAAACCATATACCCACCTGTTGTATGTAATACGCCTTTCGGTTTTCCTGTTGATCCTGATGTGTAAAGAATAAATAACGGATCTTCAGCGCTCATTTCCTCAGGATCACATTTGGTAGAAACAGAAGAAATTAGTTTTTCATAAGAAACATCTCTCTCTTCATTCCAATTCACTTGATTACCTGTTCTTTCAATTACAACACACTTCTTTACGTTTGGACATCGATCCAAAGCCTCGTCCGCTATTTTTTTAAGAGGAATTATTTTTCCACCTCTAACGCCCTCGTCCGCTGTAATTAAGTATTCTGAGTCACAATCAGTTATTCTTGTTGCAATTGAGTCAGGAGAAAAACCACCAAAAATTATTGAGTGAACAGCACCTATTCTTGCACAAGCAAGCATCATATAAGCTAGCTCAGGTATCATAGTTAAGTAGATTGTTACTCGGTCTCCTTTTTGGACACCCAAACTTTTAAGTCCATTAGCTACTTTACTTACATTTTGGTGTAACTCTTTAAAAGAAATTTTCTTTGAGTCTGCAGGATCATCTCCAACCCAAATAATTGCTGTTTTATTTGAACTTCTTTTTAAATGTCTATCTATACAATTAGCAGATGCATTAAGAGTACCATCGTAATACCATTTGATCTTTACGTCTTCTTTACTATATTTGACATTTTTAATTTTTGAATATTTTTTAATCCAAGAAATCCGTTTACCCTCTTTAGCCCAAAATTTATTATTTTTTTTGATTGAAAGCTTATATTTCTTTTTATAAAGAGATTCATTTGCATACGCATAATTTGCCCAACTATTTGAAACCTTTATTAGAGATTTTCCATCAACATCTTTAACTACTTTAGGTGCTTTAAAACTTATTTTTCTAGGATTTATTTTTTTCGGTTTTGATTTAAATTTTTTTCTTTTTTTTGATTTTGTTTTCTTGGTTACCGTTTTCCTTGTTTTCTTTGTTTTCTTTACTATTCCAGATTTTTTTCTAGAACTAATAATTCTTTTAGTTTTTTTTGTCTTTTTTAAATTTTTCTTCTTCTTTTTTCTTTTAGCCAATATTTCTCCTACAAACTTCGTACTTTACCCATCTTACAAATAATTTTCCAGCTTTTAAAATCAATTGGCATTACAGACAATCTACTTTGTTTAATAAGCGGTAAATGAGAAATAGTCTTTGTTTTTTTTATCTTTTCGAGTGTGACGGGATATTTTAGACGTTCCTGGAACACAACCTGTACGGCTACAAATCTTTTTTTTCTATCAGTTTTGTCAATAAACGCCTTTTTAACTACTTTTACTATACCTACAATTTCCTTACCAATATTTGAATGATAAAAAAAACAACGATCACCTGGTTTCATTTCTTTTAAATTATTTGCTGCTTGATAATTCCTAACACCATCCCAAGCTACTCCATTTTCACCGGCTTTTTTTTGTTGATCAATTGACCAAACATCAGGTTCAGATTTTAGTAACCAGTACTTCATTTAATTATTTAAATAAAATTATGATATTTCTTAAAATAAATAAATTTATTTGCCCGCAACAACCATTCCTTCTATTAACATAGTCGGAGCATTTGTAGAATATTTAAACTCAAGGTCATCTGCTAAAGTTATATTTTTAAACATATCATTAAAATTTCCAGCAATAGTAATTTCACTAACAGGGTATTTAAATACTCCATTTTCCAACATAAACCCTGTTGCCCCTATAGAATAGTCTCCTGTAACCAAGTTACTTCCACGACCGATCGTTTCGGTTATATACAATGTTTTCTGATTTAATTTTAAGAGATTATTGTATGAGATAGATCCTCTTTCAAAATACAAATTACTTGTTCCTCCGCTTCTACCGTTAGATTTCAGGTTCAATTTTTTTCCATAATAAGTATCAATCAAATAATTCTTTAAAACACCTTGATCCACTAATTTTAATTCCTTGGATACAACTCCTTCATTATCAAAATTTCTTGAACCTAAACCTTTAACAATATCAGGCTTATCATAAATATTTATCGAGGTTGAAAATATTTCTTCATTTATTTTATCAATTAAAAATGAAGTTCCTCTTGCTATAGAGGAGGCTGATATTGCACTTGCCAAAACACTTAATATTCCTTTTGAAATTCTTTTATCAAAAATAATACTTATTCTTTCACTTTCTATTTTTTGAGGACTCAATTTTTGAATTGTTCTTTTAGCAGCCAATGACCCAATCTTATTTGCTTTAACCATATCATGTAAGTGACATGTGTTTGTGAATTCATAATCTCTTTCCATTTTATTATTAGTATTTTTTGCTACAGCAATACAAGATGCTGAAAAAGACGATGACTTATAACCATTTATAAAACCATCACTGTTTGCTAATATAAAATTTGATTTAGTCTCTGAAAAACCAGTTTCCGTATTAACAATTTCTTTCTTTTCAAAAGCAACTTCTTCAACCTCTTTTAAATATTCAATTTTTTCATCATTTTTAATGTGATTATCGTCATATAAATTTAAATCTTTAATTTTTGTTGCTAGCAAATCTTTATCTGGTAGAGAGTTAAATTCATCCTCAGGTGTAATTTTAGTTGTTTCTACACATCTTTCTATCAAGGTTTTAATATTATCTTCTGATAAATTTGAAGATGAAATGCAAGATTTTTTCTTGCCTATATAAGTCGTTAAACTAACACCTAAACTATCTGATCTGTCTGACTCATCTAGTCTTCTATTTCTAAAATTAACTGTTTCAGAAATCGAGTGTTTAACTATTGCTGTAGCATCTGTTGCACCTAATTTTTTTGCTAAATCTATACAAAAAGATGCTTTTTCTTTCAAATAACCTTGATCTTTAACCATATGAACTATAGTTGAGTTCCACCAACAGTCATTTTATTAATCAAGATCGAAGGTTGGGCTACTCCAACTGGTACACCCTGACCTGCTTTTCCACAAGTACCAATACCAGGATCAAGCATCATGTTATTCCCAACCAATGAAACTTCTTTTAAGATTGACGGCCCGTCACCAACTAAAGTTGCTCCTTTGATAGGAGCACCTATTCTGCCATTTGTGATTTCATAAGCTTCAGTGCAATTAAATACAAACTTTCCAGAAGTAATATCTACCTGACCACCACCAAAACTTACAGCAAATATTCCTTTATCAACTGATTTTATCATTTCTTCCTGAGAGTATTTTCCATTTAACATCATTGTATTTCTCATTCTTGGGAGAACTATATGTTTGTAACTTTCTCTTCTCCCACTCCCTGTAGATTTAGTGTTCATTAATCTTGCATTTAGACGATCTTGCATAAAATTTTTTAAAATACCATTTTCAATTAAAACAGTTCTCTCCGTAGGGGTTCCTTCATCATCAATTGTAATACTCCCCCGTTTATTATGCAAAGTTCCATCATCAACAATTGTAACTCCCTCACTTGCAACTTTCTGTCCCATTAAATTATGAAACGCAGATGTTTTTTTTCTATTAAAATCTCCTTCTAAACCGTGACCTATCGCTTCATGAATAAGTATTGCAGGCCATCCTGGCCCTAAAACCACCTGCATTTCTCCTGCGGGAGCAGGCTTACTATCTAAATTTATTGAAGCAATTCTAAATGCTTCATCACATACTTTTTTCCAATTATCAGCTTTAAGATATTCATCATAAGACTGTCTGCCGCCAATACCGTAAACCCCAGTTTCTTTTTTCCCATTTTTTTCAAGCATAATAGAAACATTAAAACGAATTAAAGGTCTAACATCTGTCAGTACTTCACCGCCTGATCTAATTATCTCGATAGACTTTTGTTCTCCAGAAAAACTTGCAGTTACTTGTTGAACAAAACCACTTTTTGCTCTCATATAATTATTAATCTCTTTTAATAGATGTAATTTTGATTGAAGTGATTTATCTTCTATGGGGTTAATATTTTTATAAAACTGCTCGTTTGTTTTTGGTATCTCATGATTATAAAAACCTTTCTTTGATTTTAATGTTGAAATTAAATTATCAGCCGATTGTTTTAACGAATTTTTTGATATTTCATTTGAATGAGAATATGCAACAACTTCGCCTGTCACGGCTCGTAAGCCATAACCTAAATCAGAACTATAAGTAGAGCTTTTAATTTCACCATCATCCAACACAATAGACTCACTTTTTGAATTTTCCAAATAAAGTTCACCATCATCACATTTATTAAGTACCTCAGAGATAATTTTTTCCGCATCATTTCTTGATAAGTCTGTTTTGTTAAAAAAATTAATCATAAATTATGTTATCACAATTAATAAATTTATACGACGCGACGTACTATACTTAAAATGTCAATAACTGTTTTTACTTGATATTTATGAATAAATATGAGGTTAAAATTAGCGAAAGTGGGTATGGGTTTATCAAAGTATACGGATTGTTGGTTTTTCTAAGTAATATTCTATTATAATTTTAACCCAGGTCCCTTCATGTATGGAGCATCTTTATCTAGAGGCCATCTTGATTTAACTGATAAAGTAAAATCATCAATAATATTTTTTTTAAATCTTTGTATACCAGCCCAAGCAATCATGGCGGCGTTATCTCCACAAAATTTTATATCTGGGTAAATAGTTTCAAAATTCATCTCTTTTGATAGAGACGATAAACTATTTCTTATAGTTTTATTAGCCGCAACTCCACCAGCCACGACAAACTGAAAATTTTCTCTTTTTGTCTTTTCTTTAAACATTTTAACAGCAACTTTAGCTTTCTTATAAAGAATTTTATTAATTGTATTTTGAAAAGACGCCGCTAAATTATATTTTATCTGATCTTTACCTTTAATTTTTTTTGACTCTCTCAGAACTGCTGTTTTAAGACCAGCAAAGGATAGGTTACAACCTGCTTTATTAATAATTGGTTCAGGTAGTTTAAAAAAATTTTTGTCTCCTAATTTTGCAAATTTTTCAACGTGTGGTCCACCAGGATAACCTAGATTTAACATCTTTGCAGTTTTATCAAATGCTTCACCTAAAGCGTCGTCTATCGTTGTTCCTAATTGTTCATATTTATTTATACCTCTAACTATTAAAAATTGTGTATGACCCCCTGAAATCAATAAAAATAAATAAGGGAACTGAATTTTTTTTTCTAAACCAGGACTTAATGCATGTCCTTCTAGATGATTTATTCCTATAAACGGTTTATTAGAAAATGCAGCAATTGATTTTCCGATATTTAAACCAACGGTTAAACAAACTATTAAACCAGGTCCAGCAGTTGCTGCAACTCCGTCCATTTCATCAATTGAAATTTTACTTTCCTTTAAAGCGGTATTAATAATATACTCTATATTTTCTAAATGAGCTCTAGCTGCTAACTCTGGGACGACACCACCAAATTTTTTATGTTCCTCAATTTGACTTGAAACTATATTGGACAGGATGTCCGCAGTTCCTTTGTCATTTTCTCTTATTACAGCAGCGGCCGTTTCATCGCAACTGGTTTCAATTCCAAGAAAAGTTATTTTTTTTGCCATTAACTGTTAAATTATTTAAATAGTATAATTTATATCTATTAATTATATAATCAATTAATGACTAAAATTACAATCGGTGCGAGAGGAAGCAAGCTTTCAATTGCATATGTCGAAAAGGTTAAGGAGCTTTTAATTCAAAGAAATAAAGATTTGAATAAAAAAAATATACATTTCAAAGCTATAAAAACTTCTGGTGACATAAATCAAAATATAAAATTGTCTGAAATAGGAGGAAAAAAACTGTTTTGTAAAGAAATTGAAGAAAAGCTTATAAAAAAAGAAATTGATATAGCTGTTCATTCATTAAAGGATATGGAGACGGAAGAAGACGATAAACTGATTATAGGTGCATTTGTAAAGAGAAATGATTTTAGAGATGTAATTATAAGCAGTAAAATTAAAACCTTAGGAGATCTACAAAGAAAAATAGTTATTGGTTCAAGTTCTAGAAGAAGGGAGCTTCAACTGAAAAAAATTAATAAAAATATTTCAGTAAAAAGTATGAGAGGAAATATAGATACCAGGGTAAAAAAACTTGAAAAGGATAAATTAGACGGAATAATTTTAGCGGCAGCAGGAGTTAAAAGCTTAAATTTAGATAATAAAATAGGTTTGTGTTTTAAAATTGAGGAAGTTTTACCTGCAGCAGGACAAGGCATAATAGCCGTCCAGTGCAATAAAAATAACAATACAATAAAAAGTTTTTTGAGAAATATTAATGATCGAGACACTGAAATATGCGCAAGATCTGAACGAGCAACATTAGAAGTTATTGGAGGAGATTGCGAAACAGCAGTTGGCTGTTTAGCAGTAGTAGAAAATGATAATCTTAAATTAACAGCTCAATTATTTTCAGATACTGGATTGAAAAGCTATGAGTTTGAGATGATGGGTAAAACTACTGAAGCAGTAAAAATTGGTAAATCAGTTGGGGAGGAATTATTAAAACTCGCAGGATCGGAATTTAAAAAAAAATGAATATTTTAATTACAAGACCCTTAATAGACTCGGAGGATTTAATGGGAAAATTTTTTTCTTTAGGACATAAGATAGTACAAATCCCAACTTTAAAGATCTCAGCAGCTAATGTTGGTCCAATTGACGCAAAAAAATATGATGCATTTATTTTTACAAGTACAAACGCTATTAGAAATTTAAAGTTAAAAAATCAAGATACTAACAAGATATGTTTTTGTGTTGGGTATATTACAGAAAAAATTGTAAGACAAAAAGGATACAATAATACAATTTCTGCTGGAGGTACCGTAAACGCTCTTAAAAATATTATTTCAAATTCAGATCAAATCGATAAAAAAAAATCTATAGCATATTTTTGCGGTGATTATATTTCTTCAAATTTAGATATTGAACTTAAAAATGAAGGATTTAAGATTGATAAGATAATCAACTATACTTCTAAAAAAATTACCGATCTTAATGAAGAAAATAATAAAATAATTAATAATCATCCTCCTGACATAATTTTTATTTACTCTAAAAGAAGTGCTGAGAGTTTAAGTGAAATAGTAAAAAAATACTCTTTGAATGGTTTGATGACAGAGTCTAAAGTATTATGTATAAGTGAAAAAGTTTTAAGTGTATTAAAAAATTTAGGATGGAAAAAATTGGAAGTTTTCCAGCCAGGCGAAGAATTAGAAAAACTGAAAATTTAAACATATGGAAGTATTACAAAATTTTAAAAATTTATTTTTTGATGTGTGGAATAAAGGAATTTCTGGAGTTAACATTTCAGAGATAATCATTGCTTTATTTATCTTTTTATTCTTCCTATTTTTGAGAGGTGTTTTTTCAAAATTTGTAGTTAAACGATTAGAAAATTATGTATCAAAATCTACAAATAATTTTGACAATTCTCTCGTTTTTTCAATGGAAGGGCCAGCAAAGTTCTTTCCAATTGTTTTAGGTTTTTTTGTTTCAACAAGTTATTTATCTGTTGAGACTCAGGCGGCTGAATTTTTAGAAACTGTTAATCGTTCTTTAATAACTATTTTAATATTTTGGACATTTCATCAAATTATTGGTCCTTTTTCTGTAGTTATTAAATCTGTTGGTGGTTTGCTCTCAAAAGATCTAATCAATTGGATAATAAAAGCTATAAAAGTTTTAATTTTTATTTTAGGTGCTGCAGCTGTCCTCGAACTTTGGGGAATCAAAATTGGCCCTATTATTGCAGGATTAGGATTATTTGGTGTTGCTGTAGCATTGGGAGCTCAGGATTTATTTAAAAACTTAATTTCAGGTATATTAGTCTTAGTTGAGAGAAGATTCCAAGTAGGTGATTGGATTTATGTTGAAGGAGTTATTGAGGGAACAGTAGAAAGTATCGGTTTTAGATCAACTGTAGTAAGAAGATTTGATAAGTCTCAAGCAACTATTCCAAACTTTCAATTTGCTGAAAAGGCAGTGATTAATTATACCCAAACAACAAATAGAAGAATTAATTGGATGATCGGATTAGAATACCGAACTTCCAGCGATCAATTGAAAAATATTAAGAACGAAATTGAGAAATATATAGAAAAAAATGATGACTTCATAAAATCTAAGGACACAATGCTATCAGTGAAAATAGATCAATTTGCAGCAAGTTCTATTGATATCAGATTAATTTGTTTTACAAAAACAAAGCATTTTCAAGAATGGTTAAATGTAAAAGATACTTTGGCTTTAGAAATTAAAAATATTGTAGAAAAGAATAAAGCATCATTTGCATTTCCAAGCACATCGCTTTATGTGGAGAAAAATTCATGAAATCAGTTTTAATTTTATTTGATAATGTGATTACACTTTACATATGGATATTGATAATTAATGCAGTTATAAGTTGGTTAGTTGCTTTCAATATCTTAAACACAGGAAATAGATTTGTTTACTCAGTTCTTGATTTTTCTTATAGGTTAACCTCCCCAGCATTGAACTACATAAGGAGGATTTTGCCTAATTTAGGTTCTATAGATATTTCTCCGGTAATATTAATTTTAGCACTTATGTTTTTAAGAAATTTTATTTTTGAAATATTTGCTCCAAGTTTATTTTAATTATGATTATAGATGGAAAAAAAGAGGCAGAAATCTTAAGACAAGAGATTAAAAAAGAAATTAACTCAATAAAATCAAAAAATAAAGCGCCAGGACTAACAGTAATATTAATCGGTGATTATTTGCCAAGTCAAATTTACGTAAAGAACAAAGAAAAAAGTGCTAAGGAGGTAGGGATTAATTCTGATGTTGTAAGGTACTCAAAAGACGTACAAGAAATAGAAGTTTTAAAGAAAATTGAAGATTTAAATAACGACTCCAGTATTTCTGGAATACTAGTTCAATTACCATTACCTCCTCAGATTAATAAGGAAAAAATAATTAATGCTATTAGTCCTAAAAAAGATGTAGATGGATTTCACCCGATAAATGTTGGAAATCTTTCATCTGGTTATAGTGCTATTGCTCCTTGCACTCCTTTAGGTTGCTTATATTTAATAAAAAAAGTTGAAAAAAATTTATCAGGAAAACATGCTGTTATAATTGGAAGATCAAATTTAAATGGTAAACCCATGGCGCAATTACTTTTAAATGAAAATTGTACAGTTACAATTGTTCACACAAAAACAAAAGAGCTAAAAAATGAATGTTTAAAAGCAGATATCCTAGTAGCAGCAGTAGGAGTAGCTAAACTAGTAAAAGAAGATTGGGTAAAAAAAAATTCAATAGTTATTGATGTAGGAATTAATAAGGTGGGTAATAAAATTGTTGGAGACGTAGATTTTGAGACAGTAAAAGTAAAAACTAAAGCTATAACTCCTGTGCCCGGTGGTGTAGGTCCAATGACTATTGCTTGCTTATTAAAAAATACCCTAGATTGTTTTAAAGCTCGTTAGATTTAGATTTATCGATTTTTAAGTATTTACTATTTCTAAATCTAATTATTACAGTTGCTATCGCTACAATTAATATTGCAAGTGATATATAAATTAAATTTGTTGGGTCACTTTCTTTGTCTTGTAATATAATAAATCTCGCTAATGCTGTTATTGCAATTACTAAAGGATAAGTAATACGTACTGCTCTTGTTTCCCAATAGGATCTGACTAATCCGATCACTTCTATATATATGAACATTAAAAGTAAATCTGCTAATGTTATATTCCTATTATCGTACATTTCTGACATTTCTAAAAAGAAAGCGATAATCGTTGAGATAAGGACAACCACAACTGCAACTAATTGAATATTTCGAATCGAATTGTTCATCTATTTATGTTCTATCAAAAATTTAAGCTTTATTTAACTGTTTAGAGTGAAATTTAATAAAATTTTCAATTTTTTTCTTATTAAAAGTTTTATTTTCTTCAAAAGAAACTTTTTTCATTGAATAGGCTTTGTTTTTTGTTTTTCTTGATAAAATTGTAATATTTCCTTTGTATAAGCTTAAAACTATTTCACCAGAAACTTGATTTTTTTTTTTATCAATTATTTTTTGTAACTCATATCTTCTTTTAGAAAACCAATAACCATTATAAACCAATTCAGCATACTCAGGCATCACTCTTTCTTTATCGTGAGAAGTTTTTTTGTCCAGTGTTACAGACTCCATAGCTCTATGTGCCACATAAAGTAATGTGCCCCCAGGTGTTTCATAAACACCTCTTGATTTAATGCCAATAAATCTATTTTCAACAAGGTCTACTCTTCCAATACCATTTTTACCAGCAATAATATTTAATTTATCTAAAAGTTTATCAGGCCTCAATCTATTTCCATTCACAGCAATTGGATCACTATTTTTAAAAGTAATTTTTACTTTATATTTTTTATTTGGAGCTTTTTCTGGAGAGACTGTTCTTTGAAAAATAAATTCTGGTGCTGAATTTCTAGGGTTTTCTAATATCTTTCCCTCGGTAGAAGTATGAAAGATATTATCATCAATAGAAAAAGGTGGCGCACCTTTTTTATCCTTTGGAATTGGTATTTTATTTTTCTTTGCATATTTAATTAAGTCTGCTCTTGATTGTAATTTCCACTCTCTCCAAGGTGCAATAATCTTAATTTTTTTACCGCCAAAAAAAACATAAACAAGTTCAAACCTTATTTGATCATTACCTTTTCCTGTAGCTCCATGAGCTACCGCGTAAGCATTAAATTTTTTTGCTATTGCTATTTGTCTTCTAGCAATTAGAGGTCTAGCGATTGAAGTACCAAGTAAATAAACGCCTTCATAAACAGCGTGCGCTCTTAACATTGGAAAAACATAATCTCTAACAAAAATATTTTTTAGATCTTCAATTATAATTTTTTTTACCCCAAGACGTCTAGCATTTTTTATAATTTTTTTTCTATTAATTTCTTGACCAATATTTGAAGTATAAGCTATTACTTCTGCATTATAATTTTCTTGTAACCATTTTAAGATAATTGAAGTATCTAATCCACCAGAGTAGGCTAATACAATTTTTTTCATCTAGCCGCAGGTTTTTTTTGCGGTGTTATATGCTTTTGTAAATCCCATCATTGAATAATGGTCAGTTGTTTCCTCACCTTTTGTCGTTCTTGCTTTAATTATAAGATCTGTTGCTTTTTTCATTAATTTAATAAAATTTTTTTCTTCCTTGTCATCTAATAGCCAAGCGAAATTTTTTTGTGAAAAAAAAGAAAATTTTTTTTTACCTGAGCTCGCGGAAACAGTTGAATTTTTATATTCGTAACCACTAGTTACGCTAACTTCGTCATTGATGTTTTCTCCAGGTCTAAAAGTCACAAATAATTTAGACTCTTCTCTTTGAATAGCTCCAGGAGTTCTTTTTGTAGGAAGCGTTTGGGCAAAACATATTTTGCCTTTTTCTGTTTCAGCAACAAAACTTTCCCAGTTTTTATATTTTCCAGTTGATCTTGGTGTGTTTGCAAAAGCATTTAAAGAAAAAAGAAAAAGAATAATTATAAGAACGATTTTTTTGATAAACATAAATTGTTTTTATACTAAATTAGTTTGATTTCAAAGATAGATTAAGGTGAAGGATTAGGGTTGTTGTTATGAATTTCATTCACTCGTTCCATCATTTCATTAGTAAATTCTATATTTATACTTTCGACATTTTCCTTGAGTTGGTCCATCGTTGTTGCCCCAATTATATTGCTTGTTACGAATGGTCTAGAATTAACAAAAGATTGTGCAAGTTGTACCATCGTTAAATTAAAATCTTTAGCAAGTTTAAAATATTCATCATAGGCCCTCATTGCTAAAGGATTTAAATGTCTCTCCCAACCTTTAAAGAGTGCCATCCTTGAATTTTTAGGCATATTACCATTTCTATACTTGCCTGATAATCCTCCAGCTGCCAAAGGATAGTAAACAAGTAATCCACATTTTTCCCTTATAGAAATTTCAGACATACCTATCTCGTATATTCTGTTTACCAAGTTATAAGGATTTTGTACTGACATCATTCTCGGGGCACTTTTATTTTTCGAAATTTCAAGATACCTAGATAATCCATATGGTGTTTCATTAGACATGCCAATATATCTAATTTTTCCACTTTTAATAAATTTTTTTAAAGTTTCAAGGATATTCTCAAAGCTATTCCAATTCCCTTCTTCATTATTAAATTGATAGTCCCTTCGACCAAAAAAATTTGTTGATCGTTCTGGCCAGTGCAGTTGATATAAATCGATATAATCTGTTTTTAATCTTTTTAAACTACCATCTATTGCTTCTCCAATTGTCTTCTCATCAAAATTATTTCCTCCGCCTCTAATCCAAGCGCACCCTGGTCCTGCAATTTTTGATGCAAGAATAACTTTATCTCTATTCTTTTTTTTTTCGAACCAATTACCAATCATTACTTCTGTTTTACCGAAAGACTCAGAGGTTGGTGGCACAGAGTAAATTTCAGCGGTATCAAAAAAATTTATTCCATGAGATACCGCGTAGTCCATTTGCTCAAAAGCATCTTTTTCAGTATTTTGAGTTCCCCAAGTCATCGTACCAAGACAAATTAAGCTCACATCAATATCTGTAGTTCCAAGTTTTCTAAATTTCATAAATTTAATATTTATGGCTCATTTTTAGGTCAATTTTTAACTATTGAAAAGTTTTTAAAAAAACATATATATAGATTATGGAATTTAATAAAGAATCATCTACTGTAAGATCAACAGCTTCCGAAGCTATTATAGATCAGGGATTACGTTCTTACATGCTTAAAGTTTATAATTACATGGGATCTGCTTTAGCGCTTACGGGCTTCATTGCACTTTTAACCGCAAGATTTGCAGTAGAGTCCTTTGAACCATTAATTTTATCTTCGTTAGGAAATTCTCTATATAATTCTGGGTTAGCATGGGTCGTAATGTTAGCTCCTTTAGGAGTAGTGTTTTATATGAGTTTCGGAATTGCAAAAATGTCTGCAGCAAAGGCTCAAACTGTGTTTTGGATTTTTGCAGCTTTAATGGGTTTATCACTTTCTTCAATTTTTATTGCTTACACGGGAGCAAGTATTACTAGAGTGTTTTTTATTACAGCTGGAACTTTCGGGGCAATGAGTATTTACGGTTACACGACTAAAAAAGATTTAACAAAACTTGGATCGTTTTTAATGATGGGACTTTTTGGAATTATAATTGCATCATTAGTAAATATATTTATGAAATCAGCCATGATGTATTTTGTGATTTCAATTCTAGGAGTTTTAATTTTTGTGGGTCTTACTGCTTATGACACTCAAAAAATAAAGAACATGTATCTTGTGAGTGATAGCGGAGAGATAATGGGTAAAAAAGCTGTCATGGGTGCATTAACATTATACTTGGATTTTATTAATTTGTTTATAATGCTTTTAAGACTTTTTGGACAAAGAAGATAATTATTTCACCAATTTTAATTTATCCCAACTTGTTTTGTTTATTAACTGATTTAGATTTTCAGATTTCTTAAGAATAAATCCATTTTTATCTTTAATTAAATATCTTTCATTAAAATATCTAGGCTTTAAATTTTTTAAAATTTTTAAGACAGGCTTGTCAGAGGCTCTATGATAAATATTAAACGATACTTCTTTAATACCGGTCGTAAAAGAATAATCTTTCCAAGATCCGTTGGAAACCATTTTTGCGTATAAATTTAAGATACATTGTAATTCTTTTTTAAAGAAAAATATTTCTTTTTCTTTTTTTACGTCATTATTTACAATCAATTTAATATTATTCATTTTTATATTTATTTATCAAAGGTAATTGCATTGCTGTAAAAATTATAGTAATTGGCAACATTCCCCAAACTTTAAAATTTACCCATGTTGTTTCAGGTTGAGTTCTCCATACGATCTCATTTAAAATTGCTAAGAAAATAAAAAAATATGCCCATCTAAAGTTTAATTTCTTCCAACCTTCATCACTTAGTTGAAATGCTGATTGTAAAAATAGCTTTAAGAAATTTTTGTTATAAAAAATATTGCTTACTATAAGAATTGAAGCAAATATAATATTTACTATTGTTGGTTTCATATAAATGAAAATCGGGTTTTTAAAATATAATGTTAATCCTCCAAAAAGTGAGATTACTATCGCACCAATTAAGGGAACGTAGGGAATTTTTTTTTCAACAAAGTACATTACTGCAACTGCTATCAAAGTTGATATTATTAACGGTGGGATAGCTTTAGTTAAATTATTTCCACTTTCGTAGTAAACGGTAAAAAAAATTAATAATGGCCCGAAGTCAGTAATAAATTTTAAAAATGACTTATTCACAAATAGTTTTTAGCATATAATAAAATTTTATTAAATTAGATATTGATTTTAATATAAAAGTTACTAAATATTAAGTATGTACAAAAAAGATACTGCTAAATTTTCAATTGGAGAAGTAGTTAAACATAGGCATTTTGATTTTAGAGGTGTAATTTACGATGTCGATTTTGAATTTAATAACTCAGAAGAATGGTATCAATCAATACCGAAAGAAGTTAGACCTAGAAAAGATCAACCTTTTTATCATTTGCTAGCTGAAAGTAATGAAGTAACTTACGAAGCTTATGTTTCAGAACAAAACCTCCTTTTGGACCAATCAAAAAAACCTCTTAAACACCCACTAATAGAGGAGATCTTTTCAGGTAAAAAAGGCTCTGGATATCATAAAATATCTAATTAATAATTACTGCCTAAAATTAAACAATTTTTGTTCAAATCTCAGACATAGAGAAACTGTACATTTTTTAAGTTTTAGCCCAATTGAGGATAAACTTATTTAGTTATACTCCCTCCTAATTCTCGGTTGGGCTCATATTATAACTTCACTTAAAAAAAATATTATAGTAGTTAAGATGAAATGTTAAAACTTTTAAATTTAAGCAATATATTTTTCTGGATTGAAAAATTGATTGGATTTATAAATTCTTTCTTTTTTATTTTCCTTCTGATAGCGCTTTCCTTTGCTTTAATTTTTTCACCTCCAGATTATTTGCAAGGAGACAGTGTTAGAATTATGTACGTACACGTACCCTCAGCATGGATTGGTTTAGCTTCTTTTACTTTTATTGCTTTATTGTCTATCGCTCATTTTATTTTTAAATTAAAAAATATAAAATTAATAACAAAAAGTATTGCGCCTATAGGTCTTATGTTTACGTGTTTAGCTTTAGCTACGGGTTCAATTTGGGGCCAACCAACTTGGGGCACTTGGTGGGTATGGGACGCTAGGATAACATCCATGTTAATACTAGTTCTTTTTTATATTGGATTTATTTCAAGTCAAAAATTTATTACAGATGAGAGTAAAGCAAATAAAATTTCAAGTATCGTTGCAATAACAGGTTTAATAAATATTCCAATAATTAAATACTCAGTAGATTGGTGGAATACACTTCATCAACCTGCCAGTATTAAGCTAACAGGAGAGAGTTCAATTCATTCTTCGATGTTAGTACCGTTATTGTTAATGTTTTTCGTCCTAATATTGTATTGTGCGTTAATTTTTCTAATGAAATACAAGACAGAAATCATTAAAATAAAAAAAAAAAACTTAAAAAGATTATGATACAAAATTTTTTGACTATGAATGGATATGGATTATTTGTGTGGGGGTCTTTCACACTTACTTTTGTGATGTGCGGATTACTTTACTACAAAACACTTAAGACACTCAAAAAGTATGAAAGAGATTTTGCAAAAGAGATAAACGAGCTTTCATCAGAAAGAAAAAAAGTTGTTACCGACAACTCAAAAATAGCCTCACAAGTTTTATCGTCATTTAGTAAAACTTTTTAAAGCAGTAAATGCTTCAAAAAAAAGTTAAAAAAAGAGCCTCACTCTTAGTCATGGTGATACTAATATCTTCTGTGGGAGTATTCTTTATACTTCAGTCACTAAATACAAATATTTTATATTTTAAATCCCCAACAGATATAAAAAATAATCAAGATATTAACTTAAATAAAAAAATTAGGGTTGGCGGAATGGTTAAAAAAAACTCACTTATAATTAAAGAGCATGAAATAAAGTTTATTATTACTGATTTTAATCACGAGTTAAATATTAGCTTCAGCGGTACAGTTCCTAATTTATTTTCTGAAGAAAAAGGTGTTGTTGCTGAAGGTAAACTACAAGACAAGTCATTTTTTATAGCTGATAGAATTTTAGCCAAACATGATGAAAATTATATGCCACCAGAATTAAAAGGTTTAATGGAAAAAAATGCTAAGTAATTTAGGTAATATTTTACTATTTTTAAATGTAATTATAAGTTTAAGTATTATTTATATTGCTAATAAAAATCTTAAAATAATAGGTGTTATAGAAAAAAATATTTTTAAATTAAGTTTAATCCAAAGCACTTCAATAATTATTTGCTTTTTTGTTTTGATAGCAGCTTTTATTGTCTCTGATTTTTCTTTAATAGCTGTTTATCAAAATTCAAACTCCTTGAAGCCTTTATTTTATAAGATTACGGGAACATGGGGAAATCATGAAGGAAGTTTACTACTCTGGGTTATAATACTTTCAATATTTTCTTTTTTATTTTTAATTTATAATAAAAATCATCCAAAAAAATTTAGACTTTTGACTTTAATTATTCAAAATATTTTAATACTTGGTTTTCTTTTTTTTATTCTTTTTAATTCTAATCCTTTTAGTCCAATTTCTCCTGTTCCATTAGAAGGTTTAGGCTTAAATCCAATTTTACAAGATCCAGCATTAGCTATTCATCCTCCTTTGCTTTATATAGGTTTTGTTGGTTCATCTATTTATTTTTCAGCAGCTATAGCGTCACTTATTAGTAATTATTCTGAAAAATCTTTTTCATTTTCAATTAAAAATTGGGTTTTGATATCTTGGTGCTTTCAAACACTTGGAATTTTAGTTGGCTCTATATGGGCTTATTATGAATTAGGTTGGGGAGGTTTTTGGTTTTGGGATCCTGTAGAAAATGCTTCTCTTTTACCTTGGTTTGCTATGACCGCTTTATTTCATTCGTTGATTGTTTTTGAGAAAAGAAATTTGTTTTATTTTTGGGTAATTATACTATGTTTAATTACATTTATTCTCAGCGTCACAGGAACCTTTTTAGTAAGATCTGGTATCTTAAATTCTGTCCATACTTTTGCAACTGATCCTACACGAGGGATCTATATCTTAATATTTTTAAGCCTAATGATATTTAGTTCTATTTTTCTTCTATTTAAAAAATATAAAAAAGAAAATTATAATTTAAATGGGAATAGTAAAGAAACATTCATTTTAATTAATAACTGGTTTATGATGTTTTACTTAATTACAGTAATGTTAGGAACTATCTATCCAATTTTTACTGACGCTTTAACAGATAATAAAATTTCGGTGGGTCCACCATTTTATAATGCAATTATATTTCCGGTAATAATTTTATTTCTTATATTTATGGCCTTAGGTCCAAAAGCAAAATGGATTAAAAATAGGTTTAAAAATATTAAGACCTATCTTTTAATATTAGCAGGTGCAGTCAGTTTAAATCTTACAATAATTTTTTTCTTCAAAAGTTATTCTTTATTATCGAATTTTATTATTATCAGTGCTTTGTTTTTAATTATGTCCTCTCTGAGAGATTTAGCTAAAACTTTCAAGGAGAAGAAATTAGACTTTGCTAGAATTATTTCGCATACATCTTTTGGTTGTTTAGTTTTATTTATTGGATTGAACGATATTTTCTCAATAGAAAAAGATTATAATATCAAGCTAGGTGAAACAAAAAAATTTGAAAATTATTCTATTAAATTACAAAATTTAGATTTAAAGAATTATAAAAATTATCAGGCAGTAGTTGGAAAATTAGAAATTAGGAATATAAATTCAAATCAATTCAATGTTTTAAACCCAGAAATCAGGATTTATGATAATCCAAAAACATTAACTTATGAGGCGGCAATAAAAACTAATTTATTAAAAGATTATTATTTAACGATGAGTAATATTGACAGATCCGATTATTACAATATTAAGTTTCAAAAAAAACCACTAATGGTTTGGATTTGGATATCAGTGATTATGATTGTTGTGGGAGGGTTTATAAGAGTATTAAGCAATGCAAAAAATAATTAAGATAATCATTTTATTGATTTTTTTATTTGTAATAGGTGTTTTTTATGTAAGCTTAACTAGAAACACGAATTACAGCACTTTAAGCTTAATAAATAAAGAAACTCCAGAATTTAAATTTACTTATTTCGATGAAACTAATTTTTATACTAGAGATGATATTAAAAAAAATGATTTTACATTGATAAATTTTTGGGCATCGTGGTGCGCGCCTTGCAAAGTTGAGCATCCTATACTAATGAAACTATCCAAAACCAAAAAATTGATGATACTGGGTATTAATTTTAAAGATAAAAATGTTCAAGCTAAATCATTTTTAAAAGAGTTAGGTAATCCATATGATTTGCTAGCAAAAGATAACTATGGCAAGCAATCTGTAATATTCGGCATTTATGGAATCCCAGAAAGTATACTTATTAATAAAGATTTAATAATCATACAAAAATTTGTAGGCCCATTATCTTTTGAAGATTATAATATTATTATGAAAATTATAGAGTAAGTATGAAATTTAATTTATTTTTATTTTTCTTTATATTTTTATCAAAATTTATAATGGCAGCTGAAAAATCTGCTGACCCAAATTTAATCCATAAAAATTTACGTTGTTTAGTTTGTCAGGGACAATCTATCTCAGACTCAAATTCTGATTTTGCTCAAACAATTAAGTTAGTTGTAAAAGATTTAATTGAAGAAGGAAAAACAGAAGAGGAAATTTACACTTTTATGACTGATAAATATGGAGATTGGATTGTGTTTAAACCTCAGTTTAACCTTCAAAATTCCTTGTTATGGATTTTGCCTTATATTGCCTTAATTTTCGGAGGTTTTTTTATCTTTTCTTTTCTAAAAAAAAGACAATAAAACACAAAAGGAAACTGTACATATTAAACATTTAGTTGTATTTTTTTTATATGAAATTCAAAATACTTTTAAGTTTACTCATTACATTTTGGGGATTCTCTCATTTGAGCGCAGATCAGGGAAATGCAGACATTTCACTTTATACTGGTACTTTCGATGTAATAGATAAAGAGGGCGATGATAAAACTACCTTGCTAGGAATTGAGCACAAAAATCCAAATTTATTCAGAGACACATTTTTTGGAAAGTTCAAACCTGTTACTGGAGGTTTTATGACAGGCAATAGTTCAGTTTACTTATACACAGGAGTTGAAGGACAATATGGGGTTGGTCCTTTAAAAATTTTGCCAAGTTTCGCTCCAGGATATTATGAAAAAGGTGATGGAAAAGATTTGGGAAGTGTTTTGGAATTTAAAAGTGAGATAAAAGTTGGACTTGAGCTTTTTGAGAATTCCAATCTAAGTTACAGTTATAGTCATATTTCTAATAATGATTGGGGAGAAGTAAATCCAGGTACAGATAATCAACATATAACTTTTTCTAAAAATTTTTAATTATAATGAATCTTTACGATTGTTATAATTTTGATGATTTTAGAAAATTAGCAAAAAGAAATTTGCCTGCGCCTATCTTTCATTATATTGATGGAGGTTCTGATGACGAAACTACATTAAAAAGAAATACAGAGTCATTTTTAAAATGTGATCTCGTACCTAATATTCTAGCTAGTGTTGGAGAACCTGATCTATCTACAACTGTTTTTGACCAAAAAATTGATATGCCTTTATTTTTAGCGCCAACTGCAATGCAAAGGCTGTATCACCACGATGGAGATAAAGCATCCGCTAGAGCTGCAGAAAAATTTGGAACTTTTTACAGTATGTCGACAATGGCGACCTCATCTATAGAAGAAATAGCTAACGTCGCGAGTGGTCCAAAAATGTTTCAGCTTTATATTCACAAAGATCAAGGTTTAACAGATAATTTAATTGATAGGTGTAAAACAGCAGGATTCAAATCATTATGTCTTACTGTTGATACAGTCGTTGCAGGTAATCGAGAGAGAGACCATAAATGGGGTTTTACCACACCACCTAAATTAACTTTAAAAAGTCTTATCAGTTTTGCAATGCATCCTAAATGGGCATTTAACTATTTAACTCATAAAAAATTTGAGTTAGCAAATGTTTCTCATTGGACAAAAAAAGGTTCTAGTATTGCGAAAGGTGTAATGGAGTATATTAACGAGCAATATGATCCAGCAATGAGTTGGAAAGATGCAGAGTATGTCGTAAAAAAATGGGGCGGACCATTTGCTTTAAAAGGAGTTATGTCCGTTGAAGACGCAAAAAAAGCAATTGAAATTGGAGCATCTGCAATTTTATTATCGAATCATGGCGGAAGGCAGCTTGATGGGTCAAGATCTCCTTTCGATCAACTTCCAGCTATAAAGGAAGCCGTAGGAGATAAATTAGAAATTATATTAGACGGAGGTATTAGAAGAGGCACTCATGTCCTTAAAGCTTTATCACTCGGGGCAACTGCTTGTAGTTTTGGAAAAGGTTTTTTATTTGCTTTAGGAGCAGGCGGTCAACTTGGAGTGGAGCAAATTTTAAAGAGAATGAAGGAAGAAATAAGAAGAGATATGATTTTATTAGGTTGTAAAAGCATAAAAGAACTAAATAAAACGAAAATAGCATATAGGTGATGCAAAAAAACTAATATGCAAAAGTAACAATAAATATTAAGTTAATATATGAAATTAGCAAAAAATTTAGAGAGACTTGGAACAGAAACTGCTTTTAGTGTTTTGGCAGAGGCTAAAAAACTTGAGGCTCAAGGAAAAGAAATGATCCACTTAGGTTTAGGACAGCCTGATTTTAAAACGCCAAACCATATTATGGAAGCAGCAAAAAAAGCTATTGATGATGGACATCATGGATATGTTTTAGCAAACGGTATCACAGAATGCAGGCAAGCGGTTTCTAGAAAAATTAAAAGTTTATATCAAAAAAATGTTGATCCAGAATTAATTATGATTATGCCAGGAGGAAAACCTACCATGTATTATGCAATTCAAATGATTGGTGAACCTGGTGCTGAGATCGTGCATCCAACGCCAGGATTTCCAATTTATGAGTCCATGATTAACTATACCGGAGCTACGTCAGTTCCTTATGATTTAACAAAAGAAAAAGATTTAAAATTTGATCCTGAAAAAATTTTATCTTTGATAACTGACAAAACCAGATTAGTTATTTTAATTAATCCAAACAACCCAACAGGTAGTTTTGTTGAAAAACCTGCAGTAGATTTTCTAGCCGAGGGTTTAAAGAAACACCCACACATTTATATATTAAGTGATGAAATTTATAGTAGACAAATTTTTGACGGAAAAGAAATGCCAACGTTTTTTAATTACCCTGATCTACAAGATAGATTAATTGTATTAGATGGTTGGAGCAAAGCTTACTCAATGACTGGGTGGAGAATGGGATGGAGTGTATGGCCTGAAAAGTTAATTCCACATGTTACGAAATTAGCAATTAATAGTTTTTCTTGTGTAAATGCGCCATCACAATTTGCTGGTATAGCAGCACTTGACGGTCCTGACGATTCTATTCATCTCATGATGGAAAAATTTGATCAAAGACGAAAGTTAATTCACAGAGGATTAAACGATTTACCTGGAATAACGTGCAGTATGCCGGGAGGAGCCTTTTATGCTTTTCCTAATGTAAGTGGTACAGGAATGAATGGATCTGAATTTTCCAAAAAATGTATGCATGAAGCTGGTGTGGCAATTGTTCCTGGAACGGCTTTTGGCAAGACTTCAATAGATTTTGTGCGTTTTAGCTTCGCTGCTTCTAGGGATAATATACAAAAAGCGCTAGATAAAATATCAAAAATGCTTAAGAAAAGTAATTTATGAGTAATTTACAAATGCCAAAAGTCGACACTTCAATTGTATCTAAAAAAGATATAATTGTATCCGATATTGGAAAAATAATTAACCCAAAAAATATTCTTTCACATTCTGATGAATTAAGGCCATATGAAACAGACGGCTTAACCGCCTATAGACAAATGCCTTTAGTAGTAGTCATGCCAGAGACTCTTGAGGAAGTAAGTAATATTTTAAAATATTGTAACGAAAATAAAATTAAAGTAGTGCCGAGAGGTGCTGGAACAGGTTTATCAGGAGGATCATTGCCTTTAGAAGATTGTGTATTAATGGCGATGGGAAAATTTAACAAAATTCTTGAAATTGATTATGAAAATAGATGCGTAGTAACACAACCTTGTGTAACTAATTTAGCAATAACGCATGCAGTACAGGATAAAGGATTTTACTATGCTCCAGATCCGTCAAGCCAAATCGCATGTTCGATTGGCGGAAATGTTGCTGAAAACTCTGGAGGTGTACATTCTTTAAAGTATGGAGCCACTACTAATAACTTATTAGGTATTGAAGTTGTGTTGATGGACGGAACAGTAACTAAATTTGGTGGAAAGGTAATGGACTCAGAGGGGTATGATTTTTTAGGTTTGATGACAGGATCAGAGGGTTTGTTAGGAGTTATTACAAAAGTAACAGTAAAAATTCTTAAAGCGCCCGAGGTTGTTAAAGCTGCATTAATTGGCTTCCCAACTATTGAAGACGCAGGAAAGTGTGTTGCAGAAATAATTGCGGAAGGATGTATCCCAGCTGGTATGGAAATTATGGACAAAGCTCTTACAAAAGCAACAAATGATTATTCCAAAGCCGGTTATCCAGTGGACGCAGAGGCAATGATGATTGTTGAATTTGATGGAACTGAACACGAGGTGGATGCATACATACTAAAATCAAAAAAAATTGCAGAAAAAAATAATTCGTCAAGTTTAAAGGTGAGTAAATCAAACGAAGAGAGACTAAAATTTTGGGCTGGTAGAAAAGCAGCTTTCCCAGCTTGCGGAGTTTTAGCACCAGATTATATGTGCATGGATGGCTCAATACCTAGAGGTAAACTCGCTGAAGTTCTCAGAGAAATTTCAAGATTATCTGAAAAATATGATTTACCAGTTGCAAATGCATTTCATGCAGGCGACGGAAATCTTCATCCTTTAATTATGTTTGATGCAAATAATAAAGAGTCGTTAAAAAAATGTGAAGACTTTGGAGCTGATATTTTAAAATATTGTGTAAAAGTTGGTGGAGCTCTTACAGGTGAGCATGGAGTGGGAATAGAAAAAAGAGAATTAATGTGCGAGGCTTTCAATGATAAAGATATTGAACAACAACTCAAAATAAAAGTGGCTTTAGATCCAAATTCATTATTAAATCCAGGTAAAGTTTATCCAATACTTAGAAAATGTGCTGAGGAAGGCAGAGTTCACATCCATGGAGGAAAAACAAAATTCCCAGACATTCCTAGATTTTAAACAAAACAATTTTAAACCATCTACAAGAGAAGAAATTGTAGAAATTGTAAAAAATTGTTATAAAAAAAATATTCCATTAGAAATAAGTGGTTTACAATCAAAAAATAAGATCGGTAGAAACTTTCAAGCTGAAAAAACTTTAGACCTGTCAAATTATAAGGGAATTATAGATTACAAACCTGAAGAGCTTTATATTAAAGTCAAGGCAGGTACTCCTATTAAGGAAATTGAAGAGGCATTAAAAAAAAATAATCAACAATTAGCATTTGAACCAAATGATTTCGGTTATTTATTTTTAGGAAAAAGTAATAGCGGCACGATTGGAGGTGTTGTATCATGTAATTTTGCTGGATCAAGACGATTTAAAGTCGGAAGTGTGAGAGATCATCTTCTTGGTTTTCAAGGTATAAATGGAAAAGGAGAAACCATAAAATCAGGAGGAACTGTTGTGAAAAATGTGACTGGTTATGATTTGTGCAAAATACTATCCGGATCTTTTGGAACTCTTACAATTTTGACAGAAATATCAATCAAAGTTTTACCAAAACCTGAAACAAGTAAAACATTAATTATAAAGAATCCTAATATTAAAAAGGCACTTGCCTATTTAGGTCAATCATTATCATCATCAACTGATCCATCGGGAGGAGTTTTTTATCCAGACTACTTTGGAAAAACGTTCAATTTAAATGATCTTACACATGAAGGTGATTTAACTGGTATAAGAATAGAGGGTCCGATGAACTCAGTAGATAAAAGAATTGACAGACTTTCAAATGAGTTGGCCCTTTTAAATGATGAGTTTTTAGTTTTAGACTCAGTTCAAACTGAAATATTTTGGAATAAAACAAAAAACCTAGAGGTTTTTAAAAATTTAAAAAGTAATTTAATAAGAATAGTCGTGCCAATAAGTGAAACTTTACAAGTGATCCAAAAACTTAAAAAAGACCAACCTAGCTTCTTTCTTGATTGGGGTGGAAGCTTGATTTGGATATCATTGGATCAAATTAACTACAAAATTCTTGAAGAAATAAAAAAAATAGTTAAAAATCATTATGGATATTATACATTAATTAAATTAGAAGAAGATCTTAAAGCCACAGCTGATATTTTTACAATAGATCCAATTAAGTATAAAATCAGTGAAAAAATAAAAAAAAGTTTTGATCCAAAAAGGATTTTTAACCCAGGTAAGATGTACACAGGAATTTA
>QBYC01000003.1 GCA_003283025.1 Pelagibacteraceae bacterium AG-325-C03
AGGGTTAGAAAAGGTCCTGCTCCTACTAACATGGAAATACCTAAATTTGAATTTGTAGATAACAACACTATTAAAATTGGATAAATAAAAAATTATGAGTGACCAGGAATATATACCCAAGTCAAAAGCTGCAAAATGGTTTAATGATCGTTTACCTTTATTAACTTTAGGCGCGCATTTAACCGATTATCCAACTCCAAAAAATTTAAATTATTGGTGGACTTTCGGTGGTATTCTGACTTTTTGTTTAATAACACAGATTGTTACAGGAATAGTTCTTGCAATGCATTATGTTGCACACGCAGATTTAGCATTCGGAAGTGTTGAGCATATTATGAGAAACGTTAATTATGGATGGTTAATTAGATATATCCACAGTAATGGTGCATCTATGTTTTTCCTCGCAGTCTACATACATATATTTAGATCTCTATTCTATGGTTCATATAAGTCACCAAGAGAAATAATATGGATATTGGGACTAATGATCTATTTACTCATGATGGCAGCTGCTTTCTTAGGTTATGTCTTGCCATGGGGACAGATGAGTTTTTGGGGTGCAACAGTAATAACTAATTTATTTAGCGCTATACCGTTAGTTGGAGAAAGCATAACTACATGGTTGTGGGGCGCATATTCAGTTGACAATCCTACTTTAAATAGATTTTTTAGTTTGCACTATTTATTTCCTTTTTTAATTTTAGGACTAGTTGTGTTACATATCTGGGCGCTGCATATCCCAGGTAATAATAATCCAGTTGGTATAGATATAAAGAAACCTTCAAAAGATACTGTACCATTCCATCCGTATATAACTATTAAAGACGCTTTTGCTCTATTGGTTTTTATGATTATATTTGCTGGATTTGTATTTTTTACACCAAACGTTTTAGGTCATTCAGATAATTATATTCCTGCTAATCCACTCGTAACCCCTGCTCACATAGTACCTGAGTGGTATTTGTTGCCTTTTTACGCAATTTTAAGATCAGTGCCTGATAAGTTAGGTGGAGTAATTTTAATGTTCAGCGCTATATTTATTTTATTTGTGTTACCTTGGCTAGACACTTCAAAAGTTAGGTCAGCTGTATTCAGACCAATTTATAGACAGTTTTTTTGGATATTAGTTATTGATGTTTTAATGTTAGGTTACGTTGGTGCTATGCCAGCTGAAGGAGTTTATTTAGTTTTAGCTAGAGTAGGTACAATATATTATTTCTTACATTTTATTTTAATTTTACCAGTTGTTGGACTACTTGAAAAAACTGATCCTGTTCCAATGAGTATATCTGAGCCAGTTATGACTGGGGGAGCAGAACCGTCTCTAGCACGGAAATTAAATGAAAAAGTTTAGTATAAGCATAAACAAAATAATCATACTATTATTCTTAGCAATTAAACCTTTACACAGCGCTGAAATGACAGATCCAATAAAGATGGATTGGAGTTTCAAGGGTTTAACAGGAACTTTTGATAGAGCATCGTTGCAGAGAGGTTTTCAAGTTTATAAAGAAGTTTGTTCGTCATGTCATTCTATGCAATATCTTAGTTACAGAAATCTCGGAGAGTCTGGTGGTCCGGAATTTACAGAGGCAGAAGTAAAAGCTATCGCAGCAAGCTTCGAGGTTACTGACGGACCAGATAGTCAGGGTGAAATGTTTACTAGACCCGGTAGGCCGTCTGATATGTTTGTAAGTCCTCATCCCAATAAAGAGGCAGCAGCAGCAGCAAATGGAGGTGCATATCCTCCAGATATGTCTGTTCTAGTTAAAGCAAGGAAAGGAGGGGCAAATTATATTTACTCTGTTTTAGTAGGTTACGAAGACCCGCCTCCAGGAGTAACTTTAGATCAAGGGGTGTATTATAATAAGTATATGATAGGAAATAAAATCAAAATGCCGAATAATCTTGAAGATGGCTTGATAGAATATGCAGATGGAACTGTTTCTACCGTGGACCAAATGGCAAAAGATGTAACAACATTTTTAGCATGGGCAGCCGAACCAGAACTTGAGGAAAGACACAGAACAGGTGTGAAAGTTATTATTTACTTAATACTTTTAACCACTCTTGTTTATTTGAGTATGAAGAGAATTTGGTCAAGGGTTGACACGGAAATATAAAACGTCACCGTCTTTTACAATATAGTCTTTACCCTCTATTCTTAACTTACCGTTCTCTTTACATTTTTCAGTACTTCCATATTTAATAAAATCGTTACAAGTGACAGTTTCCGCCCTTATAAAATTTTTTTCAAAATCGGTGTGTATTACACTCGCAGCTTTAGGTGCTAAAGTATTTTTTCTCACTGTCCATGCCCTACTTTCTTCAGGACCCGAGGTAAAAAAAGTATCTAGGTTTAAAAGTTCATATCCTTCCTTAATTAATTGGTTAAGACCAGTTTTGTTAAGGCCTATTTCCCTCATGAAGGTCTCTCTTTCATTGATATCTAGACCCATTATCTGATCCTCAATATCTGCACAAATTGTAACAACTTTTTCCCCTGAATAATTTTTTTTTATATTTTCAGTAAAAGAATTTCCTTTTGTAAAGCTTTCCTCGTCAACATTACATACAATAATTTTTGGTTTAATACTTAATAAACCTAAGGTTACTAGAAATTTTTCTTCATCTTTATCTTTAGCGATTATCTCATTACCGCCATTTAACTGTTTTAATTTATCTTCAAGTATTTTTATTTCTTTTTCTGCAAGTAATTTTTTTTTACCCTTTTCAAGTTTTTTTTGGATAATATCTAAATCAGAAAGTATTATTTCTGTTTTTATAGTTTCAAGGTCCTCCACAGGATTAATTTTTGAATTTACATGAGTAACCTTATTTGACTCAAAACACCTTACCAGGTGAATAATTGCATCTACCTCTCTTATATGGGAAAGAAATTTATTACCTAAACCTTCACCTTTTGAAGCTCCTTTAACTAATCCTGCAATATCCACAAAAGTTATATTGGCATATATTTTTTTTTTGGAATTAGATAGTATTGTTAGTTTATCTAATCTTTCATCAATAACATCCACAATACCAATGTTCGGATCTATAGTACAGAAAGGAAAGTTTGCTGCTTCTGCATTTTTTGAGGCTGTTAGAGCATTGAATAAAGTGGATTTCCCGACATTTGGAAGTCCAACTATTCCACATTTAAATCCCATTAAGGTCTTGATTAACTTTACTTGAAAAAAGGTCTATTTTTTTTTCAATTAATGTTGGTAACTGTTTTACAATATTCTCAGTTATCTCATTTATTTTATCTTCTTCATCTTCTTTAAAATCTTCTAGAACATGATTATTAACTTTTCTCTTTTGTTTGGGGTGTCCGATTCCTATTCGAACTCTAGAATAATCTTTACCAATAAATTTGTCAATTGACTCAATTCCATTGTGTCCTGCACTACTTCCTCCAAATTTTGCTTTTATTTTTCCAAAATCTATATCCATATCATCATGAAAAACAAAAACATCTTTTGCTTCAATTTTAAAATAATCAATTAATTCCTTAATGGCAGTTCCAGAGTTATTCATAAAAGTTAATGGTTTTATAGCATAAATTTTTTTTTCATCTATGTTACCTGTAGTGAGCAAACCTTTAAATTTTGGTTTTTGTTTAGAAAGTTTAAAGTGTAAGTTAATAGCATCGATTATTTTAAAACCAATATTGTGTCTTGTATTAGTATAGTTGGATCCAGGATTTCCTAATCCGACAAGTAAAAGCATATTAATTATTTCTTTTCAGCTGGTTTCTTTTCTTCAGATTTTTTATCGGCACCATCCTTAGACTTATCATCTTTCTTTGATGCATCTCCATCTTTAGCAGCTGTTGCCTCTACACCCTCTGATGCAACTTCACCTTCTGCACCTTCAGCCGCAGCATCTCCCTCTGCAGGTTTTTCTGGTTCTTTAATTACCGTTGGAGAGGCCACTGTTGCAATAACAAAATCACGATCTAATATAGTTGGAAAAATATTTTTATCTAATTTGACGGATGAAATTTTTATACTTGTACCAATATCTGTACCCTCTAAATTAACAATTATTTCATCTGGAATATTTTCTGCTGGGCACTTTAATTCAACTTTTCTTCTAACAATGTTTAATACTCCCCCTTTTTTAAGCCCTGGTGAGTCTGGATGGTTAATAAATTTCACAGGTATTTCAAGAGTAATTTTTTTTCCAGAAACAATTCTCATAAAGTCTATATGAATAGGTTCCTCAGAAACGACATTAAAAGCAACATCTCTTGGAATCACTTTTTCTTTTTTCCCATCAATATCTAATTCTAAAACCTTTGATAAAAATGTATCCGAACTTATTAAATTTTTAATATCTTTTTTTTCTATTGAAATATTTTTATTAGCTTCTTTTCCTCCATATAAAATAGCAGGAACTAATCCTTCTGATCTTAGCTTGTTGTTTGATCCTGAGGAGGTATTCTCTCTTTTTAAAGCCTTTAAATTACTCATAAATCAGTTGAAGGGGGTGTATAACCCAAGATGATTATCAAAACAAGAGTTAATTAAACAAATCAGATACGGAATTTGAATTTGCTATTCTTTTTATAGCTTCGGCCATTAATGAAGATATAGATAATACCTCAATTTTATTGTTATTCTTAATTTTCTTTAAGTTATCAATTGTATCAGTAATAATAAGTTTCTTTATTTTAGATCTTTTAATTTTATCAACTGCCGTACCGCTTAAAACAGCGTGAGTGATAAAAACATATACGTCTACGGCACCTGCTTTTTTTAAGGCCTCTACAGCATTTACAATTGTTCCACCGCTATCTATAATATCGTCTACGATTATACAAGTTTTGCCCTCAACATCTCCAATTATATTCATTACTTGAGAGTGACCAGCCCTTGGTCTCCTTTTATCTATAATCGCTAAATCAGCTTTAATTCTTGTGGCAAGGCCTCTTGTTCTTTGAACACCTCCAACATCGGGAGAAACACAAATTAATTTTTTACGTTTTAATTTTTTTTTAATATACTTTGCAAAAAGAGGAGTTGTAAATAAATTGTCTACCGGCATATCAAAAAAACCTTGAATTTGACCAGCATGTAAATCAACTGTTACAACTCTACTTGCTCCAGCGTTAGTTAATAAATTTGCGACAACCTTTGCGGAGATAGATGTTCTTGGAGCAACTTTTCTATCTTGTCTTGCATAGCCATAATATGGAATTACAGCTGTAATATTTTTAGCAGATGATCTTTTCAAAGCATCGATAACTAATAAAAGTTCCATCAAATTATCGTTAGCAGGATTTGAAGTTGATTGAATGACAAAAACACTATTTCCTCTAATATTTTCGTTAATTTCAATATAAATTTCTCCATCAGCAAATCTTTTTATATTTGTATTAACTAGCTTAAGCTTTAATTGCTTGGAAATATCCTTACTTAGTTTTAGATTACTAGTTCCAGATAAAATTTTCATGAAATTCAACTATTTATACCTTATTTCCATGTCTTTTCAAATTAATTTACTTAAGGCATACAAATTGTAGATATACATCTACCATAATCTTTTTCCTTCAATTTGCATGATCTTCTGTAACTAAAAAAATTTTGTTTTTCAGCAAATGTGTCTCGATTTATTTGATCAACTTTAATATTAGCTTTTACAAGTTTATCAGTGACAAATTTTCTTAAATTAAATAACTTTTTCGTTTTATTTTTATTTGAAAAGTAAATTTTATTATTTCTAGATTTAGCTATAAAAATTTTATAAAAATTTTTATCTACTTCATAACTTTTTTTGCCAATGCATGGTCCAATACATGCATAAATTTTATTATTTAAACCTATTTTTTTTAGTTTAGAAATAGTATTGTTAATTACACCCAACAAGGCACCTTTCCAGCCGGCATGAATACAACCAATAATTTCATTTTTAACATCATAAATTATAATCGGCACACAATCTGCTGTTAACACCCCAAGGGCAACACCCTTCATTTTTGTAATTATAGCATCCGCAATTACTTTTTTTTTATAGTTATTTTTTTTAATTTCTATTACTTTATTACTATGAGTTTGATGCATTAATATTAATTTATTTTCCTTAACAACCATTTTTTTTGCAATATACCTCAGGTTTTTTTTTACATTTTGTTTTTTATCTTTTGATCCTTTTCCACAATTTAATCCCTTATAAATACCTTTTGAAAATCCATTCTTTCTAGAAAAGAAACAATGTTTTATTTTTTTAATTTTTTTGAGTTTTTTTGAATAAAACATTACTTAAATCCAGCAAAATTGTTGTTGTTAAGTTTATAGGCCATAATAACTTTAAATAAATCTCCCATATAGTTAGACCCTAATAACCTCATAAGCCTTAAATAAAGATCAGACTTTTCTCTAAATTTCATCTTATTTGAAATTATCTTAGCTCTTTCTAGAATACCCATTCTCTCCAAAAATTGTTTTTGTGTAATTATATCTTTTACCTTTAAACCGTCTTTCCAAAAAAATTCTCTAAGAAGTGCAAAATTAACATGAGCAGTTATATCTGCTCTACCTAGGTTATTAAGTAAACTATTTCTTTTATGTTTCATTACAGATTGTAAAGTATTTTGATTTTTCGGTTTTAAATATCCATAATCGATCATTAAAATACATCCACCTAATTTAGAAATTTTTTTGTTAATTTTTTTTAGCTCTTGGAGGCCAAATCGAGGAAATTCAATAAACTTTAAATTTTTTAAAGATTTATAAGATTTGATAATTTTAACATTTGCTGATGATGCTTTAGAAAATATTTCTTTAATATTTTTATTTTTGTCTAGTGTATAATTCTTTTCAAAAAAAATATTATTTATTTTTTTAAATTGTTTTATAGGTATCGCATCAAAAAATTCATTTCCAAAAAAAACTACTGGCCCTTTCTTTATCCAATTAAGGTTATTTATCCATTTAACATCCTTATTTGAAATTTTTTTTTTCTGCACCTTTCTCAATAAGGGACTTTTTTCCAATAAAAATATATTTTTAATTGAATCAAATTCAGGAAATTTTTTAAAAGATTTTAAAAGAACGCTTGCTAAACTACCATCTCCTGGACCTAGTTCTACTATATTAAAATTTTTTGGTTTTCCAAATGTCTCCCATGTTGATAAAATCCAAATTGCGATTATTTCAGAAAAAATACTTGAAATTTTTGGCGAGGTGATAAAATCGCCACTCTTTCCAAAAGGCATTTGTGAAGTGTAATAGCCAAATTTCTTATCATAAAGAACGTTTCTAAAAAACTTATCAGTAGATAAAATCTTAGAATTTTTAAAAAATATTTGGTTAGAATTCATTTTTTTTGTAAAAAATTAAAAATAACAAAACCAGTTATAATCATCAATAAACTAAGAAGGGTTCCCATGCTAAATAAGTTAAACAAGTAACCTATTTGAGGATCTGGTTGTCTGAAAAATTCAGATATGATTCTAAAAATTCCATAATAAATTAAAAATAAATACGAGCAAGTTCCTATTTTATATCTTTGCCTAAAAATTAGGATATTTAATATTAAAAATAATACGGCTCCCTCAAGCGCAGCTTCATATAATTGAGAAGGGTGCCTAGGCAAGTCATCTATAGCAGGAAAAATTACCGCCCAAGACACATTAGTTATTTTTCCTACCAGTTCTCCATTAATGAAATTAGCTAAGCGTCCAAAAAAAATTCCAATAGGAGAGACGCAAGCTATAGTATCTAACAAAAAAAAAGTTGGGATATTTTTTTTTTTGGCAAATAAATATGTACTTACAATTATTCCTAAAAGAGCACCATGAAAAGACATACCTCCTTCCCAAACTTTTATAATATCAAAAGGATAAGCAAGGTAATAACCTAGGTTATAAAATATTATATAACCTAGTCTTCCTCCGATAATTATAGAGAAAATTAGATAAGTAATTAAATCGTCAAATTCTCTAATATTAAATTTAAGATTAACATCCTTAATAATGTGATTAATTATTTTTTTTCCTAACCACCAACCTAAGATTATTCCTAAGATGTAAGCTAAAGAGTACCATCTAATCACCATGAACCCAAAATCTATTAAAACAGGGTCTAAATTATGGGTATACATAATTTCTTATATCATATTTGAAATTAAGTTGTTCATCAAATAAGATGAGCTATGAAAAATTCAGAAAAAATTTTAAAATCTATATCTAGTTTAATTGAAAATGGTATTTTAACCTCTAAAGATATTAGAAAAGAAATAACTACAGACTTAAAATTCAAAAAAGATAAAATTATTAACAAACTTCAGCTAGTTTCTAGAGAAGAGTTCGAAGTCTTAAAAAAAATTGTTCAAAAACAGGATGCTATAATTAAGAAATTAATAAAAAATAAAAAAACTAAAAAGGCAAAAAGATCTTAACTTGCAAGCCGTTGTACTTACTTTTTCCAAGCTGTATGTTTCCGCCGTGTGAATTTATGATATCCTCAACTATTGCAAGACCTAAACCAACTCCAGATTGATTTAAGCTTCTGCTTTTATCCAATCTAAAAAAAGGTTTAAATACGTTTTTATATTGGTCTTCTGGTATACCTGGACCGTCATCTTCTATTATTACTGTTACTCTTTTATTCCCTTTTTGAACATTTAAATAGACTTTCTTTCCATAACTTAGACCATTTTGTATTATATTTTCAAAAGACCTCCTTAATGCTGTGGGCCTGCCATTCAATTCTATAATATCAATATCATTATTATAAAATAGATTACTATTATTGAAAGTATTTTTTATTGAATTCAAAAGATTATTTAAATTGATTAAGACTGTATTTTCTTGAGTTTGAGTTTTAGCAAATTGTAAATAATCATTTAGCATTTTTTCCATCTCATCAATATCTTTAGACATTTTTTCTGAAATTTCTTTTTGCTTAAGCATCGCAAGCTGTAATTTTAAGCGTGTTAATGGCGTTCTTAAATCATGGCTTATACCAGATAGCATTTCCGCTCTTTGATTTAGGTGACGATTAATTCTCTTTGCCATACGATCAAATTCAAATGCAGCCTTTCTAATTTCTTGTGAGCCTGATGCCCGAAAATCATTTACGTAATCACCCTTTCCAAACCTTTCTGCTGCTTTAGCTAATTTAACAAGCGGTTTAGTTTGATTCTTAAGAAAAATTAGAGCAATAATAATTAAAACTAAAGATGGTAGTGTTGTCCATAAAACGAAAAGTCTTACCGAAGATGCAGATACTAATTCTTTAGGAACTAGAAATTCAATTACTTCATTTCCTGATCGTATCTTAATTTCAACAGCATTTTTAAATTTATGTGTGTTAAACGAATAATTATTATTTCCAAAAATAGATTTTAACTCTCTTCTTAAAGATCTATCCATTGGACTAAATTTCCTTTCCCCACTATTTTGAGGAAATATTTCTTGATTTATTCCAATTTCAAAATTAAAATTATTTTTATAACTATCTGTAAAAAAGTCTAAATTTGTTTTATCATTTTGATATACCTCTTCGATTGTTTTGAGTTGAGCAACAAGCGATCTAGTTATATTTTTATTTGCCTTAATCCATATGCTATCATAAAAAACTATTGCGATAATAAATTGAAGAATAATAGTTGGAGCAGCTACGATAATTAAAGCTCTATAAAAAAGTCTTTTTGGTAATATATATTTTATAAAATTATTCAATCCAGAGAACATAACCTGAGCCTCTTATTGTTTGAAGATACTTTGGATTTTTTGGATTTATTTCTATTTTTTGCCTTAACCTTGTAATCATAACATCAATAGATCTTTCTTGGTTTATTCCTGAAATTTTTCCAATTTTTTCTCTCGAATAGGTTATTCCCGGGTTAGCTAACATTTCTAACAAAACTTTTTTTTCTGTATTATTTATTTTTCTGAATTTATTATTAAGATAAACTGTCATTTTGTTTAAATCAATTTTTGCTTTTCCTATATTATGTTTAGATTTTAAATCAATTTTGTTATTTTTATTAATTATATTTTTAATTCTCAATAATAATTCTTTTGGCTCAAAAGGTTTACCAATATAATCATCAGCTCCAAGTTCTAATCCTTTTATTCTATTTTCAACCTCACCTTTTGCTGTCAATAATATTATTGGAACTTTAATTTTTTTTTTGACTTCTTTAGTTAGTTCATAGCCATTTTGACCAGGCATCATTACATCTAAAATGATAGTATCATATTTTAAATATTGCATTTTTTTTTTTGCTTGTTCTGCATTTTCTGCAGTTGACACAATATAATTATTTTCTGAGAGATAATCTTTTAAAAGATCACGAATTCTATTATCGTCATCTACAATTAAAATATGATTTTTATTATTTTCCATCTATTATTTTTTTTAGAACATCCTTAAACTTAATTACTGAGTCAGAACTTGAATTTTTTAAAGCATTAAATATTCTTTTTTTTTGCGAACTATAAACTGCTTCAAAGAAAGTTTTCCCCTCTTTATCTAAAAATAGGTTTTTTTTTCTTGAGTCCGTTTCATCTTGAATTTGCTTAATCATCTTAGATTTAATCAGGTCTCTTAATACTCTATTAAGACTTTGTTTTGTAACTTTTAATCTAAAAATCAGTTCTCCTAAGTTAATTCCTGGATTTCTTTCAATAAGATTGAGAGCTCTTAAATGCGCTGGTCCAAAAAATTTTTTAGATAAAATTTCCTTTGGATCTGAAAATATTTCTCTATAAGCATAGTAGAGTAGCTGAATAAACTCTTTAATTTGTTCATCTTTTAGATATAGTAAATCTTTCATAATGGTAAGTTATATTGACTTATACTTATGATGAATATACTTTTTTATAATTAAAAAATCTATATATTTACAATTAATGGAAAGTATACCTTACGATAAAAGATCGGGAAAAATTTGGTTTAATGGCAAAGCTGTTGATTGGGCTGACGCTAACATACATATTCTTAATCATGGATTACATTATGCAAGTTGTGTGTTTGAGGGAGAGAGAGTTTATGATGGGGAAATATTTAAACTAGAAGAACATACTGATAGACTTTTTCATTCTGCTAGGCGAATGGGTATAGAAGTTCCTTATTCTCAATTAGATGTAAATCATGCATGTAAAAATATAGTAAATATTCAAAAAGTTAAGAATGGATATGTAAGGCCATTAATTTGGCGGGGAAGTGAAATGATGGCTATATCAGCGCAAAAAAATAAGATCCATGTAGCTATTGCTACTTGGGAGTGGGGTTCATATTTTGATCCAAAATTGAAATTAAATGGAATCAAATTAAATATTTCTAGCTGGAGACGTCCTGCTCCTAATACAATACCTTGGGACACTAAAGCTGCAGGGTTATATATGATTTGTACTTTATCAAAACATGAAGCAGAGGCTAAAGGTTTCACCGACTCTTTAATGCTTGATTATCAAGGAAATATAGCAGAGGCAACAGGCGCTAATGTATTTTTTAAAAGCACAAATGGAGAATTACATACTCCAATCCCGGACTCATTTTTAGACGGTATTACAAGAAGAGAGGTAATTAAAATAGCAAAATCAAAAGGAATAAAAGTTGTAGAAAGAAAAATTAAGCCCGAAGAGATGAAAGATTTTGAAGGTTGTTTTTTAACAGGGACGGCTGCTGAAATAACACCAGTAGCTCAAATATCTAAATTTACATTTAAAGTATGTAGTTTAATTAAGGATCTTAATGATTCCTATCAAAGTTTAGTAAGAAAAAAAAGCGCGGCCTAGTCTTTATTATCTTCATTGATTGCGTGATCTATTCCTTTTCTTAAATAATCGTATCCAGTATACAGAGTTAAAAATGCAGAAAGCCATAGTAATATAATGCCAATAGTTTGCGCATTATAATCCTGAAAATTAATTATTTTATTACCACTCTCACCAGTTAGTAGTATTGCAATAGACACCATTTGAATGACAGTTTTAAGTTTTGATAAACTAGTAACCTGCATTGTAATTTGTCCTTTGGCTAAAAATTCTCTTAATCCGGATATTAAAATTTCTCTTGTAAGTATAATTATTGCAGCTATGACTTCATAATTTTTTATAGTTCCATTCATAACAAGAAGAATTAGTGCTGCCGCTACGAGTATTTTATCAGCGATAGGATCTAAAAGCTCACCTAATTTAGACTCTTCTTTAAAAATTCTAGCTAATAAACCATCGAGATAATCTGTGAAACTAGCAATTGCAAATAAAAAAAAAGGAATTAAATCTCCAAAAAAACCTGGAATAAAAAAGGTAAGAACAAAGATTGGTACAATAATAATTCGACCTATAGTTAGAATATTTGGTATTTTGAGCTTCATATTTATTCGTGAAAATAGTTATATATTTTATTTGCTATACTGTCTTCTATTCCTTCTATAGCTTTAAGATCTTCAAGACTCGCAGATTCAACTGCCCTTGCTGAACCGAAATGATTTAATAATGCTCTTTTTCTTCTTTTCCCGATCCCTTGAATTTGATCTAAAAGAGATCTACTTAAATTTTTCTTTCTTTTTGCTCTATGAGTGCTAATAGCAAATCGATGAGCCTCATCTCTTAATCTTTGAATAAAAAATAATAGTGGATCATTTTTGTTTAAAATAAACTCTTTATTTTCGTAATATATTTTTTCTTCCCCAGCGTTTCTTCTTTTACCTTTTGCTACTGCTAGAATAGGTAAATCATGAAGTCCAAGTTCATTTAGAACTTCTCTGCTCACCGAATATTGTCCTTTACCACCATCAATTAATATCAGGTCAGGAAGAGATAGAGAGCCTGACTTTTCCTTAATAGCTTTTGAAAATCTCCTAAAAAGGACTTCTTTCATCATTCCATAATCATCGTTTTTAACTTTTTCATTCTTGATGTTAAATTTTCTGTATCTTTTTTTAATAAAACCTTCATTGCCGAAGCATATAAGCGCTCCAATAGAATCCGTTCCTTGGATATGGCTGTTATCGTAAACTTCAATAAGCTCGATACTATTATTTAATTTGAATTTTAGAGCTAAAGCCTCAACTAAATTGTTGTTTGTGTCAGATTGAATAAGCTTTTGTTTTAAAGCTTGTTTAGCATTTTTTTCTGCGAGTCGGGAAATACTTACCTCATTTTTGTCTTTAGCTAATTTTATAATAATTTGTTTATTTTCTTTTGTAGAAAAAGTTTTTTCCACTAATTTAATTTCATTCACTTTTACATTTGTTAGAATAAGAGATGGTACAGTTTTATTTTCATAAAATTGAGATAAAAATGATGAGAGTATATCCTCAACTTTATCCTCCGGATCATGTTTTGGATAAAAAGCTTGATTACCCCAATTTTGTTTAGATCTAAAAAAGAAAACCTGAATACAAGTTTTTCCAGTTTCTTTATATACACTAATAACATCAGCTTCTTTTAAATTTGTTTGATTAATTTTTTGTGAAGTTTGTATTTGTGTTAAAGCTTTAATTCTATCCCTTGCAATAGCAGCTTTTTCATAATCCAATTCCTTGCTAGCTCTTTCCATTTCTTTGGATAAATTTTTTTGAATTCTTCTAGATTTACCTGAAATAAAATCTATTGCATCATTTACTGAAGATAAATAATCTTTTTCCTCAATATGACCTACACAAGGTCCTGAGCATCTTTTAATTTGATAAAGTATACATGGCCGGTCTCTATTTTTGAAAACTGTATCGTCGCAAACTCTTAGTAAGAAAATTTTTTGTAAAATCTTTATTGTCCAATTAGCTGAACCAACTGAAGCAAAGGGACCAAAATAATATCCTGTTTTAGATTTTTTTCCTCTTAGTTTAGTAAGTTGAGGCCATTTATCTTTTTCACCAATATAAATATAAGGAAATGATTTATCATCTCTCAAAAGAATATTATATCTAGGTTTATATTTTTTAATTAAATTAGCCTCAAGCAATAAAGCCTCACTCTCGTTATTTGTAGTAGTTGTCTCAAGGTTATGAGTAAGCGATAACATTCGCTCGGTTCTGATAGGAAGATTTGACTCTGTGACGTAACTTTTTAATCTATTTGGAATATTTTTTGCTTTGCCAATATAAAGAATTTCACCCGAGGAACTTAACATTTTATATACTCCAGGATTTTTAGGTATCATAGGTATTTTGTCTTTGATTACTTTTTTTCCGAGTTCTAAACTATTTATCATAATTTTTTTTTTGTAATGTCCACCCCAACAGACTCGGAGTCTTTTATTATTTGAAGTTTTTCTAATTTAACATTGACTTCTTTAACAAGTTTATTTTGAAAAATAATTATAAAAATATTTTCAGCTAATTCTTCTAGTAAGTCGTGATGTTTTTTTTTGACTAATATTTTAATTTTATTAATAAGTGTTTCATAATTTATAATTGTAGAAAAATCTTTATTTGAAAGCTTAGTATTTGGATTAGTTTCTACCTCAATATTAAATCTAACTTTTTGTTTTTTCTTTTTTTCGAAATCATGAATTCCAATAAAGATATTTAGAATTAAGTTTTTAATAACTACTTTTCTTTTGTATTTAAATTGTTCTTTAGTTTTAAACTTAATTATTTTCATTCTTTAACATTTATTATATCAGGAGTTTTCCATGCAAGACGTTGTCCGCTATCTATATTAATTATCTCTCCTGTTATATTATTATTTTTAATTAAAAATTTAACTCCATCACATATATTATTAACATCCACTTGTTTTTTTAATAATATAGATTTCCATTGCTTTTTAAAATGATTTTTAGTTTGTCTCTTATTTTTTAATGTTGGGCCAGGTGAAATTGCATTAACTCGTATATTTGGACCCAGTTTCATTGCAGTTATTTTTGTAAGGGTGGCCAAGGATGACTTACTTAAAGTGTATGAAAAAAAATACGGAGTTAATTTTTCTACTCTTTGATCTATAATATTAATTATACATCCTTCATTTTTTTTTTTTAACATTTTAAATTTACTTGTAAGAATTGATGGGGCTTTTAAATTAATATTCATATGTTTGAGAAAAGATTCCTCAGAAAAATTTAACAGGTCATCATTTTCAAAAATTGAAGCATTATTTATAAGACAATCAATACCTCTCATTTTTTTAAAAGCATTTTTAATTAAATTTTCTGTTTGTTTGTGATTATTCAAATCTGCTTTAATTAAATGCACTTCACTTCCTAAGTTCTGTAATTCTTTTTTGATTTTTTCTGCTTCTTTTTTTGAGGTATTGAAATGTATCGTGACAGAAGTATCATAATTCGCTAAACTCTTAGCTATAGCAGCGCCAATTCTTGTAGCCCCTCCAGTAATAATTATTTTTTTGGCTTCCATTTTTTTATTGCTTTTCTAGGTTTAGTGCCCGGCATACCCATTGTAGATCTTCCTTTTGGATAAACTTTACTTTTTAAATTGTACTGTGAAATTTTAGGATTTAAAGTAATTTCAAGCTCACTTGCTTGTAATTTTCTGATTTCATCTCTTATTTTTGCCGCTTCTTCAAATTCTAAATTTGAGGCCGACTCTTTCATTTTACGATTAAGCGCTTTTAGATGTTTTTTTAAATTTCCGCCAACATTAGATCCTTCGCTGATTTTGACGTAGTCTTTTTCATAAATAGACTCTAAGATATCACTTATTTCCTTTTTTACTGTTTCAGCAGTAATTTTATTTTTTTTATTATATTCAAGTTGCTTATTTCTTCTTCGGTCAGTCTCTTTTTGAGCATTAGTTATGCTTTTCGTTATTTTATCAGCATACAAAATTACTTTACCGTCAATATTTCTTGCAGCCCTTCCTATAGTTTGAATTAATGAGGTCTCTGATCTCAAAAAACCTTCTTTATCAGCATCAAGTATAGCTACCAACGCACACTCAGGTATATCTAAACCTTCTCTTAATAAATTTATACCTACAAGAATGTCAAAAACACCCATCCTTAAATCTCTTATAATTTCAATTCTTTCCAGTGTGTCAATATCAGAATGCATATATCTTACTTTAAGCCCATTCTCGTGAAGATATTCCGTTAAGTCTTCAGCCATTTTCTTTGTAAGTGTTGTCGCTAAAATTCTGTAACCTTTTTTTACAATTTCTTTAGCTTCGTGCATTAAATCATCAACCTGTGTTTTAGCTGGTCTTATTTCAACAGGTGGATCTATTAATCCAGTTGGTCTTATAATTTGATCTATATGTTTATTGTCAGTTTGTTTTAATTCCCATGGACCTGGTGTTGCAGAAACAAAAACTGTTTGAGTTCGCATTAAATCCCATTCCTCAAATTTTAGAGGTCTGTTATCCATACAAGACGGTAGTCTAAAACCATATTCAGCAAGGGTGCTTTTTCTTGTTCGGTCTCCCTTATACATACCATTTAATTGGGGAACAGTTACGTGACTCTCATCCACAAATATTATTGCATTATCTGGAAAGTATTCAAAAAGAGTAGGAGGGGGCTCACCTGCTTTTCTTCCAGATAAGTATCTAGAATAATTTTCAATACCCGCACAGGTCCCGGTAGCCTCTATCATTTCTAAATCAAATTTTGTTCTTTCTCTTAATCTTTGCTCTTCCAATAATTTACCGTCAGCCCGGTGTTTTTTTAAAGTTTCAGCAAGTTCTGATTTAATTTGCTTGATTGCTTGATCTATAGTTGGTTTGGGAGTTATGTAATGACTATTCGCATAAATCTTAATTATAGAATAATCATTTGTTTTATCGCCTGTTAAAGGATCAAACTCTTCAATTTTTTCAAGTTTATTAAAATTAAAACTTACTCTCCAAGCTCTATCCTCTAGGTGAGAAGGGAATATTTCTAGATTTTCTCCTCTAACCCTAAATGTTCCTCTAAAAAAATTTTGATCATTTCTTTTGTATTGTAAATTAATAAAAGCTCTTATTAATTCATCTCTTTCATATTCATAATTCTTTTTTAAAGTAATTGTCATTTTTGAATACGCTTCAACTGAACCTAAACCATAAATACAAGATACACTTGCAACAATAATTACATCATCTCGCTCTAACAAAGACCTAGTAGCTGAGTGTCTCATACGATCTATTTGCTCATTGATTGAGGCTTCTTTTTCAATATAAGTGTCAGATCTGGGAACATATGCTTCTGGTGTATAATAATCGTAATAAGAAACAAAATATTCTACAGCGTTATCCGGAAAAAAACTTTTAAACTCTCCATACAATTGTGCAGCTAAAGTTTTATTTGGAGCTAATATTAAAGCAGGTCTATTAGATTTCTCTATAACTTTTGCCATTGTGAAAGTTTTACCTGAACCGGTAACACCCAGTAAAACTTGTTCTTGTTTATTTTCTTCAAGATTTTTTAATAATTTTTTTATAGCATCTGGCTGGTCACCGCTAGGTTGAAAATCACTTTTTATTTTAAAGTTTATGCCACCCTCTAACTTCTTAAAATCTTTAGAGTTATTAACTTCTAAGTCAGCTAATTTTTCTTGATAAGTATTTTGCATTTTGTGTTAATAATAAATTAATTATATTATAAATTTTAATGAGCATAGTTTCCAACACTTTAAAACGTATAAAACCGTCGCCTACCATTGCAGTTACTTCAAAAGCTAGAGAAATGAGAGCTGCCGGTAAGGATGTCATTGGTTTAGGAGCCGGGGAGCCTGATTTTGATACTCCAGATAATATAAAAGAGGCAGCGATAGTAGCTATAAATAAAGGCGATACTAAATATACAGCAGTAGATGGAACTCCTGCTTTAAAAAAAGCGATTCAAGCAAAATTCAAAAGAGAAAATAATCTTTCTTATGATATTAATCAGATAACAGTGGGAACGGGGGGAAAGCAAGTTCTTTACAATGCATTTATGGCAACAGTTAACAAAGGCGATGAGGTTATAATACCGGCACCTTATTGGGTATCTTATCCAGACATCATATTATTAGCTGGAGGAAAACCAAAAATTGTTAAATGTGAGGAAAAAGATAATTTTAAAATTTCTCCATCTAAACTTAAAAAAGCAATATCTAAAAAGACTAAATGGATCATTTTAAATTCCCCATCTAATCCAACAGGATCTAGTTACACAAAAGCAGAAATTAAAGATTTAGCTGAAGTTTTAAAAAAATATAAAAATATATATATTTTAAGTGATGACATTTATGAACATATTACTTACGATAATTTTGAATTTTCAACGATTGCTGAAATCAAAGAGTTGAAGAGCAGAACTCTAACTATGAACGGAGTGAGCAAGTCTTATTCGATGACAGGTTGGAGAATAGGTTATGCAGCTGGTCCAGTTGAAATCATTAAAGCAATCTCTAAAATTCAATCTCAATCAACAAGCAACCCTTCATCTATTAGTCAAGCTGCAGCGGTCGAGGCCTTGAATGGAGTACAAGATTTTATTTTAGAAAGGTCAAATTCATTTAAAGAAAGAAGAGACTTTGTTATTGAAAGCCTGAATAATATAAAAGGTATAAGTTGTCTTAAGCCCGAGGGAGCTTTTTATGTTTTTCCAAATTGTAAAAATCTTTTAAATAAAACAACAAAACTTAAATCGGATACAGACTTTGTTCAAAGTTTATTAGAAAAAGCTAATGTTGCAGTGGTACAAGGTTCCGCTTTTGGCTTGCCGGGTTATTTTAGAATTTCATATGCTACCTCAATGGAAAATTTAAAAAAAGCTATGGAAAGAATTAAAAATTTTTGTGACAATCTTTAGGTTTATGACTTTTAATCAAAATATTTTTTAATTTAAATTTTTTACTTTTCCACCATCTATTGACAAATTCTTATAATTGGAATTTCTATCTTTAATTAGTTTATAAACTAATTTTGCCACTTCTTCAGGCTTAGTTGGTCTTTTTATTTTATCAGATTTACATCTTTGCATTAAAATTTTTTTTTTACTTTTTTTCAAAATTTTCGAGTCCGTTTCTAATATTTTTTGGAGCCTTCTAGTTAACGTCATTCCAGGATGAATTATTGAAACTGAAACTTTATCTAATTTACCTTGCATGGCTAATGCTTTTGAAAAATTGTTCAAGGCTGAGTTTACAGCCCCCCCAATCATAAAAGTATTAGAGGGATTTCTAGCTGCACCACCACCGATATTAATTACTTTGCCTTTATTTTTTTTAAGTGTTTTCCAAAAAATTCGACTTAATCTAACAGCAGCCTTAAATTTTAAATTAAATCCATCATCCCAAATATTATCACTTAAATTTAAAAACTTTCCTCCTTTAGTTGCTCCAGCAACGTTAATTAAATAATTAATTTTTTTTATTTTCCCCCCAATTGAATTACATGCTGATAAAGATCTAAGATCTTTTGCAATAATCAGAGAGTTTTTGGGATATTTCAAATTACTTTGAAATATTTTTAACTTTTTTAAAGATCTTGATACTAATATAACTTTTATATTTCTATTATTGAGCTCTGAGGCTATAGCTCCTCCAATTCCCTGACTTGCCCCAGTAATTAACGCTATTTTCATATTGAAAATTACTTTATATTATTTATAAATTTTAAGCATTTCATTTATTTTTCCTAGCGGATTTTAAAACTAAATCACAAATCTTTTGAGCTTGAATACCTTCACTTAATAGAATAGATTTTTCCTTAGATATAAATTCTTTTAAACATTTTAAATAACTATTTTTATGTTTGATATCATAATTTTTATACAGTATTTTTTTATTAAAAAATTTATCTGAGTCTAATAGGAAATTGTCTCCAAACAGTTTGATTCTTTCCTCATGACCTAATTTGCTAGTCCTACTAAATATGAATTCTACGACAGTATTATTATTAAATTTCATATTAATTACAGAGTCAGAGTAATCATTCCTTAATAAAAATTTTTTTCTACTTATAGACTCAGCCATAGCAATTATCTTTTTTGGAGTCGAGTTTGCATACCAATTTGCCAAATCAAAAAAGTGAAAACCCTTATCCATAAATAACCCTCCGTTACGAACTGATTGGCAAACATCAGAATTAGATGATCTAGAAATTATTTGGATTAATTTTACCCTCCTTTTTTTTAAAACTTTTTTCATTTGGACGTACGCATCAGTGTATCTTCTGTTTAAACCTATACAAATATTTATTTTATTAAATTTAATTTTTCTCTCTAATAAATTAATTTTTTCAGCATTTAAAGAAATTGGTTTTTCACAATAAATCATTTTCTTATGAGCAATAAGTTTTTTCAAATAATATTCGTGAGTGGTAGTAGGAGAAGCAATAACAAATAATTTTATGCTCTTATCTTTAAGAATTTTATTAAAATTATTTTCAGTCGAGCATTTATATTTTTGTGAAATTTTTTTTCTTAGATTTTGATTTTTATCATAGACATATGATAATTTAGTTTTTTTAATTTTTTTTAGGTTGCTGCAGTGAATTTGACCAATTTTAGATAATCCTATTACACAGGATTTAATCATTTAAAATTGTACCCATTTTTTTTTTGAAGAGGATTTTACACAACCATCAATAAACTTTGCAGTAAGTAGACCTTCATAGGCGGTTGGAAAATAAAATTTTTTTTTCGATTTTTTTAAATTAATCTTGTATGCAATTTCCTTGTATAGATTAGAAAAAGCACTTAAATATCCCTCAGGATGACCATATTTTATTCTTGAGAATGTTTTAGAAAAATTACTTTCATTAAAACCTCTTTCTAAAATCTTAGTTGCACCAGTTTCACTGCTATATTTTAAATAATTTGGATCATTTTGCACCCATTCCAAACTTCCTTTTGATCCAAACACTCTTATTCTAAGACCGTATATTCCACCTTTAGCTGTAGTTGAAGCCCAAAATAATCCTTTGGCACCATTTTCATAATTTATAAAAACTTGTGCGTTGGTATCAAATTTAATTTTTTTTGAATACTTTTTTATATCTGCAAATAAAGATGTACCCTTTAGTCCAGTTATATAATTACAAAGATGGTAAGCGTGAGAACCTATTTCATTCAATACTGTCGATATACCAGCAATTTTTTTATCTAATTTCCATCTAAAAACTTTTTTAGCGTTTTTAGTAGTAACTTTGATACCATTAGACCAGTCTTGAACATACTCTACATTTATATATTCAACATTTCCTAGTTTTTTATCTTCTATTAATTTTTTAGCATGTCTAACCATTGGATAAGCAGAATAATTATGTGTTAAACCGTAAACTATTTTCTTATTTTGAATTATAGTTTTATAAAGTTTCTTAGCTTGTGTAAGCGTACCTGCAAAAGGCTTGTCTGATATGACATGTATGTTATTTTTAATGAAAAGTTCTGCTATTACTTGATGGCTTCCTGGAGGTGTCATAATCGCTATTACTTCAATGCCATCTTTTCTTTTTTTCTCTTTATCGCAAAGTTGTTTAAAATCTTTGTAGCATCTATTTTTATTGATACCTATGCTTACACCAAATGATTTATTAACTTTAAAATTTCTTGAAAATACACCTGCAACTATTTCGTATTTGTTATCAAAACGTGATGCAATTCTATGGACATGTCCTATCCAAGAACCAGGACCACCACCAACTATTCCAAGTCTCAACCTTTTCATCAATTAATTTTAACTTTTTTTCCTGATTTAGTGCTTTTAAGTATTGCATCAAATATTTTTAAAGATTGCAAGCCGTCATCACCTGTTACTTTTGGCTTAGCTTTATTCACTATCACATCACATAAATGATTGATTTGATTAATTAAAGTAAATCTACTTAATCTAACATTCATATCTTTATGAAATATAGGTTTCCACCAACTTCTCTCACCTTTATTGAACCAATGTTTTAAATTTGGAAATTGAATAGAGCCCTTTGTGCCCCCAATATAATATGCTGATTGATTAGTTATTGGATAAGCGGGGTTTTCTCCAGCTGTTAATTCATAGCTCCAAGGACCCACAATAGTATCTGAAACACTTAAAGTACATAATGCACCAGATTTGAAAGTAAAATTTACTACAGCCGTATCTTCAACATCATATTTTCTAATTTTGTTAGATGTAGAGGCCTGAACAAATTGGACAGGACCAAGCAAATAACAAATTAGATCAATATCATGAACTAAGTTTATCCCTAATGGTCCGCCACCTTTTCTAATTCTCCATTTTTCTTCATACCAATCTTTATTTTTATATAACCAGCACATAACATTAGCAGCAACAATTTTTCCAAGATTCCCGCTATCAATTTGTTTCTTTACATTAGTTACTATACTGTTGTGTCTTCTATGATAGCCAATAAGTAAATGTGTTTTATTTTTTTTTGAGCTTTGAATTATTTTTTTTGCTTTTGAAATATTATCAGAAATTGGTTTTTCTAGCAAAACAGGTATTTTAGCATTTAAAAAACTTATCGTGTGTTTTTCATGAAATTGATTAGGCGTAGCTACAATTACAGCATCTGGTTTGTTTTTATTTAACAGTTCTATCGAAGATTTATAGAATGGAACTTTAAACTTTTTAGCATGAATAATTGAATTTTTATTCACATCGACAATTGAATGAAGCTTTGCTTTTCTTGAAATACTTAAAGCTTTTAAGTGTTGACTTCCCATTAAGCCAATTCCTACAACTGCAATTTTAATTTTTTTTTTCAAATTAATATGTAAGGTTGAATTTAAAGTTATTCTGGCGATAACCACTTTTCATGATTTCTAGATAATATTTTGCAGGCTTAAGGGTAGGAGTTTTTCTTTTCATGAAATAAAACATTACTCTTTTGCTATTTTTGTAAAAAAATTTTTTTATATATAACTTAGGATAGTCCTCGTATGTATCTAACTTTTTCTCGATCAAATTATCAATTTGGTAAATTACTCCATTCACTTTACAGCCTTTTTTTCTTTGAATATCTGGAACTCCATACTTAGACCTAAAAACTACTTCAAAATTATTAAGACAATATTTTTTAATATATTTTGCATTTTTAAATTTTTTTAAAAAAAATTTTTTATTCACGTTTGTTCCATATGCAAAATATAAAAACTTTTTTATGGATTTCATGAAAAAATTTTATTAGAAACTCCAATTTGATCAGGATGAATACAGGCTTTTCCTCCAAAACCTAACTTCTCAGCAAGCAGACAAGATTCTTCAAAACCTCTTAAATCTTTGAAATTTAGATAAGATGTATCAATAGGTTTTTCGATGTTTATAGATTTGCTTACAATATTTTTTCTAAATTCAAGAATTTCTTTTTCATCTTCCGATACTTTCAAATTTATAGATTTTGTTAAATCATGTGAACCGAAAGAAATTAAATTTACTCTGTCTTTAAAAGAACAAATTTCTTGTAAATTTGCCAAACCGTTTATACTTTCTAGAATTGGAATAATATTTGTTTTTAAATTTTCATTTTTTTTGAGAATGTTTTCTATTTCTTTTAACTGTTTCTCGCTTTCAGTAAAAGGTAAAAAAACTCCTGGAAAATTCTCTGATGTAACAAAATTCAAATCGGAATTATCATTTATTCTGATATAGGTTTTGTTTTTATCGACACTACAAGATCTGATAATTTTTTTGGCCTTTTCCTTTTCATTATTTGGAACTGTTGATTCTAAATCTATCACTATCAAATCAGCATCTAATGAATAAGCCTTTTTAATTTTTTTTTCCTCATGTCCTGGAACAAATAATACTGATCTATACTTCATACTTTAAACTTTGATATCAAATTCTCATTTATTTCCATACCAAGACCTGGTCCTTCTGGTAGATTATAAACACCATTTTTTGCAGTTTTAAAACCTGGATAAAACTCCTCAGCTAAGTCTAACCAAAAACGCTCAATAAAAATTTCCATATTTGAAGTTGAAGCAAGGTGAAGTGAAGCTAAAAATCCTGGACCGAAATAAGCAGTATGAGGCATGACAGGTATTTTTTTTTCCTCCGATAATTTAAAAATTTTTATCATTTCGCTTATACCACCAACTTTAATAACTGACGGTTGAGCAAAATTTACTGCTTTGCTTTCTAACATTTTGTCAAATTCCCAATGGGTACAAGCATTTTCTCCGGCGGCAATTGGAATTTTTAAATCATTATTTATTTTTGAAAGTGTTTTAAAATCTTCGGGTGGAAATATTGGTTCTTCTAACCAAAAAAGTCCAATATTTTTAAGAAATTTTTCTTTTTCTACTACCTCTTCGTAGGTCCATGCACAATTTACATCTGTCATTAATGGTATATCTTTGCCAATAAATTTTCTGGCTGCTTCAATAGTTTCATTAGTTATTTCATGAAGCTTGATAATCTTAAAACCTTTATCTAGAGACTCTTGACATTTTTTTTCGACTAACTTTTTATCAGAATATCTAAACAAACTTGCATAAGCTTTAAATTCTTTTTTTTTTCCACCATCAATTAACTTATAAATTGGCAATTTTTTCTCTTTACCTAGCGCATCCCACAATGCAATTTCAATTCCTGAAAGAGCATAAATTGTGATCCCATATCGACCGAAAATATGTAGAGTTTTTTGAACATCATAAACTAAATTATTTATATCCTCTTTTGAATTAATTTCTTTTCCGATAACTGATGGAGCAACCATTTCCTCAATAGAAGTTTTTACAGATTTCCAGGAAACATATCCGAAAGACTCACCCCATCCAATAATCCCAGTGTCTGTTTCAACTTTAATAAGAACAAACTCTAATTTTTGCCAATCTTGACCATGAAATTTTGTTTTTTTTGCACCATGTTCAAAAGGAACATGAATACAGATCGGTTTTATTTTTTTTATTTTCATCAAGAATTATTTATTTTTTAAAATATTTGATAATTTTCCTTTAAGACCATCAGTAGTAAAAACACCCCCATGAAGTCTTAATGCTATTTTGTCTTTGTACTCGTTTTTGGTTAATTTATCTTTGGAGTAATTTTCTGCATTATCTAGTGGCTTATATCCTAATCTATATGCTTCTTTATTATTCCACCATGCTCTTTTATTTTTGGATATTCCGTAAACACTTGAGCAATATAGTTTTTTACTTTTTAATCCAATATTAACCAATTGAATTAAATCCCTGAAACTTATCCAAGTTGATAAAAATCTCATATCAGTAGGCTTTGGAAGAGCAGAACCAATTCTTATATTTAATATTTTTATATTATATTTATCTGAATATAATTTTGATAAAGACTCTCCAAAACATTTACTTACTGCGTAATGAGAATCTGGTCTAAATGAAGATTTGTCATCTAAATATTTTTTTCTATCATGATAACCCATGATATGAGCTGAACTAGCAAAGATTATTCTTTTTACTTTATTGACTCTACAAGCTTCAAAAACATTGTAAGTACCAATTATATTATGATCAATAATATTCTGGAACACATCTTCATGTGGTTTATGTCTAGGGATACCACCGAAATGAACCACAGCGTCCATTCCTTTCGTAATTTTTTTTACTTTACTAAAATTTCTTAGATCAATTATTTTAATTTTTTTATTAAGAGAAATATTTAAAGATTTTGCCGCTGGACTTGATATTTTTTTTATATCACACAAAGTTAATTTGTAGCCTAATTTAGATAAACCTTGACTGGTAATACTGCCACATAATCCAGATGCTCCTGTTACTAAAACTTTTTTAATCATAACTATTTATAAAATAATGTTATTATCTCTGGAAACAAAACAGCCATAAATAATACAAAGATCATTATTCCACAAAATGGCCAAATGGTCCAAAAGACTCTTGAAATTGTGGTATTGGCTATTGCACAAGAAATATATGTTAAAATTCCAACTGGCGGCGTGACCGATCCAATTACAATAGCCATAACTAATAAAACTCCAAAGTAAACTAAGTCAATTCCCAATCCATTAACAACAGGCAACATTACGGGTGATAAAATAATTAATACTGGAATTCCCTCCACAAATAATCCTAAGATCAATACAAATATTAAAATTAAAGATAAAATAATAATAGGATTATCGCTAAAGGATGTTAAGAAAGATAAAGCTATCTCTCCAAAACCTTCCCATGCAAGTGCCCAAGCAAACGCACTCGCAGCAGCAATAACAAAAAGTGCAATTGAAGTTGTTATAGATGCTTTAACAAGTATTCCGCCTAAATCAGAAAATTTGATTGTTTTATTAATAAAAACACCAACAATAATTGCATAAAATACTGCAACAACGCCTGCCTCAGTAGCGGTAAAAATTCCACCAAAAATTCCACCAAGAATTATAACTGGCATCATTAAGGCTATTAAAGAGTCTAGAAATGATTTTATTAAATTTTTTAGAGAACTTCGTTTTTCCGAAGGATACCCTCTCTTTTTTGCGTAAAAATAAGTTACTACCATTAAAGATAAACCAATTAAAATTCCAGGTATGATTCCACCTAAAAACAATTTTGCAATAGATACATTTGCAATTGATCCATAAATTACAAATAAAATACTAGGAGGGATAATAGGTCCAATTGCACTTGAACTTGCGCTTACAGCAACAGCAAAATCAGGATCTATGCCACTTTTTTTCATTGCCGGTATTAACATTGAGCCGAGAGCTGACGCATCGGCGGTAGCTGAACCAGAAATTCCAGAAAAAAACATACTTGATACAATAGAGACATGAGCCAATCCACCTTTAATATGTCCAACTAAAGCCTTTGAAAAAGAAACAATTTTGTCAGTGATCCCGCTCTCGTTCATTATTTCACCTGCGGCTATAAAAAAGGGAATTGCTAATAAAGTAAAAGAGTCCACACCTGAATACATACGAGTTACAATCGCACTAAGAGGTAAATCTCCATAAAAACATAGAGCTATCATTGAAGACAATCCAATAGAAAATGCCACTGGCAAATTTAGAAATAGAAAAATAAAAAAGAAAGCAAATAAAATAGTAAGCATTATTTTTTCAACTCGTTTAAAATCTTTTTGATAGAAACCCAAATCATAGCAACCATCGAGAAAGGTATTGATAAATATACAAATGTAAGTCTTATCTCTAGAGCAGGCGATCTTTGAGTATAATTATCTATAACCAAAGGAATAGATCCAATAAAAATAAGTAAACAAAAAATAATTATAAGAAAATTAGTAAAAATATAAACAGATTTTTTCTTTTTTTCATTTAATTGAGTAGTTATTATATCTACTCCGATATGCAAGCCTTTGTGTAATGTTATGGCTGCTCCCAAAAAAATTACCCAAATAAAAAAGAATATTGTAATTTCACCAGCCCAAGGTAATGCAGAATTTAAAATATACCTGAAAATTACTTGAGTAAAAGTAATAAAAATCATTAGCAAAAATAGAGAAGATATAATGGGTTTGAATATTAAATTTACTAAATCTCTATCATTATTTCTTCCATTCTCTGTTTGAGAACTCTTTATAAATTTTTTTATTTCATAAAGCATAGTAATAATTTTTATTGAGTTTATCCTAATAAAACCCTAGAATACAGCTCAATGAATATTATAGATGAAAAAGAATTAAAAAAGAGACTAGAAAAGCTAAGAAAAATTATAAAACAAAGAAATTTAAACGGTATAATTATATATTCCGATGAATATAGATCTGGATATTGCACTTACTTTACAGGTTATAAACCAATAAATGTAATTGAAGAGTCCCCACAAACACTTTTTTTAATGGAAAATGAAGATCCTTTCTTAGTTATTGGCAGATTAAATTACTATTCTGCAAAAGAGACTGTTTGGATAAAAAATATATTACAACATCACAAATTTGAAAACGAAATTTGTAATTCTTTAAAAAAATATAATAAAAAAGGGCTTAAACTTGGAATTGCTGGAGAACATTTGATGCCATTTTATTTAAGAGATATTTTAACTAAAGCGATGCCGGATGTTGAATTTCCAATTGTAACAGACATACTAGATGATATGAGAAAAATAAAAAGCTCTAAAGAAATAGAACTAATGGAAAAAGCTGCTGAAATTAATGATCAGGTTTTAACTGAACTTAAAAAAATAATCAAAGTTGGTATGACAGAACAACAAGTTGTTGCGCATGCTGATTTTTTAGGAAGACAATTAGGTGCTGATCTAGGTTCGGCAACTGTAGTTATGTCTGGAAAAAATACTAAATTTCCAGCATGGAGAGCTTCAGAAAAAAAATTAGAAAAAGGCGAATTGTTAATGGTTGATTTTAATCCAACTATTGGACACTATTGTAATGATGGAGGTTTAACTTTTTTGATGCCAGGAGCGTCACAATATAAAAAAAATGCTTTAATTAATTCTCATAAAATTCTTAAAGAAACAATAAATTCTATTAAATCTCAAACCAAAGCTACTTCTGTGCATGACAAATTTTACGAAATGTTAAAACCTTTAGAACTAGAACCAAAATTTTCTCCTTACGTAACCGGCACAAGAGGTACCGGTCATGGTGTTGGCTTAGATGTAGTTGAGAGTCCTGATTTAAATAAATATAGCGATTTTGTTTTTTATCCAAGAATGACTTTAGCTGTTAAATTAGATTTGCATGAGTTAGAGGGAGAGGGACTAAGAGTTGAGCAAGTTGTAGAAATTACCGAGACCGGCGCAAGACCACTTAACAAACTCGCATCAAAAGTAAGTAATGATTGGGCAATTTTATAACACTCATTAGTTGTATTTTAAAAAAAGATTTCACCTAGGATTTTGTTCAGATATACTAGATTTATAAAACGAGGAGGAGACTATGAAAAAAATAATAACGTTCGTTGTTTCGTTTATTCTAACCTTAACTCTTTTTAACTTTTCTTATGCTGAAACTACAATAAGAATTGCTTCAGTTTCAGGCCCAAGTCACCACCATAACGTCGCTTTAAATTGGTTTGCTGATAAAGTAAATAAACAAAAAATTGGCGTTACCTTTAAAGTAATGGCTGGAGGTCAACTAGGAAAAAGTGAAAGAGCTTACATAGAGGGAATGCAACAAGGATCAATACAAATGGCTCAAGTATCAACTGGTCCAATGGCAGGTTTTGTTGGAGAGTTTGATATTTTTAGTTTGCCATACATGTTTAGAGACACTAACCACTTTAAAAAAGTTTTAGGTGGTCCAATCGGTGATAAATTTTTAGCAATGCTTGACGCTAAAGATATGCATGGTTTAGCTTGGTTTGATAATGGATATAGAAATATGTTCAATGGGAAAAAACCAATCAATGAGCCCTCTGATATGGCAGGTTTAAAAATAAGAGTAATGAAAAGTCCACTGATGGTTAACACTGTTAATGCAATGGGCGGAAGCGCTACTCCTATGGCTTACGGAGAACTTTATTCAGCTCTAAAACAAGGTGTTCTAGATGGTGGAGAAAATGCTGCAGGAAATGTTTTAAACGACAAATTTTTTGAAGTTTCAAAATATTACAGCATCACTCAACACTTCAGACCACCAGGAGTTGTTGTAATGTCAAAAAAAACTTGGAACTCACTAAGCGGAGATCAACAAAAAGCTATTACAAAAGCTGCTGCTCAACTTCAAAAGTATGAGATAGATCTAACAACAAAAGTTGTTAAAAAAGCTATGAAAGATCTAAAAGGAAAAGGAATGGTTATAAATACAGCAAACGTTCCTGCCTTCGCTGCTGCTGTAAAACCGGTTTACAAAAGTTATAGTGATAAATACGGTTCTGGCATGATAGACGCTATTTTAAACACTAAATAAAATAATTAAAAAATTATACCCCCTTTAGAAAGGGGGTATTCTTTATCTGAATTTTTTAAAGTTTGGTTTTCTTTTTTCTAAAAAAGCTTTAGCACCTTCACTTTGCTCTCCAGTCTTAAAATAATTTGGCGCAACTTCATCAATCATGCTTTTTTGAGTAATTTTTAAAATTTCTTCAAACTGTTTTCTAAAACTGGCTTTAAGAATTTTGAGACAGGTAGGAGCTGCTTTTAATATCTCATCTCCATACTTTTTTACTTCTTCATCTAATTTATCCTTTTTTACAACTGAATTAACCATACCCCATTTCATCATTTCTTTTGCAGAGTATCTTTTGCAAGTCATCCACATTTCTCTTGCACGTTTATGTCCCAAAATATTTGCTGAGTGAGCAACTATGGCACCACCAGCAGGGGATCCGACTCTTGGACCATTTTGTCCAAAAATAGAATTTTCACTAGCAATTGTTAAATCACAAAAGTAAGCCATATGATTTCCTCCTCCAATAGCGTAACCATCGACTTTAGCAATTATTGGTTTACTACATTTTGTTAAATGAATATGAAATTCGTACTCATGATCTTGGAATTCCTTAGTACTTTCCCAGTTCATATCTCCACCAGAGCAAAAAGCTCTATCGCCTGAACCTGATAATACTATCACACCAACTTCTTTATCTTTTTCAGCTGTATCTAAAGCAGTCTTCAATTCTTGAAGTGTAACGGGAGTAAAAGCATTGAGAACTTTAGGTCTATTGATTATTACATGAGCGTAGTCATCTTTAACTTCATAAAGAATATCTTTAAATTGCATGCTGTTTTATCTCCTCAACGGACTCTGGATTAAGTAAAGTAGAAACATCTCCAGGATCCTCATTTGTTAAACAAGATTTTATAACTCTCCTCATTATTTTCATATTTCGAGTTTTAGGTAAATCTTTTACAAATATTATTTTATCAGGCTTAAATGACTTCCCTAAATCTTTAATGATTAAATCAGCAAAAAAATCAGCTTTTAGTTCGTCTTTCTCAGCTAAAGGAACAATGGATACTATAATTTTAGATCCTCTACTTTCATCAGGAACACCAACCGCAGCTACTTCTCTAACTTTTCCACTTTTAACAACAACACTCTCTAATTCAGAAGGACCTATTCTTTTTCCTGAGACTTTTATTGTGTCATCAGACCGACCATGAAGATACCAGTGGCCATCTTTATCTCTACTAGCTAAATCTCCATGTACCCAAAAGTTTTTTATTACTGTCCAATAATTATTTATATAACGATCATCATCACCCCATAAACTTTTAGTTAAACCAATGGATGACTTTCTCATTATTAATTCACCCATTTGATTTACCTCTACCTCTTTTCCATCATTAGTAATAATTCCTGGACTCATTCCTGGAATAGGCGCATTAAATGAACCAACTTTAAAAGGTCTATGTAAACAACAATGAAGTATAGAACCAGATACTTCAGTTCCTCCCGCTGAGTTCATTATAGGAACTTTTGATTTACCGATAAACTCAAATAACCATTTCCAAGGTTTCTCAGTCCAAGGTTCACCACCAGTACAGATAATCCTAAGCGAACTTAAATCTATATCTTTAAATAAATTTTTGTCTCTAATCATTTGAGTTCTAATTAATGCTGGAGATAATTCAGTCCAAGATACTTTATATTTTTCTACTAGTTTCCAAAATCTAATTTCGTCAGGAAAATCTGGAACACCTTCTGCAATTAACATTTTTGCACCGTGGGACGAGGCGATAGTTGCAGATTTAGAACCAACCATCCATCCCATATCCGCCATACATAAATGAACATCAGTTTGTTTAAAATCTGCTAAAACTCCCTCATCGAAAGACATCTTGGCCACTAAACCAATATGTGTATACACACACCCTTTAGGTTTACCAGTTGTTCCAGATGTAAAATGAATTATCGCTGGGTCTTCAGCTTCCATTTCTTCAGTCTTTAACTTTTCTGAAACATTTTTAAAATTTTCCCAATTAAAAATTTTCTTACCTTTTTCATCACCTAATAAAAAAACTTTTTTTAAAGAATTTACTTGATCCAAATCATTTTTGATAAGATCAAACATCTTTATTTCTTTTCCTTTTCTAAAAGTTTTTTCTACAGTGAAAATACCTTTTGCATTTGCAATATTTAATCTCTCAACTACAGCATTAGAACCGTAACCAGAAAATAACGGAAGAACGATACAACCGATTTTTAAAATTGCAAAATAAGCAATGTAGGTTTCTATAAACTGAGGCATATAGAGTGCAATCACATCACCTTTTTGATAACCATTTATCTTTAGAGCATTACCTACCTTAGAGATTTGCTTATTAAATTCCTCATAAGTAATTGAACTTTTAGTTCCATCCTCTCTTTCTGCAAATATAAAAGTTTCGCTAAAGAATTTTTTTTCTTTGTGTCGATCAATACAATTAAGAACAATATTTGTTTTTCCACCCACACACCATTTTGTCCATGGCTCTCCTTTGCTGTCATCCATGATTTTCTCATAGGGTTGATAAAATTTTAGATCAGAAAATTTAATAACATTTTCCCAAAGCCAACCAGGATCAGCATAACTTTTTTTCTCAAGCTCATCATAGTCGCTTAACTTACAAAATTTCAAAAATTTTGTTAATTTTGAGTTCTTTACTATTTCTTCTGGAGGAGACCAGACGATTTCATTACTCATGTATATTTAAGTATACATTCCCTCTTTAATTTTAATAATATTATACATTAAATCATTCAAAGGTGTTTTCACTCCGTGCCTTTTACCTATTCTAGAAACAGCACCACTAATGAAATCAATTTCAGAGGCTCTTTTTTTTAAAACATCAAAGGCCATTGAAGATTTATTTGTTTGTCTAGAGTCCACAATTCGATTGAACATATCTAAACATTCATTTTCTGTAACATCAACTCCATCCGCCTTAGCAACATTTCTTGTCTCAAGAATGATATCCTTACCCAATTTTCTAGACATTACTTGATTTTTATTAGAGATATATAAATCTGTATGGTGTAAATCAAAAATAGCAGATAGCGGCCCTATTGCTGTAAGAGCAAATAATTTCATCCATTTTCTCTTTTTAATATTCTCCTCTGTAAATGTTTCCAAACCATAAGCAGTAAAAGTTTCTGCTAAATCTTTTACTCTCTCACTTGCGCCTCCTTCGTATTCACCAATCCATGAAGGTAAACTTGCATGATTTTGTATTATCCCAGGACCTTGCACACTTGCAGCTTGAGTTGTAGACCCGCCTAAAACTTTTTCTTTCCCCGCAATTTCCTGCATTATTTCTTCGTGCCCTATACCGTTTTGAAACGACATTAACATTGTCTTATCTCCAATAATATTTTTTGCGTTTGTTAGTGCTGTTTTTAATGCAGTAGCTTTACACATCACAATAATTGCATCTACTTCATTCAGTTTTTGAGGTTCAGTCGTAGCTTTAATTTTTATAATTCGGTCACCACCATGACCCATCATTTTTAAACCTTTTGAATTAATTTCTTTAACATGTTCTTTCCAAACATCTATCAGAACAACATCAAGACCTTTTTCTGCTAATAAACCTCCGAACAAACAACCCATTGCTCCAGCGCCTAATACAGCTACTTTTGTATCTTTTTTAATCATTAGGCTTTCATTTTTACTTGTACACCAAAAAAACCAGTTGGTTTGATCATAAGAACTATAATCATTAATAAGAATGCATATAAATCTTTGTGACTTCCAGAAACATAAAAAGAAGACGCAGTTTCAAAAATTCCAACAGTGAAGCCTCCAACAATTGCACCAGGTAAATTACCAAAGCCGCCAACTACAGCAGCAGCAAAAGCTTTCATTAAAATTATGTAACCCATAAAAACAACAACTTGGTATGTTGGTCCTACTAAAGTTCCTCCTATACCAGCTATTGCACAAGCGATACCAAAAATTATTGAGATATATAAAGGAACATTAATTCCAACTAAATTTGATACATCTTTTGAAAATGCTACAGCCCGTATACCTAAACCCATTTTTGTTTTATTTAAAAAGAACCAAAGACCTCCAGCAACAAATAAACCCACAAAAATCATCCACACATAAGTGATAGGTAAAAATAATCCTCCAATTTCCATTGGAAGACCAAGCTCAGCTGGAAAAGGTTTAGCAACTGGGTTCCAAATTAGATAGGCAACATTAATTAAAACAACTGAAAGACCAAAACCACAAATAATTATTCCCATTCCTGCAACTGTGTAACCGCCACCTTTTTTTGTAAGTGGTCTTAAAAAAATTCTTTCAATAAAAACACCGAATAATCCCATAGATACAAATGCTGTGAAAAGACAAACTACATAAATAATCCAACCATAGGCTTCAGGAAATAGGTTAAAAATCCAATCTTGATTACCTAAAACATTGAACATAGTTAAGCCTGCGAAAGCTCCAATCATAAAAAATTCACCGTGAGAAAAATTAACAACATCTAAGCCTGTATAAATTAATGAAATACCTAGAGCTACTAATCCATAAATAATACCTACAGATAAACCAATGGTAATTACTGTTTTAAAAGACTCAAAACTCATGTCAGGACTATTTAGGCAATAGGCAACATAAATTAATATAAAAATAGTAAATATAATATTCTCCCCTCTTTTTCCTAATCTAAATTTTTCAAACATTTGCCTTTGTACCTCCTAAGTAAGATTCTTTAACGCTTTCATCATACATAAGTTTTTTACTCTCTCCCTCGACGTTTATTACGCCATCTTTAATAACGTAACCATAATCTGCTAAAAGTAGAGCCATTCTCACGTTCTGTTCCACAACTAAAACTGTTAATCCATCTTTTCTAATTCTATTTATATTCTTAAAAATATCTAAAACAATTTGAGGCGCTAGGGCAGCACTAGGTTCATCTAACATTATCATTTTAGGATTAGACATTAAGCCTCGACCTATACACAACATTTGTAGCTCACCCCCAGAAAGTGTCGCAGCTAATTGATCTTTTCTCTCATTTAATCTTGGAAAATAATTGAAAACTTTTTCTAAATTATCTTTTAATTTTTGCTTTGTTTTTAAGATAAAACCACCTAATCTTAAATTTTCCGTGACTGACATTGCTGGAAAAACATCTTTACCTTGTGTTACTTGAACTAAACCTCTTGCTACAATTTCGTGTGGAGGTAAATTTTGAATTTCTTCGTTGTTAAATTCTATTGTTCCTTTCCATGATCTAATTAGTCCTGAGGCAGCTTTTAGAATTGTCGATTTACCGGTTCCGTTTCCTCCAAGTAATGCAACTATGGATTGTTTTTCAACTTTCATGTTTGCACCGTTTAAAATTTGGACGGTTCCATAACCTGAAACTAGTTGATTTACTTTTAACAATCTTGCCCCCAAAAATTTCGATTAAATAAAATGTTTAACGTTTTGACAATATAACTATTATTTTATAGCCTAAGCAACAATTAAATAACAAATGGGGGAAATATGAACAAACTAAAATTTGTTTTTTCGACAATTATCTTTTCCGTAGGTTTAGTAATCACAACATTAGCTCAGGCAGAAACAATTAAAATTGGTGTTTCATTCAGAATGCTTTCAGATGTTGGATATAAACACGGAGAGTTAATTACAGATACGGTTGCTCTATGGAATAAAGAGGGCACTATCAACGGTCAAAAAGTTGACTTAACACTTTATAATGATGAATGTAAATCTGAGAAAGGTGTAGCAAACGCAACAAAACTTGCTTATCAAGATAAAGTTCACGTTATAATCGGATCAAGCTGTAGTTCAGTTACATTACCAATGGTACCAGTATCTGCCAAAGCTAAAGTTCCACAAATCATACCTCACTCTACAAATGCAGACATTACTAAAAAAGGTAGTGAATACATTTTCAGAGTGCCTGTATCATCTAGATTTTACAAAATCGTACAAGGTAAATACACTGCAGAAAACCAAGGTACTAAAATAGCTTATATCTATGGTCCTGATGCAGCTGGTAAAGATTTTGCATTATCATTAGCTGATTACATGAGAGAAAACTATAATGTTGAGCCTACTTATATGGTTCAGTCAGGTGAGAAAGAGACTGACTTTAGAAGTTACTTAACAAAAGCTAAAGCTACTAATCCAGAAGTGCTTGTAATTTCAGCACTGATGGATGAGACGGTACGTGGTCTAGTTCAATCATATGAAGTTGGAATTCCAAAATCTGTTCACAGAGTAACAGCTTCTATTGGTTCAAAAGTAGAGATCCCAACAAACGCTGGATCTGCTGCTAAAGGAGTAACATATGCTGCTGCATTTGCTGCGTCTGACAAAAGACCTGTAGCGAAAAAATTCGTGAAAATGGTAAAAGATAAATACGGTGTTGTACCAGGACACGACTTTTCTCAAATGATGGACTTATTAGATATTTTAGAGATAGCTCTTAAGAAGACTAAGTTCACTGGAGATTTAGCAGCTGATAGAAATAGTTTAAGAGACGCTATTGCAGCTACTACTGACTTTAATGGTTTAGCATCTGGTCCAATTAATTTCTGTAAATCAGGTACACCTGAGTGTAGAGATGGCAACAGAACTCCTGTTATGATTGAATACACAAGAGGTGGTAAAAACTTTAAAACAGCGGTTGCAGGTACAGTTACTTTCAACGCTAGTGCTGGTTTATAATAAATAAAAATTAATGAGCGGTAGGTAAAATTACCGCTCATTTTTTATTAGGAAATTATAAAAAAATGATCGACGTTAATAAATTATCAAAAATTAAAAGCAATTTTCCAGTAATGGTTGGAAAAAAAGCTATATCAGCAAGAGATTGTGAAATACTTATTAATGAAATTAAAAAAGCTAAATCTTTTGATGATCTTATTCAAGGGGGAAGAAATAGAATTAATAAAGGTTCAAAAAATTTCAAAAACTATCTAAAAAAATCTAAATTATCGAGAAAATTATATAATCAATTCAATAGCAAATCGTTTTATAGAAAAGTTGAATATTGTTTTAAAAGGACTTTTAAAACTTATGGATGGTCAAACACCTTCTTGCCAAAGAAATTCTTAGCTCAAAAATATACAAATAAAAGATTAATGAATTCAAAAGAATTAGTAAAAATGTTAGGAAAATCCTATAAAAACCCAGATGTAAATTTAGATATTGATTTTTCCGTATCCAGAGGAGGCTATAGATTAAGACCACATAGAGATGATGTGACAAGACTTTATAATTTTTTAATTTACCTAAATGATATCCCTAAAAAGAATGGTGGATCATTAACAATATTTAAAAAAAAAACAGATATGAAACTAAGAAAAAGTTTTAAAAGGTTCCCAAGTATTTCAGAATTAGCAAAAGTTAAAGAATTTACGCCTTCAAGAGGTAGCGTTATATTCTTTCAATCTACTCCAAATTCCTACCACGGAGTAACATTATTTAGAGAGGAAAAAGGTAAAAAAAGATTTTTCATTTATGGAAGTTATGCGCTAAGCAAACCTGTCGTTTGGAAATTTAAGAATGTAAGCTATCTTCCAAAAATTAAGAAAACTAATAAAAAATTACTTACATCAAGCCATGACTCAGATTACTTTTTGAAAGAAGCTGGTTAATGGAAAAATTCAAAATATTAATTAGAAACTATCCTTTTATCGCGTTTATAATAGCTTTTTGTATTCTTGCCCTTGTGCCGTCTGTTATTTTTACAGATGTGTACCAGTCTCATTTAGCAACTCTTATTTTTGTTAACATAGTAGTTGCAGCAGGATTGAATATTGTTAAAGGATATTGCGGACAAGTAACAGTAGGCCATGTCGGACTTTTTGCAGTTGGTTCTTATACTGCTGGAACGTTATTTCTTTATTTGGGCTTAGGTTTTTGGGTCACATTACCAATAGCAATCGTGGTTACTGCATTTTTTGGCGTAGCAATGGGTATACCATCTTTTAGATTAGAAGGACCTTATTTAGCCTTAGCAACATTAGGTGGAGGAGAGGCAATTAGATTATTTATTGAAAATGGAAATTTCTTTAGATCAACTTTCGGTATTTCAGATATTCCAACTCCATCTTTAATGGGATTTAATTTTGACTCACCAGATAGATATTATTTTATTTCAATGACCATAATGATAATTGCGGTTTATTTTTCATTTAGTATTTTAAGATCAGGAATTGGTCGAGCATTTATGTCTATACGAGAGGATCCGATATGTGCTGCTGCTGCCGGTATTAACGTAAAGAAATATAAAATATTAGCATTTATTTTAAGCGCTATGTTCGCTGGTGCTGCGGGCGCTGTATATGCCCACATGCCGCCAGGATATATCCATCCAAATAACTACACAGTTATTGAGATGGTAACTTTTTTAGCTATGGTCGTGCTCGGAGGGTTAGGACATATCTGGGGAGGAATAATCGGAGCAGTCATAATTACAATTGTTTACGATTTAACTCGTCCTTTATACAAATACCAATTGTTAATATTTGGTCTAACTATAGTTTTAACTATTTTATTTATGCCAAAAGGTATTGGCGGTTTTATTGACAGATACTTTTTAGAGAAAAGATTTAAAAAGAAAACAGGAACAGAAAAAACTTAATGATTTTAAAAACTAAACAACTAACAAAATCTTTTGGCGGTTTAAAAGCTATGGATAAAGTAGATTTTGAACTTAAAAAAAATGAAATAAGAGGCATCATTGGACCAAATGGTTCTGGAAAAAGCACATTCTTCAACTTAGTCTCAGGAATATATGATAGCGACCCAGGAAGTTATATTGAGTTTGATGGGCATGATATTACCTTTACACCGCCATATAAAATAGCTGGATATGGTTTATCTCGAACTTTTCAACTTTTAAGACTTTATCAAGATATGACAGTAATTGATAATGTGATGGCTGGTTACCATACCAAAGTTCCATATAGTTTTATTGATGCAGTTGTGGGAAGAAAAAAAATTTGGGATCAAGAGAGAGCTATAAAAGAAGAAATGATGGAGCTTTTATCATTTGTGGGTTTAGCAGATTATGCTGAACTAAATGCAAGTGAACTTTCTGGAGGTCAGAGAAGATTATTAGTATTAGCCAGAGCAATCGCTATGAAACCAAAGTTGTTGATGTTAGATGAACCAGCAGCAGGATTGTCACCAGTTAACGTAGATAACCTTATGAAGATTATTATGCAATTAAAAGATAAGTACGGTCTTACTTTAATTATTATTGAACATATTCTTAAAGTAGTGATGGATACTTGTAATACAGTAACAGTATTTGATCATGGTCAAAAAATAGCTGAGGGAACTCCATCGAAAGTTAAAGACGATAATGCCGTGATCGAGGCTTATCTTGGTAAGAAAATGGATGATGAGGAGATGAGAAAAGCACTTGCAGTATAATTTGGTTTTGATATTGTTTTTATAATTATCTTAAGATTCCATGGCTCAAAATATTAGAAAAGAATTCGAGAAAAACGGTTTTGTCAGAATTCGAAATGTTCTGGATTATAAATTAGACTTAGAACCAATATTAAACGATATGGCTTTCATCATGAACAGACTAGTTCATAGATTCGTTCCTAAAAAAGATAAAAAAAGAGTATTAGGGCTAAGCTTTAAAAAGAAATACTCACATTTAGTTAAATTGAATATTCCAGAATTGGATCAATATTTTAATATAAGACTTCCACGAGATGTTAATGTAGACAGCGATTTTTTTGCAAGCCAATCCATCTTTAATCTAATTAAAAATTATAAAATTTTAGAGAAAGTTTCTAAAATACTTGGACAGGAAATTTCTTCTAATCCTTGTCAAAATTCTAGAATAAAACAACCTGAAAAAGCAATTTCTAAAAAAAATTTACATGATGGTTTAGTTGGCAGAACCCCATGGCACCAAGATGCTGGGGTAATGAACAAAAAAGGTCAAAAGGGCACTGAATTAGTTACTTGCTGGATACCTTTTACAAAAACAAGAATAGAAAATGGATGTATGTTGGCTGTTAAAGAAAGTCATAAATTAGGTTTAGTAAATCATGATACAGGTAGCAAAGGTCAAGTTGAAATTAAAGGTAAAGAAAAAATAGATGATTTAAAAACTATTGCTTTAGAGGCTAATGTTGGTGATATTATTTTATTAAGTAGGTATTTAATCCATTGCTCTCTTCCAAATAAATCAAAAAATTTTAGAATAAGTATGGATTTAAGATTTAATAAAACAGGGCAACATTCTGGAAGGGATCCATTACCAAGTTTTGTAGTAAAAAGTAAAAATAAAAAAAATATTAAAGTTAAAAATTACAAACAATGGATAGCGATGTGGGAAGAGGCTAAAAATAAATGTATTCCAAGAAAATGGACTTATAAGTATCCATTACCAACTTTTAAAAACTCAAAAAGAGATTTACCAAACGTCATATAATTTATTAAATGCAATCCGTAACTAAGCGGGTCAACTACACAAATTTTGTGTTAGCTTTGTTAGGCTACTTTTTATTTGTATGTCAGGACACAATTTCAAAAGATTTAATTAATAGATATCACTCCACTCAAATTGTTTTGTTTTCGTCATTTGCAGCATTAATAACTGTAGTAATTTATACTCAATATAAACATGCTTGGCATAAATTAAAAAAGGCAAGTTTCACTGTTCATTTTTTTAGAACCTTAACAATGTTTTTGGCTATGAGTAGTTTCGTTTATTCAACTTATTATTTACCGCTTACTACACTTTACAGCATCATTTTTACTATTCCTTTATTATTAACAATTGGGGGTGCTATTTTTTTAAAAGAAAAAGTTAGTTGGAGAAGGTATTTGGCAACTATAATTGGATTTATTGGAGCTATCATAGCTATTGATCCTTTTAGTAATGAGTTTAGTAAAATAGGAATACTTGCTATCATAATGCCGTTTCTGCCAGCAGCTAGTTATTTAATAGTTAGAAAATACGGACAACAGGAAAGTTTGTTTTCTTTTCTTATCTATGGAAAATTATTAATGATTTTATTTGCTGGAATTGTTGCTGTTTATTTTTATAAACCGATGCCAATTAATGATTTATTTGTAAACTTGATGGGTGGTACATTTAGAGGAGTAGCTATAATTTTTGTTATAAATTCAGCTAGACATTTACCGTCATCAATATTTGCTTCCGCTCAATATATTCAAATAATTGCTGGAGGGATTATTGGATATTTAGTGTTTCAAGACCTTCCAGGTCTTAATGTCTACTTTGGAAGTCTTTTAATAATTGGAGCTGGATTATATATTATATTAAGAGAGGCAAAGCTTGGTGTAAATATTGTTACATCTACAACTAGGCATCCAACTATTCCAATTAAAAAAGATTAAAGTTTTTTTTTAAAATTTTCTAAAATTTCTTCGTTTACATTAACTGAGTTTTCAGGTCCAGGAAATTTTCCCTCTAAACTATCTTTGATAAATGCTTTTAGTGCTTTGACTCTTTCAATTTCAATGTCATCTTTCATCTTTTTTAAATTTGTATAAGCTTTTGCATGTCTAGGGGACTTTTCTTGTTCACCACATATATCATTCATGAATAAATACATAACATCAGCTTTTTTTCCAGATCCAAGGGATACAGTAACAATACTTGTTCTTTTTGATATTTCGCCCATAACATTTTCAGGAATAACTTCACATTCAGCTGAAAAAGCCCCAGCATCTTCTAAACGTTTAAATTTTTTAAATAGTTCGTATGCTTCATCAGCAGTTTTGCCTACAGCTCTTCATCCACCAATCCAAGTAGATTTTCTAGGAACCAGACCTAAATGACCCATAACTGGAACATCTTCTTTTGCGAGCATAGAAACTATGTCCATACTTCTTGCAGTCATAACTGCATCAGCACCGTTTTCTAAAGCTTTGAAGGCACCACGTAGCACATCCTCGGCTGTAGGATAATTATGTAGTTCAAGTGCCGCAGTATAAAAAAGAAATTTAGATCCCTCTCTAACCTTCTTAACGTTTGAAGCACTACCTATTATCATATCAAAACCAGCTTCTTCAGCTGCTTTTGCCTCTAATGAGTTATTAGCAGTTACTTGAGTAAGAATTTTTTTTCCTTTAGCTTCTATTATATCACCCACAGTGACAGTTCTTTTTGTAGGATTAGCTGCCCAAGTATAAATATTTTTCACATTTATATTAAAACAAACTATTTTGTACTTTTCAATTTTTTATAAATATTATTTACCCTATGAACTTCAGGGGCAATATTAAAATAACACTCATATTCAATATCATTAGGTGTTACATCGAAATGATAATGACCAGCATCTTGGGTTCCTTTATAGGAGTGAAAATGAGTGTGTTCACCCGACTCCCTTAAATTAAGTTTTCCTCCTGTAGGATCACCAGTCCAAAGAATTGAGTAGCATTGAAAATGAGGCCCAATAGGTTCATAGAACTGTAAAAAATCTTTCACACATTTCATTTGTTTTGGGTCGTAATATTCATGTTTAATAGTATCGTAGTCTGGTTGAACATGAGATTTAATTTTACCTTTTAAAATTCTAAAAATACCTGCTACGGCCACATGATTGTTATTTGCAATTGAAAGATTATCACTCAAAGCTTTACGCATAGCTTGAGGTAGAGAACCTTGTTCACCAGATCTTCCTTTAATTATAATCTTAATAACTTTTCCAATTTTTCCATCAGAGTAGTAAATATTTCCTAAACCACCGTGTTTTCGAGCAGAATATTTTGAAGCTTTGCAATTATTTTGCTCGTCTACTTGAGCAATTATTGATCTAGACTCATTATTAATTAAATTTTCATTAATAACTAACTCACCACAATGCCCATCTAAACATGACATAGCACCAGATCCTGCTCCTAAAGCATAAGATTTTTCAGATCCAATTCTTTTTGCAATCTCTTCAAAATCAAATTCAGCACCAATAAATCTTTTATCGTGCATATAAGGTTCGCCGCCAACATCAATAATTTTTTGATTTCCACTTAGGCCAGAAGCCGGACAGTCCCATTTTGTTAGATCAGGACAATTTTCGATAGATATTTCAACTGACTTATAGTTTTTATCTAACCCTTTTTTTAAAGCTTCTGATATTTCTTCAAGCGAAGTATTAGCAAATTCAGCTTTATTGATTGATAATTTCATGATGTATTAATATCATTAATTAATAATAATCAAATTAAATCTAAAAGTTATATATAATTTTTATATGAATAAGTTAGGCAATGAACTAGCAGATGCTTGGTTAAAAAAAAAAACAATAGATCTCAATAAATTTAATAGAAGCGAGATACCTAAAACTCGTGAAGAAGCATACAACGTCTTAGATACTTTTTATGAGAAGTTAAATAAAAAAACGTTGGGTTGGAAAATAGGAGCAGTTTCAAAAGAAGTGCAATTAGATGAGAGTTTTGATGGACCAGTGCCAGGTAAAATATTTGAGGAAACGATTTTAGAGTCTAATTGTGCAATAAAATTCACAGATATACCCGCGTCAAATTTAGAATGTGAATACGCTTTTAAATTTAAAAAAAATCTAAAAATAGACAATAGTTTAAACACCAAATTAAAACACTTAAGCTTATACATAGCTATTGATATCACCTCTTCAAGGTACAAAAAAACTTCAAAAGAAAAATTTGATAAATTAACTCAAATGTATTTAGGTATAGCTGACCATGGGAATGGTGGAAAAATAATTATTGGTGAAGAAATTAAAAATTGGGAAAATGTGAATATAAACGATATTAAAATAAGCTTGAATGTAAATGGTAATTTATCTGAACCATCTTATATTGGCCAAAAGAGAGTAGATCCAAGAGAGTCATTAAGAGTATTTATTGATGAATTTAAAAGTAAAAAAATTAACTTTAATAAAGGAGATTATTTACTTTGTGGTTCTTTAACACAGCCATACACTTTAAAAGAAAATGATAAAATAAAAATTAATTATGAAAATATTGGATTTATTAAAATAAAGATATTATGATGAGGCTAAAAATTTCTCTGCTTCAAGTGCAGACATACACCCCATTCCGGCAGCAGTAACTGCTTGCCTAAATACTTTATCTTTTACGTCCCCTGCTGCAAATACCCCGGGTATATTAGTTTCAGTAGAATCTGATTTTGTAACCAAGTATCCCTCTTTATCCATTTTAAGCTGATCTTTAAACAGTAAAGTTGCTGGGTCGTGACCAATAGCTATAAACAGTCCGTGGATTCTAATATCTGTAATTTTATTATTTTTGACATTTTTTATCTTAATTCCGTTTACACCTTTAGGCTCCTTATCTCCTAAAACTTCATGAACTACACTATCCCAAATTATTTCAATTTTTTTATTTGCTTTTAGTTTTTCTTGAAGCATTTTTTCTGCTCTTAGTTCATTTCTTCTATGGATAAGTTTAACTTTAGATGCAAATTTTGTTAAAAACATAGCTTCTTCAACTGCAGCGTTTCCGCCACCTACAACAGCAACCTCTTTGTCTTTAAAAAAAAAACCATCACAAGTAGCACATGCTGATACTCCAAAACCTCTAAATTCCTGTTCAGATTTTATATTTAACCATCTTGCTTGTGCTCCAGTTGAAATAATAAAACTATCTGCGGTATAAATTTGACCGCTATCACCAATTGCTTCAAAGGGTTTTTTTTTCAAATTTACTTTATTAATGTGATCTTGTATCATTTCAGTACCGACTGCTTCCGCCTGACCTTTCATTTCATCCATAAGCCAAGGCCCCTGAATCACTTTTGAGTATCCAGGATAATTCTCAACATCAGTTGTGGTAGTTAACTGTCCCCCAGGTTGAGAACCATGAACAAGTATTGGTTTAAGCATAGCTCTAGCCGCATAAATAGCCGCTGTATAACCAGCTGGTCCCGATCCAAGTATTAACACTTTTGTATGTTTAGTTGATTTATTATCCATATTTTAAAGGTTATATAGTAATTAATGTTAGAATTAAAAGCACTTCTTTTAACGCAAGGTATGCATGGAATGATTAGTCAAGTCGAGGGATTAGCTAAAGCATTAGGCCTAAGTTACAAACATCAAAAAATAGAATTAAAATCTTTTTGGAATCTTATTCCACCTCGAATCAGTCCAATTTCGGAAAGTTTGGTTAAAAGTAAATTTGTGTGTGATAGTAAAGTAATTATATCTTGTGGAAGAAAGAGTGTAATACCATCAATAGCTTTAAAAAAAAGACTTGGTAATGAAATCTTTAATATTCATATTCAAGATCCTAAAATTTCTTTTGAACATTTTGACCTTATTGTAAGTCCTGAACACGATAATTTAAAAGGTGAAAATATAATTAACACAACGGGCGCCATACATTATCTAAACAAAAAAGAAATTAATGATAACGCTCACTATTTAGGAATAGAAAAAGACAAGAAAAGGGAATTAGTTACCTTTATTATTGGTGGTCCAAATAAATATTTTAATTATTCTGAAAGACAAATTTATGAACTTTTCAATAAAGTAAAAACTTTGTTTACCCTAGATAGATTTAAGATAATTGTTATTCCATCTTATAGAACACCTGAAAATATCATAAAAATAGCATTTAATACATTTAATGAAGATCATCATGTAGTGAAAACTGTCGATAAAAAAGCTTATCTTTCAGCATTAGCAATTGCAAATTATTTAATTGTAACATGCGACTCTACGTCTATGATCTCAGAAGCAGCTATGACTGGAAAACCTGTTTATATTGCAATGATGAAGTCTTTTAAGCCTATTGGAAGATTTAAAAAATTTTATTCAAAACTTAAAGATTTAGGTATAACAAGAGAAATAAAAGATAGAGTTGAAAGTTGGAGCTATAAGAGTTTAAATGAAGTGAACAGAATTGCTCCAATAGTTAAAGCAAAAATGAGAGAAAATGGAATTATTTAAATCATTAGATACAAGAACTAAATCATTTAGCGATCCCTTTAAGCATTTTGAAGTTAATCAACCGCTAACTCAAAACGCTATAGACGAAATTTGCAAAGCAGAGATAGCTGATCCCAAAAAGCAAAATTTAAACTATGACGGAACAAGAGCTTTAGACGGTGGTGAGGGAGCTTTTCGAGCGGGAATAAAGGATGGAGGTAAGGCAAAAAAACTTAGATGCTATGTTACTGAAGATAACAAATACCAATTTCCTAATTTAACAAAATTTATCCAAGAATTAAGATCTCCTGAAGTTTATAAAAAGATAGGTTCATTAATTGGAAAAGATTTAAGTAATTCTTATGTAAGACTAGAGGTAATTTGTGACCGGGAAGGTTTTTGGTTGAAACCACATTGTGATATTGAAGAAAAATTAATGTCTTCAATAGTTTTTGTTAATCAACATAACGAGTCAGAAAACTTGGGAACAGATTTTTATGATGTAAAATTAAAAAAGGTAAAAACTGTTCCCTATAAACATAATTATGGATATTTCTTTACAAGCGGGCCTAACACTTGGCACGGGATGGAAAAAAAAGAAATTAAAAAAGAAAGAAGATGTATTCAAATAAACTATGTAACTTTCAAGACTGATTGGAAAGTGAAAAGCTAAATATCTTGTAAAGAAGTGACAGTAATATCTTTTAATTTCAAAGATTTAATGCCCTCCAAACAAACCTTGGCCGTAGACATATTTGTGCAGTATGGCACTCTATTGGCCAAAGTAGCTCTTCTTAAAGCTACAGCGTCACTCAATTGAGCCTCACTATTTCCACCTCCTGTATTAATAACCAAAGCTATTTTTTTAGCATTTAGAACATCAACAATATGCGGAGATCCCTGATTTATTTTATTTATTTTCTTACACTGAATTCCATGCTGATTTATAAAATCAGCAGTCCCTCCAGTTCCACAAAGTTTGAAATTCAACTTAACTAATTGTTTTGCTAATTGCACTCCTTCCTCCTTATGACTATTTTTTAAAGATATAAACGCTAAACCTTTTTTAGGAAGAGAATTTGATGCTGCGATTTGACTTTTAGCAAATGCCATTCCAAAGTCTTTATCAAAACCCATAACTTCACCCGTTGATTTCATTTCTGGACCTAACAATAGATCACTGTTTGGAAATTTATTAAATGGAAATACTGCTTCTTTAACTGCAAACATATCTTTAGTTTTGCTTTTTAAATTGAATTTAGTCAATTTTTCTCCTGACATCACTCTCGAAGCTATTTTAGCAAGTGGTAAATTTTTTGCTTTTGAAACAAATGGAACAGTTCTACTAGCTCTTGGATTCACCTCTATTACATAAATCTCATCTTTTTTAATTGCATATTGAACATTCATGAAACCTTTGACTTTAAGTGCTAAAGCTAATTTTTTTGTTTGATTTTCGATTTCTTTAATTAAAAAAGGTTTAATTGATACGGGAGGTAAACTGCATGCGGAGTCACCTGAATGTATACCTGCTTCTTCAATATGTTGCATAATACCAGCAACAAAAACATTTTTACCATCTGATATCGCATCAACATCTACTTCCATTGCATTATCGATAAACTTATCAATTAAAATAGGATTTTTGTCTGCAACCTTAAATGCCTCCTTAACAAAGTTTTCAAGTTGACTTTTTTCATGAACAATTTCCATGGCTCTACCACCTAGCACATATGAAGGCCTTACCATTAAAGGCAAACCTATTTTATCAGATATCTTTATAGCCTGAGGGAAGGTTTTAGCTATTCCGTTCTCAGCTTGTTTCAAATTTAACTTAATTAAAAGATGTCTAAATCTATCTCTATCTTCAGCAAGATCAATCGATGAATATTGCGTTCCTAAGATTGGAAGATGATTTTCGTGTAAAAATTTTGCAAGTTTAATAGGAGTTTGACCCCCGAATTGGGTTATCACACCCTTTACATTTCCTTTTGATTTCTCTTTTTTTATAATATTGAAAACATATTCATCAATTAAAGGTTCAAAATATAATCTATCACTTGTATCGTAATCTGTTGATACAGTTTCTGGATTACAATTAATCATAATTGTTTCATACTTAGCCTCTTTAAGAGCAAAACTAGCTTGGCAACAGCAATAATCAAACTCAATTCCCTGACCAATTCTGTTAGGACCTCCGCCAAGTATTATAATTTTATTCCTTTGAGAAGGACTAGATTCACATTCTATAAAAGAAGTGAAATTTCTTTGATAAGTAGAGTACATGTATGGAGTAAAAGATTTAAATTCTGCAGCACAAGTGTCTACTTTTTTATAAACTGGTAAAACTTTTAATGCAGTTCTTTTCTTTCTGATCATTGATTCAGAGATATTTGTGAGTTCAGATAATTTTTTATCAGAAAATCCGATTGACTTAATATAATTAAATTCATTGAAAGTTTCTGGAATGCCATTTTTCTTTATTTTAATTTCACTATCTATGATT